>JAZNHD010000051.1:0-116712 GCA_045576815.1 Eubacteriales bacterium
TAGACGGACAGGACGGCGGAAACGACTATTTCCGTGGCTCTTGCGTTTATACGAAAACTGTTGATAAAGAGTCGCTTGCTTTAGCAGACGACTACTATCTTGAAATTCGCGGTGCGAACTCCTCGGCAGACGTTTATGCAAACGGTGAGAAGATTTGTCACCACGACGGCGGCTATTCAATCTTCAGAGTAAAGCTTACCGACGCTCTTGCGAGCGGCAAGTGCGAGCTTGCTATAGTTGTCGACAACTCGCCGAGCGACGAGGTTTATCCTCAGATGGCCGACTTCACCTTCTACGGCGGTCTTTACAGAGACGTTAATATTATCGCTGTAGCAAAGACGCGTTTCGACCTCGATTATTACGGCGCGCCCGGTATAAAAATCACCCCCGAGGTAAACGGCACTGATGCAACCGTTACCGTAGAGGTTTACACCACCGAGCTTGCAGAGGGTCAGAAGATAGCTTATACCCTTTACGATAAGGACGAAAACGAGATAGAGAAAATCGTATCCGACGAGAAGAGTGTCCGCTTTGAGATAAAGGACGTACATCTCTGGCACGGAAGACGCGACCCCTACCTCTACTGCTGCGAGGCTGAGATAGTTGAGGGCGACGAGGTAATAGATAACGTATGCTCGCGCTTCGGCTGCCGCAGCTTTGAGATTGACCCCGAGCGAGGATTTATCCTTAACGGCGAGGAGTATTCTCTCCGCGGTGTATCTCGCCATCAGGACAGATGGGGCTTCGGTAATGCCCTTCTTCCCGAGCATCACAGAGAGGATATGGAGCTTATCGCCGAGGTTGGCGCTAACACTATTCGTCTTGCTCATTATCAGCACGACCAGTACTTTTACGACCTTTGCGACGAGTACGGTATGGTTGTGTGGGCGGAGATTCCTTATATCTCGAAGCATATGCCCGGAGGCAGAGCGAACACCGTGTCGCAGATGACCGAGCTTATCGCGCAGAACTATAACCACCCCTCTATTGTAGTATGGGGACTTTCCAACGAGATTTCCATCGGCGGCTCAGACGAGGATCTTCTAGAAAACCACAGAATATTAAATGACCTCTGTCACAAGATGGATAAGACGAGAAAGACCACAATTGCCGCAGTTTCGATGTGCAAGATGGACGACCCGTATCTTCTTATCCCCGACGTTGTATCCTACAACCACTACTTTGGCTGGTACGGCGGCGACACCTCGATGAACGGCCCGTGGTTTGATAAGTTCCACGAGACGCACCCGAATATTCCCATCGGCTGCTCCGAGTACGGCTGTGAGGCGCTTAACTGGCACACCTCTAATCCTAAGCAGGGCGACTACACCGAGGAGTATCAGGCATACTACCACGAGGAGCTTATAAAGCAGCTCTTCACCCGCAAGTATATGTGGGCAACTCACGTATGGAATATGTTTGATTTCGGCGCTGATGCACGTGCCGAGGGCGGCGAGAACGGACAGAACCATAAGGGGCTCGTTACCTTTGACAGAAAGTATAAAAAGGACGCCTTCTATGCATATAAGGCATGGCTATCTGACGAGCCCTTCGTTCACCTTGCCGGTAAGAGATACGTTGACAGGGTAGAGGACGTAACCCGTGTTACCGTTTACTCGAATCAGCCTGAGGTTGAGCTTTTCGTAAACGGCGAGTCTATTGGCAAGAAGAGCGCAGAGGACCACTTCTTCTACTTTGACGTAAAGAATGAGGGAGAGTCCACGATAGTTGCCAAGGCGGGCGAGCTTTCCGACGAGGGTAAGATTCGCAAGGTTGACGAAATGAATATGGACTACGTCCTTGTTGAGAAGGGCGCTGTCCTCAACTGGTTTGATATTGACGCACCCGCAGGCAGATTCTCGCTTAACGATACTCTCGGCGAGATTATGAAATCCTTCTGGGGCAAGCTTTGGTTCATTCGCCTCGGCTTGAAGCTCAAAAAGAAGGCTGCCGCAGGGCAGAAGGGCGAGAAGAAGTCTGGCGGCTTTGAGGTAAATCTTAAGGACGCAGGCGGCGGACTTATGCAGATGATGGGCGGCTTTACTGTGCTTCGTCTTACCTCTATGATGGGTATGATGAACATCTCCTTCACCAAGGAAGAGCTTCTCAAGCTGAATAAGCAGCTCAACCGCATAAAAAAGCCTAAAAAATAAGGTTTATAACACAAAAGCAGACGGCTAAATCAGCCGTCTGCTTCTTCTTTGTCCTCGGATAAGCTGTCAAGAGCAACTCGCACTGCTTCAATAACGAAAGCACTGAAAGAGCAGTCAGTGTCCTTGATTGCTTCCTCTACGCTCGATATAACATCGTTAGGGAATCTTATGCATTTGCTTGTGCTCTGTGGCACAACAGGAATCTTGAATTTTTTCATATAATCACCTCTGTAATACTATTGTATAAAAAATAGTATTAGTTGTATGCATTACAAAATGTATTGCATATTTCGTGAAACAGTGTTATAATTATCTTGTGAGCGAGGTGAAAAATGAATAGAGAAAAGGTTTGTGTTATTTTTGCTGTACTGCTAATTGTGTTTTTTCTTTTTTGCAGTCCATATTTACATAGCGAAGAGGACGGATTATGTGAAAGCGAAAAAGAAAGAGCATCGGTAGAAAACTCGGGATTTATTGTAAATATGCGTAGCAAAAAATTTCATACCGAGGATTGCTTTTGGGGTTCTATAATAAGCGAGAAAAATGAGGAGCGATACAACGGAGACCGAAGGTACTTGATTGAAAAGGGATTTTCTCCTTGTAAAAGATGTAATCCTTAATTAAACTTTACAAAACCCGTTGAACTTTTCGGCTTTTTGTGCTATTATATAACTGTAAATCAAACAAAGGAGAAACATTATGAGAAAAATAAAGGTTGAGGCACTAACAAAGGAGGCCTTTGCTCCCTTTGGCTTATACTACGATATGGAAAACCCCGAGGGCTATCCTCTTTCAGGTGAGATTCACCGTTTCTTTCCCGACAGGGTTACGTCATACGAGGGTCATAACGTTGCATTCTCGCCGATTCTTGTAAAACGTCCCGAGGAGATGAAAATCACGCAGGTTGAGTATCACACGACCACCTCGGAGATAATTCTGCCTCTTAACGACGATATGATTCTGCACGTCGCGCCCCCCTCGGCAGGCAAGCCCTTGCCCGAGTATACCCACGCTTTCCTCGTGCCCCGTCACACCCTCGTTAAGATGAACGCGTGCGTTTGGCACCTCGCCCCCCTTCCCGCAAACGCGCCCGAGCTTGCCGCAATGATTGTCCTCCCCGAGTGCACATATATGAACGACTGCACCGTGGTTGACCTTTCTGCCGACGAGCAGTTTGTGATAGAGAAGTAAAACGAAAAAGAGATAACCATAGGGTTGTACCCTAAAGGACAGTTTTGAGAACAGATTACCTACCGACAGGAGATAATACTTTTTCCTGTTGCAAAAAGCTCTAAAAGACACAAACCGCAGATTGACTTTCTGCGGTTTGTTTGCTATAATAGTTGTGTGTCATTGGCACGATACAAAAAATGGTATGATAAATAAGAATTTACAGGATGAATTGATAATCCAAATTAAGTAATGGAGTGCTTAAAAATGAATATAAAGGAACAGTTTAATATTATAGCACAAGAGTACGATAGTAATCGAAAAAAGTTCATACCTTGCTTCAATGATTATTACGAAAATACAACAAAATTTATTATTTCCAACATTGAAAAACCTAAAAGAGTTTTAGATTTAGGCGCAGGAACAGGACTGTTATCTTATTTTTGGTATCAGGAATGTTCATCGGCAGAATATATATTAGTGGATATAGCGGATGAAATGTTGAATGTCGCCCGCAAGAGATTTGATGGCATAAGTAGCATATCATATCAAGTGTTGGATTACTCAAAAGAGTTGCCGAGCGGAGATTTTGACGTGATTGCATCAGCTTTATCGATTCATCATTTGGAGAATGAGGATAAGCAAAAGCTTTTTTCACAAATATATGATAAACTGCCAAATGGAGGCTTGTTTGTAAACTACGATCAGTTTTGCGGTAGGCATCCCGAGATGGGCGAGTGGTTTAATTCTTATTGGGAAAGTCAATTGGCAACAAGTGGATTGAGCGAACACGATATAGAATTGTGGAGAAAGCGACAAAAACTGGACAGGGAATGCTCTGTAGAAGAAGAAATCGAAATGCTTCGCAAGAGTGGATTTAATACAGTTGAATGCGTGTATTCTTACCAAAAATTCTCGGTAATCGTAGCTATAAAGTAAAGTTAAATCCAATTTCACGAGCTTTTATTATGTTCATATATGCCTTGTCATTTTTCCTGACAAGCACTGCATTTGTATCCACAAACGCAAAATACGGCACAGCTCTTTCGAGATATGCCGTATTTTTGAAAACTGTCCTATAGGGTACAACCCTATGGTTATCTCTTTTTCGTTATCGTCTTGCTTCAATCTCTCTGATTAGCTCGTCGTTATCCCTGACGCTGACCGACACGATATCAAAGGTGTTGTACTTGATGTTCACGTGCTCGAGCGAGTTTTTCAGCGAGAGCATGGAGTCGGAATAGAACCTTCGCTCTTTTGAGAATCCTCTTATTTTCGAGTAGGGAATCTCTCTTTTCAGGAAAATACCGAACCTTATGAAAACCGAACACTCTCCGAGCTCCACGTATCCGAACAGCGGGGAGACAAGAAAATAAAGAATGAAAAGGTCGGTAGGAATTATGACCCACAGCGTCACAGGCTCAAATACCGACATGACGGTAAGGCCTATTATAACAAGAAGCAAAACGGTAAAAATTATATAGAAGAACTTATCTAATTTTGGCCGAAATCTTTTCATAAGCCCTACCCGTGTTAATTATACGCCTCGGGCAACGTCATATCAACACCGTCGTCGAGATGGTCGTAAATGTCGGAATAGTAATTTGAATAGCGGAGCTGTCCCTCGCCCTCGGCATCTACGGTGAGAAGCGTACAGCCGCGTTGATAGCCCGTGCCGCCCGCGTATGCCGAATAATCAATGCTGTACCCGTAGGCGAGAAGCACACCCTCGTATGTAAATCGCAGGCTGTTTAAGTGGTCGTGGCCAAAGAAGATGCCCTTCGTGCTTCCAATCTCTACAACCGTCTCAAAGAGCATATCGGGATATTCTGATGAATATACGACCTGCCCGCCCTCGCCCACAATGCCGTATACGTTGCGGTCGGAAATGTCACCGCCCTTCGCCTCGTTATATGCTTTTAGCATTTCCTCGGGCGGTATGTGCATATACATATAGCTTAAAATCGCGTTGGAATTAAAGCCCTCGGGGCGCTCACTATCGTCGAGAGAATTATATACCGTGTTGTTTTTTTCGGTGTAATACGCTATTGTTTCTCTGTACCACTCTATCTGGTCGGCATGTACGTTGTCGTAGTCGCCGAGGAAGCCTAAAACGTTGCCTTCCTTATAAGCGTTTGAGTCTATCATAACGTAGGACGAGGTGATAAGTCCGAGGCTGTTTTTAACCGTTATTATATGGTTACACTCACCGAATATATCCTCGGGACCGGGGGAGAAAAGACAGTACTCGAGTGCCTCGTCAGAGTACATATCTGCAACCGCCGCGCGATTGTGGTAGTTATACACCTCGGAGTCGTGATTACCAAAGGTAACTGTATAGTAAACACCAAGGTTTTCCATAAGGCGTGTGAAATATCCGTGCGCTACGGAGTTGTCGAGCGTGCCCGCCCACGGCACGGCAAAGGAGATATCCCCCGTCACGATAACGAGGTCGGGCTTTTCTACCTCTATCATAGCTGCTACTGCATGAATGGCCTTTCTGTCACCGTCAGCGAAAAGAAAGCCGCCGCCAAGATGCACATCGGTCAGCTGCATAACCTTAAAGTCGCCGTCGGTTACAAAATAGTAATTTCCTCGCTCGTCGACGTTCGGTGTAAGCTGACCCTCGTATTCAACCCTTTCAAAGCTGTCTATGTAGGCCTCCATATTATCTCTGTGAACGGCATTCGCGATAAGGCAGGTGAGGTAAATAACAATCACCACGCCGGCAATTATGGCAAGAACCGTAAGTAGTCTCTTTAATGCTTTCATAATTTTCTCCTTGTGTAGTCGCAAGCCGTAGGGCTTATGTGTTCCACTCCGCTACGGCTAAAGCGAGTAAAATTATTATAACATAAATCGACAAAGTTTGCAAGGGAGTTTCTTGTAAAGACGGGGGTGGAAACCCGTTATCCGCCCTTGTTGTCGTTCTTTCTTACCAACCGATATTCGTCGCTTTTAATGAGCAGTCCCTCGGGTATTACAATATGCTCAACGGTTTTGCCAAGCCCAAGTCTTTTTCTTATTTCTTTTGGAATTTGAAGACGCCCTAAAGAATCTATCTCCTTTATAATACCGATTATTTTCAAAACAAAACTCCAAATTTTACTTATTGCACTTATATGGGTGCAATAAAATTATATCACGCATTTATAATTATGTCAAGAGTTTGCTCTTAAATAGGTGCGAGGTATAACTAAAATGAATGCAGCAACCGAGAGGAAGATAGGGAAGAATATACGAAAGCTGCGAGAGCGGGCGAGCTTGACGCAGGAGCAGGTGGCGGCAAAGCTTCAGCTTAACGGGTGTGATATAACCAGAAGTGCTGTTGCAAAAATAGAGGTAGGGCAAAGGCATCTTTACCCTGACGAAATAATTCTTTTAAGAGAAATATTATCAGCATCCTACGAGGAAATTTTTGATGTAAAATAATGAGAAAACCCCGACACGTGTCGGGGTTTTTACTTTTTAGAAAACATTTACTGTTCAGAAGAAACCTTGTTGAATACGGCTCCGTTTGCAACCTCGAGGTACATAAAGTTTGTGGAGTCCTCCTCGATGAACACGAGCTTATCTTCCTTTACGGTAAAGAAGTTTTCGAACTTCAGTGAGGGATATTCACGGTCCTTTAGCCGAAGTACGCCGTCATCCATAGTCCACTCGCCGACACCGGCATAGCTCGCAAGCAATCCAACAGAGTAAGAAAAGCTGCCGTCCTCTGAAATGGTAATATAAAAATCACCGCCGAAGCCTTCTTTTTCGTAGATATACGTTCCCACGGGAGAGGGCTCTTTTCCCGTACAGGAAGAAAGTGCGCCGAGCATGACTATAAGGCAGAGGGAAAGCGCAAAAATCTTTTTCATTCTAAACCTCCTGATTTTATCTAAAATATATTTGAAAAAGCTTCTATTTAGTTAGTATTGTCGGCATCGCAAACAGGGCATTTGTCACCGACAAGAATGTAAGTACCCTCTGAGGCAAAGATAGAGCCGAGCTCCTTTGTGGTTACCTCTATTCCGCTATCGCTTTCATACCACGTTTCCACGGTATAGCAGCCGGAGAAGTGGTGGGTGTCAATATGTATCTTGGTGTAAGTATAATTGCCAAACCCCATGCTGTAATTACCGCAAGAGACGAGTGTGAGAAGAGAGATTATAAGAACTAAAAAAAGACAAAATTTTTTCATAATATACCGCCTAAAGTGTTGATATATACAGTATATCATAAAGTGAAGGGAAATGCAAGCGGGGGTTATCGCTCTAACAAAAACTGCTCGAGGTTTCTCTCGTGGTGATATTTTACCGACGCCTTTTTGTCTTTCTCTAAAATAACGTCTTGCAAATTGATGTGGTTTAATGAAGCAATCGCAAAGGCGTAATGAATAACGTCAACCAGCTCGTTTGCCAACTGCGAATTCAAATCCTCGCTATCAGAGGCTTTTCTTCCGTCTCGTTTATTTAGGATCTCCGCAACCTCGCCCACTTCCTCAACCAGCTTCATAAACAAACCGGTGTCAATACCGTGGTTCTTGTAATGGTCATATAGGTATTCTTCATAGTCGTTAATGCTGATTTTCATCGTGTTCCCTCGTCAGAGCTTTTTTGTCGCTATTGTACCATAGTTTTTTTCGAAAGTCAAGTTTTGCTTTTGCGATATTCTTTAGCCTCAGTGAGAACGTTTTCTGCTTCACTGTAAGTTGTAAAAGGTGCGCAGACGAAACCATGCACCGAAAAACGCAGCTTACGATCGTCTGATAAATTCAACAAAACAATCTGGTTGATAACATTATAACACCAAATGGTGTTATTTGTCAATACCAAATGGTGTTTTTTATATAATTATGGTACATAACTAATTTTTGGGGTGTGCTATGTTTGTATATAGACGTATAAGAGATTTACGAGAGGACAACGAAAAAACTCAATCGCAAATCGCAAAAATGCTAAATATGCAGCTGACTGTTTATCAGAGATATGAGCGAGGTGAAAGAGAAATTCCTTTTTGGGTTGCCATAAAGCTTGCTGATTATTATAAGGTTTCGCTCGACTATATTGCGGATAGAAGTTGCAATAAATGAAAAGGACGGCCACGAGGGGTTATCCATCAAGGATTTTGCCCGTTGGGCAATATTTCCTCACTCTACGTCTGACAAGCGAGCTTGTCGATCTCCGAGTGGGAAATGCGAACCTTTTTCCTCAGCTTTGCTTCGGAAACAACGCACAGCGTTGCCTTGATGGTCCACCGCGGAAACAAAAAAGCCACCCGTTTGGGTGGCGTTTCCGTGGTGGACCATCAAGGACTCGAACCTTGGACCGACCGGTTATGAGCCGGTAGCTCTAACCAACTGAGCTAATGGTCCTTGTGTGTGACTTATGTATTATAGCAGATAAGTGTGAACAAACATTGAACAAAATATTAAAAAATAATAAATAGTTGTCGGTTGTCAAAAGATTTTTAGAGAGATGCATGGTGTTTATACAAGGTGAGGCGCTACCCGTGATTCGAGCAGACGTCGTTTCACTCCTTACTGTTCAAACGCTATCGCATTTGAAACCGGAAGCAAGCTATGCTTGCGCCGATACGAAGTTGGGAGTAGCAGCTCCCGACCACCCCTAGACAAAGCGGTGCCGCCAAATTTCGCCAAAACAAACCAAAGCCCCGAGGTGTAAACCTCGGGGTTGTCTGGAGCTGCTACCCGGATTCGGACCGGGGACCTCATCCTTACCAAGGATGTGCTCTACCAGCTGAGCCATAGCAGCATCTCACAAGGATATTTCCCCGTGACGCAGATTATTATATCAAATATTTTTATGTTTGTCAATACATTTTCGAAAAAAAGTTTGAGGCGCTTTCTTTGTACCGAGAGCCCTGTGACTCACCTGTGCTACTCAGAGTCTCGTTTATTCTCTCAATAACCCTGTGCTTGTCTCGGCACCACGTGGGCGCAAGAAGCGCATCTTTAGGCGGGTCACCGGTTATGCGGTGTATGACTGTGTCGGGATTTGTGCGCGAGATGAGGTATGCCGCACGGCGTACGTAATCCTCCTCTGTAATGGGGGTATATTCACCGCGCTCATACATCTCTGCAAGGCGGGTGCCCTCCATAACGTAAACCGAGTGTATTTTAATGCCGAAAAGATTAAAGCGGTCAAGGTAGTCGGCGGTTTCAGAGAGCTCCGCGTCTCCCTCGCCGGGTAGACCTATCATAAGGTGAACAACTGTGGGAATCTCGAATTTTTCAAGAATTCTGACCGTTTTTTCAAACACGCCTCGGGGGTAACTGCGGTTGATGAGCTGTGCCGTTTTTTCATTTGCCGTCTGAAAACCGAGCTCTACCCACACGTCAGAGCGTGTCTTATAAGAGGCGATAAGCTCTGCGATTTCCTCGGTAATGCAGTCGGGGCGAGTGCCTATCGCAAGGATTTTTATACGGCTGTCAATAAGAGCCGCATCGTACCTTTCGCGCAAGGTATCCGCATCTGCATAGGTGTTCGAGAAATTCTGAAAATACGCGATAAAGCCGTCATCGACTCCTGCGCCATCCAGCGCCTTCCGCACGGTTTCTTTGATGCTGAGCGCTCTGTCTATATGCTCGCCGGCACCGCGCTCACCACAAAATATGCAGCCACCCGTGCCGCATTTTCCGTCGCGGTTGGGGCAGGAAAAGCCGCCGTCAATGCATATTTTCTTAAGCCTTTTTCCGTATTTTTTTCGTAAATACCCGCTTAGGTTTTTGTAGAGCATTTAGCTTGGCGCTCCTCTGATACAATTTTGTATAGCTCCTCGGTGGCAAGGCGCACCTTTGTAACGACATCTTCCTCTGTCTTCGGGAAGCAATAATAAAGCCGCTCGTGTGTGCCAATCGCTACGACGTCGCCTATCTCGTAAAAATTGAAGTCGGCGCATACCGTATAGGATGCAAGCGGTTTTTGCTCATAGTCAAGCTCTCCGTCGCAGCCGGTGAGATGAAAGCCCTCCTTTGTATGCAAGAGCCTGCCGTCTCCAACTCGGTAAAAAGCCTTTGTGTCCACGGTCATAAGAATTTCTACCGGCAAATCAAGACGGTATTTATCCGAAAGCAGCTCACCTTTTACGCACTCACGCTCCCACGCGTACCAGTCGGGCACGTGGTCAAAGCGTGTGTCACCGTCCTCGGCAGAGAGTGAGCCGTACTCGTTAAGAATATATTTTTTCTCGCACGCGGTACAGGAAAGCGTCGTGCCAAGACCTACCATCTTGCCCTCGGCAAGACAGTGAGGGCACTTATAAAGCACGCGGTTAAGACCGTCGGCACGGAAAGGCTCGTCTATTTTTATACCGTTTTCCTTTTGCCACTTAAAAGCGTCAAAGTCAAACTCGCGAGAGATTACACCCTGTATTTCCTCGGCGCTCATTTTCCTTATTTGCTCAGAGGAGAGCAGCAGCTTTTCGGTAGCCGAAACGTTCACCTTTCTTACCTGAAGATTATTATAGAGCGGGTCGCGCGAGAACGCTCCGTCGGTGTGAATGCTTACGACGGGTATGCCAAGCATTTTTGCAAGACGGCTTATAGTGTCGGGCACAACGGTTGCTTTGCCGTCAAAGCTATATCCCGCCTCGGGAAAGATTACTACCGAGCTTTTCAGCTTCTTAACGGTGTAAATTATATCCCTCACAAGAGTCGGGTCGCTGACAAACTTCGTTGTAGGGATACAGCCGATAAGGCGCATAAGCGTCTCCTTACCTATAAATGCATCTGTTGTTGCAACAATATTAAAGGGACGGGGATAAAGCACCGACGACACAATCTCAAGGTCGATAAAGCTCGAGTGATTCATAATTATGAGGCAGGGCTCTCGTTTTCCAATCCCGTTCATGCCTACCCGTGTGCATTTAAAGCGAGATTTTATTACGTCGGGCAGTGAGACGAGCTTGAGTAGCGTTCTGAAAAGTATATCGGGGCGATGCGGTTTCTTGTGCTTTCCTCTTGGGATTGCGAGCACCTCGCTATACTTTTTATCAATTATCTTCGTTTTCATCGGTTAACCTCCGAAAATTTTTGTCATAAGAATTGACAGACTCAAGTTCTTGTCAATTTTCTACACCCGAGATGTCACGTATTACCTCACCGGCAAGAATAAGACCGGCGACAGATGGCACGAACGAGCAGCTTGCTGGCGCGCGGCGTCCGTCACACTTTTCACCGCACTCGCAAGCGGGGTGGCGAGGCGGCTCTGTCGAATATACAACGCGCAGACGGTTTATCCCCCGTTTTCTCAGTCCTATGCGCACGGCGCGCGCAAGGGGACATACCGAGGTTTTAGATATATCCGCGACTTTTAATGCCGTCGGGTCAAGCTTTGCGCCCGTGCCCATAGAGGATATTATTTTTACTCCATCTTTTACACATGATTCGATAAGGTATATCTTAGCTCCTACCGAGTCAATTGCGTCGATAACGTAGTCGTAGTCTTTGAGATTTATTTTCTCAGAACACGACTCGTCATAAAAAATGTTATAGCAATTAACGGTAATATCGGGATTAATATCACTTATTCTATCTCTTGCTGCCTCGGTCTTGTACTGTCCGACGGTGGAGTCAAGAGCGATTATCTGCCTATTGATGTTTGATACCGACACCTTGTCCGAGTCGATAAGGTCGAGTGTACCCACACCTGCGCGAGCAAGCGCCTCAACGGCGTATCCACCGACGCCGCCAATGCCGAAAATCGCAACACGGGCTCGCTGTAAGCGAGCGAGACCCTCCTTGCCGATAAGCGCTTCGGTCCTCGTATAACGGTTCTCCATTACACCTCTCCCCGTGCAATAGCGCGAACAAGATTAAAATTCTTATCAACTATAATGAAATCGGCATCATAGCCAACCTCTATTTTGCCCTTGTTAAGCCCCATAAGCCTTGCGGGATTTTCGCTCGCCATTTTCACGGCCGTCTCCTCGGGAATACCGAAGGAGATAGCGCATTTAACACAATTGAAAAGGGTGGAGGTCGAGCCGGCGAGGTTGCCACCTTCGGTGTAGGCGCGACCTTCTGTAACGGTTATTTTCTGACCGCCGAAATCATAAGTTCCGTCGCCAAGACCTGTCGCTCGCATAGCGTCGCTTATGAGGACGGTTTTATCCTCGCCGTAGAGCTTAATCAGCATACGCACCGCAGCGGGATGTACATGCACGCCGTCTGAGATAAGCTCGGCGTAAGCGCCGCACTCAGCACCTGCAGGTATAGGACCGGGGGCTCGGTGGTGAATACCGGGCATGACGTTATAAGTATGCGTCAGAGAGGTGGCACCCGCCAAAAACGCAGCACGGGCGGTATCGTAATCGGTGTCGGTGTGTCCTATCGACACCTGCGCAGGACAAGCCTTTATAAATTCAAGCGCACCCTCGACCTCGGGGGCAACGGTAATTCTTTTAACGTTCTTGCACTTGTTGAAAAGCTCCATTGTGGGCGCAATAACGTATTTTTCGTTCTGTGCACCCTTGTATTTTACGTTAATAAACGGGCCTTCCATATGAAAGCCTGGGATATTAGCGCCGTGACCGAAGTTAATGTCACCCTCGCACGCGGCAATAATATCCTCCTCGCTCATAGTCATAGTGGTGGGATACCACGTGGTTGTACCGTTTGCAAGCTGGTAGTCCGCCATAACGGGAAGGCCGCCATCCATTGTATCGTTACCTATGTAGCCGTGACCGTGCAGGTCTATAAGACCGGGGTAAATTTTGCACCCTCCAAAGTTTGTGCCCGTCTCGTCTGTTTTATCTATTGACACGATTTTGCCATCCGAGACGGTAATATCTGTTATTTTTCCGTAGAGATTTACGTTTTTAATTACGGCTCTCAAAACAGTCCTCCAAAAAATTCTCACCTTAATTATATAATCATTATATAATTTCCGCGGGTAAAAGTCAATATGAGAATTTTCTATTGCATTTGAGAATCGGATTATGTATAATAAAGATGTAGAATTTTCTTGACTCGGAGGACGTTATGCTCTCAAAAATTTACAGCTGCGGCGTATTTGGAATAGACGGATTTGAGGTAACGGTGGAGTGCAGTGCGTGGGATAGGATTCCGCGCTTTGAGCTCGTCGGGCTGCCCGACGCGGCGGTTAAAGAAGCAAAGGGACGGGTACAGTCCGCGTGTGAAAACAGCGGTTTTTCTTTTCCCGCACTCGATATAATGATAAATCTCGCGCCGGCTGACGTCAAAAAAGAGGGCTCGGCGTTTGACCTTGCTATACTCGCCGCTATTTTGCAGTGTGATAGAAGAATTCCCTCCGAATACGATTTTTCGGATAAATGCATCGTAGGTGAGCTCTCTCTGTCGGGTGAGGTACGCCCGATAGGCGGTGTTTTACCTATGGCGCTTGCCGCGCGCGCGGCCGGAAAGCGCGAGATTTTCGTACCTCTTGCCAATGCAGGTGAAGCATCGGTGGTAGACGGAATTACCGTTTACGGAGTTTCCACGGTAAACGAGCTTATTAATCATATCAAGGGCGTACAGGCGCTCTCTCCTACAAGATTTGACAAAGCGAGCTTTGATCTTTCTGCCCGTATTGGCGGCCCTGATTTTTCTGAGGTCAGAGGACAGCTTAAGGCAAAGCGCGCGCTTGAGGTTGCAGCCGCGGGCGGTCATAACGTGCTTATGATAGGCCCTCCGGGCGCGGGAAAGTCAATGCTTGCAAAAAGGCTCTCTACAATTTTGCCGAATATGTCCTTTGAGGAAGCGGTAGAAACCACAAAAATACAGTCGGTTGCGGGCACTCTGCGCACTAATCTCGTGACCGAACGTCCCTTTCGCTCTCCTCACCACACGGTGAGTGTTGCAGGGCTCGTTGGCGGCGGCACTGTGCCTCGCCCCGGTGAGATATCACTTTCTCATAACGGTATACTCTTCCTTGACGAGCTTCCTGAGTTTTCAAAATCTGTGACCGAGTCGCTCCGTCAGCCGCTTGAGGACGGGCGCGTGACCGTGACGCGCGCAAACGCGAAAATTACATACCCCTCAACTTTTATGCTCGTTTGCGCTATGAACCCCTGTAAGTGCGGCTACTTCGGAGACCCGTCAAGACAGTGCACCTGCTCGCCTGCCGCGAGGACTAAGTATCTTGAGCGCGTTAGCGGACCGCTGCTTGACAGAATTGATATCGAAATAGAGCTGCCTTCGGTTTCCTATAACGAGATTTCCGGCATTACTGCGGGAGGTGAGCCGTCGGAGAAAATAAGAGAGAGGGTGAATGCGGCACGCGCCTTTACCGACAAAAGACTCCGCTCGGGCGGAGACAAAGCGGGAACGCTTAATGCTAATATGACTCCCGATATGCTTCACAGATACTGTGTGCCGACGGAAGAGGGCAGAGAGCTTTTGCGTGAGGCGTTTGACACCCTCGGACTTTCTGCGCGCGGACACGACAGAGTCTTAAAGGTAGCGAGGACTATCGCCGACCTTGACGGTGCTATAGAAATTGGTGCCGACCATATTGCAGAGGCGATAATGTACCGCTCGCTTGACAGAAAGTACTGGAGAAGATAATGAAAAGGTTAAGTGAGTTGCCGGAGCTTCTCGCCCCGGCGGGAGATTTTGAAAGCCTCGTTGCCGCCGTAAGCGCAGGTGCTAATGCGGTTTACGTCGGAGGGAAGCGCTTTGGTGCAAGAGCCTATGCTAAAAATTTTGATACCGATGAGCTTTCCCGCGCTGTGAGGTACTGCCATCTTCACGGGGTAAGGCTTTACGTCACCGTAAACACCCTCATCTATGATAAAGAGATGGACGAGGTTGTGAATTTTGCGCGCACGCTCTACGAGATAGGTGTTGATGCGCTTATTATTGCCGATATTGGCGCGATATCCGAGATACGTCGTGCTGTTCCTAACCTTGAGCTTCACGCATCAACTCAGATGTCGGTGCATAATACGCCGGGGGCGGATGCCGCGGCAGAGCTTGGCTGCAGCCGTGTTGTGCTTGCGCGCGAGCTTTCGTATTCTGATATAGTTAGCGTTACGGAGAGCTGCATTGCCGAGGTTGAGGTGTTTTTACACGGTGCGCTATGCGTGTGCCATTCCGGTCAGTGCCTGTTTTCCTCTCTTGTCGGGGGTAGGAGCGGCAACAGGGGAGAGTGTGCCCAGCCGTGCAGACTTCCGTATAATGGGTCGTATCCTCTCTCGCTTTCCGACCTTTCGCTCGCGGATCACATTTCGGAGCTTATAGATTCGGGCGTGGCTTCGCTTAAAATCGAGGGGCGGATGAAATCTCCTGACTACGTATATACCGTTACGAAAATTTACCGTTCGCTTCTCGATGCTCGCCGTATGCCGACGCCGGAAGAGAAGAGAGAGCTGCGCTCAGCCTTTTCCCGAGGAGAATTTACCGACGGATATTTTACGGGTAAAATAGAGAAAAGGATGACCGGCACGCGCACGGATGAGGACAAGGGGCTCTCGAAAAACCGAGAGAGCCGTTCATTTGAGATAGAGCGGATACCCGTTAAAGCCAAGGTTACAATGCGGCTTGGTGAGCCATCGGAAATGACGCTCTGCGGCAGCGGCCGCTCAGTCACTGTCAGAGGCGCTGTACCCGAGGCGGCAAGACAGTCACCGCTTTCGCGCGAGACGGTATTAGAACGGCTTTCGAGGATGGGAAACACCTTTCTTTCGCTTGCCACGTGTGATATAGAGCTTTCTCTTGACGAGGGCATAAATCTTTCTCCCGCTGCGATAAACGCGTTAAGGCGCAAGGCGTCAGATGCATTTGAATATACGGGAAGAGAGCCTGCTATGTCTTTTCCGGGACGGAAGCATGCGAAAAAGACAGGAAAAAGACTTAGAACTGCTCTTTATCTTGACGAGTGCGCCTTTCATGAGTCAAAGGGCTCACAGGACGAAAATATAGACGTATCCTTTTTGCCGCTTTTCTCGGAATCGTTTGAGGGTGCAAACGGAGTATATCTTCCGCCCGTGATTATGGAGTCGGAGATAATGGCGGTCAGAGAAAGACTTGAGGCGGTCAAAAAACAGGGCGTTTTGTATACTTTGGTTGGCAATATTGGTGGTATTTCGCTCTCGAAGGAGCTTGGATTTATTCCGATAGGTGACTTTAGGCTTAACGTTACAAACTGCTCATCTGCCGCCGTATATGCAGAGATGGGAGTAGAGGACTTGATACTGTCTCCGGAGCTCACACTCCCGCAGGCGCGAGATATCGGCGGTGCCGTAATCAGCTACGGCAGAATACCTCTTATGATAACCGAGCGCTGCTTTGTACGCGATAAGGCGGGCTGCTCCGCTTGCGGTAAATTCTCGCTTGTTGACAGGCTCGGCGAGAGATTTCCGATAATAAGAGAGTGGGAGCACCGAAATCTTATTCTTAATTCGCGCCTTACCTATATGGGTGATAAAAAAGACGAGCTTTCCGTCCTTGGACTTTCCTCGCACCTTATATTCACTACTGAAGATGCTGAAGAAATTCGAGATGCGAAAAGCAGAATTTCAAAAGGGCAGACACTTTCCGCCACCGAGATACGCAGGGTTGGCAAGAGAGCCGGCAAAAGCCACACAATCAAAAAAATTAAGAGAAAATGAAAACAAAAAGAAGCGAAAGATGACACGTCCCTCGGCAAATGGCCATTAGGTTCGTTCATTTTCGCTTCTTTTTTCAGTTATGCTCCTTCTCAGTTGTGCCCATGCCGCTTGTTATCGTTGCGGAGACAGTGTGAGTTGCGCCCCCGCGCTCTATAACTAGAGTTACGGTGCCCTCAGGGCGTGCCCAAAACATCATTTCATTGATGTGATAGAGTGCGGTGACGGGCATTGATTTACCGTCCACTGTGATTTCGGTTATTGAGTCGCCAACCTGAACGGAAGCGTAAAGTGGCGAATTTCTCTGAATACCGGTTATCACCACGCGAGCCTTGCTCACTATTTCACCGTTCTCGTCAACTTCAATGGAGCGCTCTGCCTCGGACAACGTGACACGGAGAGTGTACGTGCACAGTCCCTTATGATCTGCATTCTCGTGATAAATAAGGTTTTCGACAATTGCAACAGCGAGATTTATAGGTATTGCGTAGGCGATGTTATCAACCTTTTCTCCTATCTTTTTTGCATTTACGATGCCGACGAGTTTGCCCTGTGAATCAAACAGTCCTCCACCCGAGTTACCCTCGTTTACCGGTGTGTCAATTCTCATAACCCGTACAGTTATGTCGGTGTAGCCGTCAGCACCGTCCATAGTGAGCTCTTCCGAGGCAACGCTTATCGAGCCCTTTGTCGCCGAGATGCCTTCTCCCTCGGCATTGCCTACTGCTATAACCGATTCGAGAACACGCAAGTCATCCGAGTCACCGAGCTCCGCTGCGCGCACCGGAGCTTCCTTTAAAAGCTGACTACCCGTAACCTTAAGCACGGCTATATCGTAATAAAACGAGCCGCGAACGTATTCAGCCTTGATAGCATAGGGCTCTGCCTCAAGTCCATAAAGATAAATTTCTATGTCTTGGCTGATTTTTTTATAGGCTTTGGCTTCCCGGTAATAAACAACGTGATAATTGGTGATTATATAGGCGTCTCCCGTATCCTTGTCAAGCTTGTAAATTACACCGCTGCCTGCCATGGTGCGTGTTTTATCGATGTTGGTTTCAAAGCTTGCGAGAACAGCTACCGAGGATAAAAGCGTGCTTCTCTGCGCGGTAAGGTTGTCACCATTGTTATCCGTATTGTCACCGCCATCTGTTGCGCCGTCATTCAGCTTGTCAAGCACGCTATCGAAAAAACCAAGCGTATAAGAGCAGGATGAAAGCGAAAGTGTCGAGCCTAAGAGGAGTGATAGAGTGAGTATAAGTGTGACAAATTTTTTTAAATACGTTTCCATAGAATACTCTCCGGGGAAAATACTGTTAGAAATATTATACACTATCTTTGTTAACTTAATGTTAATAAAACAAATTTTTTCTTTCCTTTAGAGAAAAAGACCTTTTGGCTTGACAGGACGCTCGTAAAATGGTATACTAAAGTAGTAAAAAATACGAAAAGAGGTTTTTAGATGTCGGTCGCAATAATAACCGGAGCATCAAGCGGAATTGGTGCGGAGTTTGCCCGTCAGCTTGCATCGCGCGGAATAGACGAGCTCTGGCTTGTAGCAAGGCGACGGGAGCGAATGGTGTCGCTCGGAGAGGCGCTCGGAGTAAAATACAAGATAATAGAGGCAGACCTTGCCACACGCGAAGGAATAGATGAGGTAGCGGCAGCGCTCGAAAAAGATAGACCCCGTGTTAAATTTTTCATAAGCGCCGCAGGGTTTGGAGATTTCGGCAGCTTTGATGAGATAACTTTCGAATGCGTGGAAAAGATGATAGACCTTAACGTCAAGGCGAGCGTCACACTCACCCATGCGGTTGTTCCGTATATGGAAAAAGGCGGACGAATAATAACGCTCGGCTCGGGCTCTGCATTTACACCGTTGCCGTATTTTAACGTTTACGCGGCGAGTAAGGCGTTTATTCTTCATTACACAAAGGCATTAAACTATGAGATAAAGAAATACGGACTCAGGGCCACCTGCTTTTGTCCAGGATGGGTAGATACCGAGTTTATAGAAAAGGCTTCAGAGCGCTCTGACGTCACGATGCCAAAGCCGTCGGCATTTCATCCGCTTCTTAATTGCCGACGCGTAGTTAAAGGCTGCATTCGCGCAGCCGAGCGCGGAAAATCAATGTACGTTACGGGGCTATTTACCAAAATGCAGCACGTGCTATATAAGCTAGTGCCCGATTCCATACTTTCTCGCGCGTGGCTCACGATGCTAAAATCGCCCGAGGAAAAGAGATAGAAGCCCACTTAAAAAACAAGAGGAAAAGGCTATGAAAAAGAGAATTTCGCTTGCCCCCGGCGCCTTGACGGCACCGCTGCCCCCCGTTCTCGTCACGGTAGGCGCTGGTGAGAGGGCAAATATGATAACGATAGGCTGGACGGGAATTTTGGCAACCCAGCCGCCGAAAACCTATATATCGGTAAGACCTACGCGTCACTCGCATTCGCTGCTTTCAGAGACACCCGAGTTCGTTATAAACCTGCCGACCGAGGAGCTTGCGCGCGAGGTGGACTACGCAGGAATATACACCGGCGCCAAGGTGGACAAGTTTAAAAACACAGGGCTAACGAGAATAGAAAGCGACAAGGTCGCTCCGCCCTCGATAGCCGAGTGTCCTCTGTCTATAGAGTGCCGTGTGTGTGAGGTTGTGACTATGGGCTCTCACGATGTATTCATTGCGGATATAGTTGGCGTTAGCTGTCGCGAGGATATAATGGATGAGGCGGGAAAAATAAGACTCGACAGAGCAAGGCTGCTTGCCTACGCGCACGGCGAGTATTTTGCGCTCGGGGAAAAGCTCGGTAGATTCGGTTTTTCAACCGATAAGCCGAAAAAGGACACACCCCGTGTTAAGAAAAACTGCAAAGCAGTGTCGGATAAGGGTAAACCGCACGGTCCGCGTGCCAAGGCCCGTCGCGCGAGAAGGGAAGGTAAAGAGCTGTGAGGACAGAAAACACCGAAAGCATAAGGGAGCGAGTACTCTCGCTTATAGAGTCGGAGTTTGAAAGTGATGCCGCCTTTGAGCGAGAGATTGGACTTGCTGAAAAGACAGTAAATAATTGGCGGAGAGGACGCTCGGCATCGTTTATGAGAATGTTGCCAAGGCTATCCGAGATGTTCGGAGTTAATGTCGGAGAGCTACTCGACATACCGCTTCGCCGCGACACCTCCGAGCTCTCCGACGAGGAGCTTCACCTACTCCATCTTTATCGCAAGTCACGCACTCTCTCGCAAAAAATGAGAAATGCCTTGAGAGAAACCATTGAGATGACAATAAATCTTTACATACAGACGCGTGATGAGGAAAAGGCGAGAACGAAATCACGAAAGCGCTCATAGCTATTGACAAAACGGTCAAGGTCGTGTATAATATTTTCATATCCCGAGCCTGTCCGATGAAGCGTGCTTCATAATTCCTAGCAGGGAAAGGCGGTGCAAATCCGCCGCAACAGCCATTGCCGTGAAGAGTCGCAGCCGACTCAAGCCGGAAGGCCTGCCGGATGGGAAAAGGTAATATTCCTTGGGCAAACGAAGGAAAAACCGCGTATCAGGGCAGCGCTTAATGGGTGCTGTCCGTGTACTCGCATGCGCCTTGCCCAAACCGACACTTCGGTAGGCAGGCGCTTTTCTCTTACTCTCCAAAGCCTTCGGGACTAAAAGAAAGGCGGAAAGAAAAATGAAAAATGAAAAAATCACAAAACTTCTGGCTATACTTGTCGTTATAGCAATCGCGATTGTAGGGCTTGTATCCTGCGGTGGCAACGTCGCTTCGAGCGGCACGGCTTATATAGTTATTGAAAACGGCGCGGGAGCCGACGAGCCCTACACCGTATACGAGGTGGAGCTCTCAAAGGTAGAGAACAAAACCGAGGGCGCTATGGCGCTGCTTGAGTATATTGCGTCGCAAAATGACAGCACGCTCTATTACAGCATTAACTGGGGCGGAGGCTACGGCGCATACGTTAACAGTATTGGTGCTCTTACTCCCGAAGGAGCAGAGTTTATTGCAGTCTATACCTCAAACGAAACGGATTTTGCAACCCCCGATGCATATATGCCGGTGGTAAGCACCGCGGAGTATAACGGTGTTACGCTTACCTATTCCGGCTTTGGAATTAGCCAGATGAATATAAAGGACGGAACGGTGGTGCTTTTCCGTCTTGAGAGCTACTCGTGATGGAGAAAAGAAAATTTTCATCGGCAAAGGCACTCGCGCTCGTCGGTATCTCGGCTGCTACCGTCGAGTGCGGTAAGCTCGTGCTTGCATCGCTTCCAAACGTTGAGGTCGTAACGCTTCTTTTAGCTCTTTACGGCTATTGCTTTGGAGCGCTCGGAGTGCTTTCTGCCGTGGTGTTCGTATGCATTGAGCCTCTTATATGGGGCTTTGGACCGTGGGTTATCACCTACATAATCTACTGGCCGCTTGTGGCACTTAGCTTCTGGCTGATTCGCACTGCAAAGCTGAAAAACAGATGGGTTATAACTGCCGCAGCGGTGATTTTGACCGTGTTTTTCGGAGTGTTTTCGTCGCTTGTTGACGTCGGACTGTTTACCGGCTTTTTCGATAGCTTTTTTGAGAGATTTGCGATATATTATGCCAGAGGAGCCGTGTTTTACGCGGTAGAGCTCGGCTGCAACGCCGTGCTTTTTCCGCTTTTGTTTCCGTTTTTGTCCGAAAAGCTTGAAATAATGAGACAAAGAATTTACCGTTAATAAGCAGGCTGTCCGACTTCAGAACTGTGTTGGACGGCCCTTATTTTAAAATATTCTTGACAACGCATAAAAACTATGTTAGAATTAGTAAATATTAAAGCGTTTTATGGGGGTGCGCGCATGAGAGGCGGAAAATCAATCGCAAGGCGCGTCGCGGCGCTCTTAATAGTGGCGGTTTTGTTTACGGCTCTCGTTTCGTGTGACGGGCCTGCTTCCGATGTGCGCGAGAGATACTTCTTTAACAAATACTTTGATACTCTGACAACGCTACAGGATTTTTCGGGTGGTGACGAGGAGGATTTTAACCGCCGAGCCACGCGGGTTGAAGAAATTTTCGACTATTACCACAAGCTCTTCGATATTTACGAGGAATATGATGGCATAAACAATATTGCAACACTCAACCGCCTAGCCGGCAAAGGTCCTGTTAGTGTACCCCGAGAGCTTATTGATTTTCTCCTCTTTTGTAAGGAAATGCACGAGCTTACGGGGGGAGAGGTAAACGTTGCTATGGGCGCTGTGCTTTCCATATGGCACGAGCACCGCACCGCTGAGGGAGAAAAGACACTGCCTGATATGAATGAGCTTCGTTTCGCGGCAGAGCACACGGATATAGACGACCTTGTAATTGACAGAACGGCGGGGACGGCGGAGCTTCTTGATCCCGAGATGAGACTCGACGTCGGCGCTATGGCAAAGGGTTATGCCGTTGAGCGAGCCGCAGAGTATCTTTATTCTGATAGGGCCGACGGCTTCGTTATCAATGCCGGGGGAAACCTGAGAACGATTGGGAAAAAGCCCGACGGCACCGAATGGAAGAGCGCTGTAAGAAACCCTGACCTATCTGACTATGAAAACAGGTACGTCTATTCATTCTTTTTCTCTGACGGCTCGGCGGTGACCTCGGGAGATTACGAGAGGTTTTTCGTCGTTGACGGAGTGAGGTATCACCACATAATCGACGGTGACACTCTGATGCCTTCGGCACACTTTTCGTCGGTTACGGTTATAACGGCTGACAGCGGAGTTGCCGACGCGCTTACGACAGCGCTTTTTAATATGGATTATCCGTCCGGCAAGGCTCTTATAGAGTCTCTTGACGGTACACGCGCCGTTTGGATAACCAGAACGGGCGAGATACTTGAATAAAATCGAAAGGACGAAAGAAAATGGAAAAAATGTTAGCGCTTATGGAGTCCGATGCCACGCTTACTCCGAAGGAGATTGCTCTCATGATGGGAAAGGAAGAGGGCGACGTTAAGAAAATGATTGAGCGCCTTGAGCGTGATGGTGTTATCCTCGGCAGACAGACTGTTATAGATTGGGATAAGACCGATCGCGAATATGTAGACGCGCTTATTGAGGTTAAGGTTATGCCTCAGCACGACGACGGCTTCGACAGAATTGCTGAGAAGCTGCTTGCGTATCCCGAAATAAAGGGACTATATCTTATGTCAGGCGGATTTGATTTTACCGTTCTCATTGAGGGTAAGACCATGCGAGAGGTGGCATATTTCGTTGCCAGAAAGCTTGCCCCGGTTGAGTTCGTTACCTCGACTGCTACTCATTTCGTTCTCAAAAAATACAAGGATAAGGGCGTAATTTATAAGGCGACCGAGGAAGACGCAAGGGGTAATCTGATATTATGATGGATTATAAGAAGCTGCTTTCAAGCACTCTTGTCGATATAAAGCCGTCGGGAATACGAAAGTTTTTTAATATGCTATCTGAGATGACCGACGTTACGGCGCTTACAGTGGGCCAGCCGGACTTTGTCACTCCGTGGCATATAAGAGAGGCGGCTATAGATTCGCTTGAAAAGGGAAAAACGTATTATACCTCGAACGCAGGCACGGTAGAGCTGCGCTCGGAGATATCTAAATATATGGAGCGCCGCTTCGCGCTTAAGTATTCGGCCGACGACGAGATTTTCGTTACCGTCGGCGGTAGCGAAGCGATTGATATCGCCATTCGCGCGGTTGTTAACCCCGGGGATGAGGTCATAGTGCCTATGCCGTCGTTCGTTTGCTACGAGCCCATCGCAAGAATGGCGGGAGCAAATGTCGTTACTATTGAAACCCGTGCGGAAAACGAGTTTAAGCTCACTGCCGACGAGCTTCGTGCGGCAATAACTCCGAAAACGAAGCTGCTTGTGCTCCCTTTCCCGAACAATCCAACGGGTGCGGTCATGGAAAGAGATGATCTTGAAAAAATCGCCGAGGTTCTCCGCGGCACCGATATTCTCGTCTTATCCGACGAGATATACGCAGAGCTTACTTATACCGGCGCGCACGTCTCGCTTGCGAACATTCCGGATATGTGGGAGCGTACCATCATCGTCTCTGGCTTCTCCAAGACGTATGCTATGACCGGCTGGCGACTTGGCTACCTTCTTGCCCCGGCGCCACTTCTTTCTGAGATGCTAAAGCTCCATCAGTACGCAATAATGTGTGCGCCTACGGTGTCACAGTTTGCGGCAGTCGAGGCACTTCGTGCAGGAGACTCTGATATAGAAATGATGAAGGCCGAGTATAACCGTCGCCGTACACTTATTTACGAGGGGCTTCGTGACATTGGAATTGAATGCTTTGAGCCTCGCGGTGCGTTTTATATATTCCCTAAAATCGGGAAGTTCGGGCTTTCGAGCGAGGAGTTTTGCGAGAGGCTTCTTTACGAGCACAGGTGTGCCATAGTGCCGGGAACAGCCTTTGGAAAGGGCGGAGAGGGCTTTGCAAGAATTTCATATGCATATTCTGTAAAGCATATAAAGGTCGCTCTTGAAAAAATCAAAGAATTCGTGGAAACGCTCAAATAAGCAAACAAATATTTGCAAAACCACCCGTCAAGCAATCCTTGACGGGTGGTTTCTTTATAGCTTTTCAATTTTCAAAACGATGACGCTCATGTCGTCGCGACAGCGTGTGTGGGCCTTGGCTTCTTTAAGTATCAGGTCTGCGTATGCTCTTGGCTCGGTCGGCGCAGGCCTTGAGAGCAGCTCGAGCAGCCAGGGTGCATCCTCTGCGGATTGGCAGATGCCGTCGGAAAGCATAATTACAAAATCCTCACCTTTTACCTCAACCGCTATTCTTTCGGTATCTATTTTTTTCATAAGGCCTATCGGTGCCGTCTGGGAGCGCAGACGGAAAATTGACGAGCCGCGCTTTACAAAGGATGGAGCGGCACCGCTTTTTAAGAAGATTGTAGAGCCATTTATTAAATCAAATTCAAAAAGGTCGACAGAGGCAGAGCACTCCTCTCCTCTGCGCCTTATTGCTTCGCTGAGCAGTGCTAACACGGTTTCCTTCGTAGCCCCGTGAGAGAGAGCCTTCTCTATGAAGCTTGCTGCAAATGAGGAGGTTTCCTTTGCTACCTCGCCTCTTCCCATTCCGTCGGATATGAGAGCGTAGAAGCGGTCATCGCAAGACTCAAATACGCTTACGGTATCACCGGACACCTCGTCCCCCTCGCCGGCAGTAAGGGCGGAGGCGCACAGAATTCTATACGAGCGCGCCGCTCCGCACTCAAGCAACGCCATCTTTCCTCGCTTGAAGAATTCAGGCACACCGAGCCTTATACCTAGTCTGGACTCGATATCCTCTCTGAGCTTTCTTGAGGCTATCCTATCACCGCTATCGTCCTCTGCCGCTATTATGACGTGCGGCCGCCTTTCGCCAAAAACCCGAGCCACTCCGTCAGATAGACCGTTTGCCTTCAAGGTGTCCGACAGTAATTCGGATAGAGTAGGATTGTGTGCGGTTTCTCTTTCGTCGGAGAGGCGAGATTCGTTTATCAGCTTTGAGATGAGCTCGTATTCGTCAGCCGATGAGCTGCGTTCGCTGATTTTGTATTTTTCGCGCTCCGCCTCTGCGACGCGCTTCCCGATTCTCTCAGCAAGGGACTGTGCGCAGTGGCAAAACTCGTCCTCGCCGTTCATATCCTCTGACGTAAGGCGCTCACCCCTCAGGAGCTTACTTGCAATTTTTTTGACACCCTTTTGGGCGGGAAAAATATTCTCCTTTTCGCAAAGTGTCCTCTCGGTGCAGGTCGAACACTGCTCGTTTGCCGTATCAATAATTATAGCCTCGTATTCCTCAGCGGATAGCGATGCTCGTTCGCCGGCAAAGCCTCTTACTATTCCGCCGAGCGAGGATAGAGATTCCTCAAGCGCGAGAAGGCCGCCGCGGTATTTGTTTTTGTAATTAAGAGCCACCGTGCCGACCATATCCTTTGCGTTGTCACCGCATTTTTCCGCTTCTCCATCACTCATCTCCGTAGAGAGGTTTTTCAAGAGAGGTGCGACGAGCGTCGCTGCTATCGCATATTCCGGAAGAGTGGATACAAATCCGAGAACTCCGCCCGAGTATGCGCTCCAAGCCGAGAGTGCCGCACCGCCGCCGACAAGGGCGTAAAGCGGTCCGAGACCGAAAAGAAGACCGGATGAAAGCCCTGCAAGAGCAAAGGATACTGCGTACGAGCCCGACACTCCGAGTGAGGATACAAAGCCAACCGCAAGAGCGCGCGCTGCGCCGAACCTCCTTGCTACAAGCAGCGTTATAAGAGAGACGAAAACATAGGCGAGATTTATCCCGAAAAGCTCAAAGGAAGCGAGGGACATCGTGAGGAGCAAGAGAGAGAAGAGCGCTGAGCCTTGAAAGAAAAGGAGCTTATACTTCTTGGCCTCGTCAACACCGGAAAGTGAAAAAATAGGCCGTTTTTCATAAAGCAACTCGCTAACACCTATTTCTGAGCCAAAAACACCCGAGAAAACGAACACGAGCGCCGGCGGCACAAGGACCATTGTTGCGCCAAAAAGCACTCCCTCGACAGTGAAGCCGGATAAAAGCAGCTCGTATGCTGCCGTTATAAAGCCACCGATAATCGCGGCAGAGGCACGCAAAAGATAACCTTCACCAAAAAGCCTTGCCGCCCCCTTTTTATCAGCACCCGATGTTATTATCCGAAGAAAAACTGTCAGAAGAGACGTGACTCCGTAAATTATACCGTCAGCCCCAAGAGTCAGAGAGCCGAGAGCGGCACCGATAAGCGCGGAGAATACTCGCGTAGGAAGAGCCGCTACAAACGCAATACCTATCGGATAAGCACCAAAGATGAAGTGACATCTTGCGAATAGGAGGGCGACGGTCAGCGAGGCAAGCTCATATAAAAGCCCACCGCCTCTTTCGGTACGTAGGCCCTTTGTCAATGAGCCGAATTTTTCAAAAATACCGGGGCGTCTTTCCTCGGTGCGCTCGGTTGTTTTTTCCGTTGTTTTGTTCATACTGATTTCCCTTTCAAAGAGGATATATGAGTATTCTAATACAGACCTGAAAAGAAAAAGGTCGAAGTCGGTCTGTCGCAAAGTCAACTCGTCTGTCGAGAGGGAAAGAATTTTTCGTAAATTTTCACACGGGTAGGTCTTTTTGTCCGCTTTTTTCGGAATTTGCGAAAAGTTTACGGAATAAAAAGGCCGCCTTTTGAGTACAATTTGCAATTTCGTAAAAAAAGGAAGCATCCGTACAGGATGCTTCCTTTTCATCAGTTTTTAAGCGAGTGTATCGGTGCCGGAATTCTTCCGCCGCGCTCAACAAACGCCTTGCAGGATTCCTTATGAACCGGCATTATAGGTGCATAGCCGAGAAGACCGCCAAACTCGGCAGATTCACCGACGCCCTTGCCCCATACGGGGATAACGCGTACTGCAGTGGTTTTCGTATTAACGACACCTATCGCGATTTCATCGGCAATAATTCCGGAGATGGTAGAGGCGTCGGTGTCGCCGGGAATTGCAATCATGTCAAGTCCGACGGAACATACCGCGGTCATAGCTTCGAGCTTTTCAAGGGTGAGAACACCCAGCTCTGCCGCCTCAATCATTCCTCTGTCCTCAGACACGGGAATAAATGCGCCCGAAAGGCCTCCAACGTGGCTTGATGCCATAACACCGCCTTTTTTCACCGCGTCGTTGAGGAGTGCGAGAGCTGCCGTTGTGCCGTGCGTGCCGCAACGCTCGAGGCCCATGTTTTCAAGTATCTCGGCAACCGAGTCACCTGCCGCAGGTGTGGGAGCAAGCGAGAGGTCGACTATGCCGTAGGGAGTGCCGAGCCTTCTCGCAGCCTCGGAGGCGATAAGCTGTCCGACTCTCGTGATTTTGAAGGCTATCTTCTTTACCGTGTCGGCAAGGGCAGAGAAGTCGCAGCTTCCTGCCTCTTTGATTGCCGCAGCAACGACACCGGGGCCGCTTACACCGACGTTAATGACCGTGTCGGGCTCACCCATTCCGTGAACCGCACCCGCCATAAAGGGGTTGTCCTCGGGAATGTTCGCAAATACCACAAGCTTTGCACAGCCGATAGAGTCGTTGTCCTTTGTGAGATATGCGGTTTCCTTGATAATTTCGCCCATGCGCCGTACGGCATCCATATTGATGCCTGCCTTGGTCGTAGCAACGTTTACCGAGGAGCAGATGCGGGTGGTCTCAGATAGTGCCTCGGGAATAGCCTCTATAAGATTTTCGGCTCCGCGGATAGCACCCTTTTGCACGTGGGCGGAAAATCCGCCGATGAAGTTTACTCCAAGCTCGCCTGCCGCACGCTCAAGCACCTTGGCAAGTCTGACAAAGCCCGAAGGTGAAAGTCCTGCGCCAATATAAGATATAGGCGTTACGGATATGCGCTTATTTACAATTGGAATACCGTAGGTGCGCTCAAGCTCCTCGCATACCGATACGAGATTTTTTGCAGAGTTGGTGATTTTTTCGTATATCTTCTCTTCGAGGCGTGTGGGGTCGTCGGATATGCAATCGAAAAGGGATATACCCATAGTAACCGTTCTGATATCGAGGTTTTCCTCGCGTATCATACGTATAGTTTCGAGAATGTCGGTCGTATTAAGCATCAGGGCGCTCCTTTATATCTTGTGCATTGAGTTGAAGATATCCTCGTGCATTATACGGATATCAACGCCGTTTTCGTCGCCGATTTTCTTCATCTCGTCGGAGAACTTCGAAAAATCAACTCGGAGACCGTCTATCTCGACGAGCATAATCATAGTGAAATATTCCTTCATTACCGTCTGGCTTATGTCAATGATGTTTACCCCGTATTTTGCACACTCTGTGCTTGCCATGGCGATAATTCCAACCTTATCCTTGCCTATAACCGTTATAACAGCCTTCATAGCCTTCTCCTCGTCTTGTGGTTTTGAGTGTATTTTATCATATTTTCCCGATATTTACAAGGGCTTTGCTTGAAATTCTTATGTTTTTATGTTAAAATAAAAGAGCAAGATGTTTCCGGAGGATCTTATGAAAAACGGTGTAGTGATAATAAATAAAGAAGCGGGCATGACCTCGCAGACGGTCGTTAACTGCGTGAAGCGCCTTTTCGGTGTTGATAAGGCAGGGCATACCGGCACGCTTGACCCCATGGCGACGGGAGTATTGCCCGTGCTTGTCGGTCGGGCGGTAAAGGCGAGTGAGTTTATGCTCACCGATGATAAGCATTACGTGGCAACACTCACACTTGGTGTAACCACCGACACCGAGGACGTGACGGGCAAGGTTTTGTCGACCGCATTACACCTGCCGAGTGAAGAGGAGGCGCTTTCTGCAATAAATAGCTTCGTCGGAGAATATATGCAAACACCGCCTATGTATTCGGCGCTTAAGGTCGGAGGAAAAAAGCTCTATGAGCTTGCAAGACGCGGAGAGGTTATAGAGAGGGAGGCAAGATTGGTAAAGATATACTCGATTGCCGCATCTAAAATCGACGAAAAAAACTACAGGCTCGACGTGCACTGCTCGAAGGGTACGTATATCCGTACGCTGTGTGCCGACATAGGTAAGAAAATAGGAGTCGGCGGCGCTATGGCAAGTCTTCTGCGCGCCGAGGCGGCGGGATATACGCTCACCGATGCTTACACCCTCGGTGAGCTTGAGGCTATGAGTTTGGAGAAGAGGGAGGAAAAGGTCTTTCCAACAGAGCATATTTTCAGAGAGCTCCCTGCCGTTACGCTCACCGATTTCTTTTCAAGGCTTGCGAGGTCGGGGCTTGAAATTTATCAGAAAAAAATAGGCACTTCTTATGATACCGGCACCCGTGTTGCGTTTTTTGATAAAAACGGTTTTTTCTCGGTAGGAGAGGTGCGCGAGTATGAGGGCGGCAGCGCCATAAAGCCGATACGGCAATTTTAGAGCTTTTACACATAAACAAACAAATTTTTACATGTTTTTCCATTTTGTGTTTACAAATTAGGAAAAAGTGTCAAATAAAGGACAGAAAACCACAAATTTCTGTTGCATAATGCGCTCGCGTGCGATAAAATAAAGGAAGTAGTGCGCGAGCGCTTTTTGCGCATTCGCGTGGTGTGATTAAATACACAAAACAAAACAGAGGTTTTTATGAGTACTTCTAGACTTGACGGTAAAATGTTAAAGCAAATGCTTATCGGCGGTGCCGAGAGTATTCGCTCTAATATGGCTGAAATTAACGACCTTAACGTTTTCCCTGTGCCCGACGGCGATACGGGAACAAATATGACAAAAACCATCGAAGGCGGTCTCTCGGAGATAGTATCGGGCGATTCCGACAGCGCCTCGACTGTTATTTCTAAGTTTGCTCACGGTATGCTTCTCGGTGCGAGAGGCAACTCCGGTGTTATTCTGTCACAGATTTTCGCCGGAATAAAGGCGGGGCTTGATAAATATGACACGGTTGGCGCTGTAGAGCTTGCCGAGGCGTATAGGAGCGGTATAGAGAAGTCCTACTCTGCGGTCAATAACCCCACGGAGGGTACTATTCTCACGGTTTTCCGTGAGAGTGTTGAGTATGCGGCAAAGAACATAAATTCCGAGTCCTCACTCGACGATTTTTACAGGCTTCATATAGAAGAAGCAAAGCGCTCGCTAGAGCGTACGAAGGAGCTGTTACCGGTGCTTGCGGAGGCAGATGTGGTTGACTCGGGCGGAGCCGGATATCTTGCGATAGCGCTCGGTATGTACGCGTCGCTCTCGGGCAAGGTAAAGGCGGACTCCTATAAGTTTGACTCCCAGTCTGCGAGCCTATCTGTAAATCTTGACGATTTCACACGCGATTCAGTGCTTGAGTTTGGATATTGCACCGAGTTTTTGCTCCGTCTTATGAGCGCCAAGGTCGACCCCGACGCGTTTTCTGTTGACGAGGTTACAGATGTGCTTGAGTCGCTTGGCGGAGAGAGCGTTGTTGCCTACAAGGAGGGCGATATAGTAAAGGTGCACGTTCACACCCATACCCCCGGCGATATTCTTTCTGCCTGCCAGCGCTTTGGAGAATTTCTTACCGTGAAAATAGAAAATATGTCGCTCGGTCACAGCGAGGCTGCCCCGAAAAAGAAAAAGCCGAAGAAGCTCTCGGTGCTTGCGGTTGCATCGGGAGAGGGAATTTCCGGTCTCTTTACAGATATGGGCGCTGATGGTATAATTTCGGGCGGACAGACTCAGAACCCCTCGGCAGAGGAGTTTATTGAAGCGTTTAAGAGCCACGAGGCCGAGAACATTATAGTTTTACCTAACAACAAAAACGTCATTCTTACAGCAAAGCAGGCGGCAGAGCTTTACGACTCGTCAAGGATTCATATAATCCCCACTGCAACTCTTATGGAGGGCTATGCGGCGCTGTCGGTTCTAACCCCCGGTGTAACTGACGTGAATTCGCTATGCGACAGTCTTACCCGTGCGGCAAAGAACGTGGCGGGCGGCGAGGTCACGCGCGCGGTGCGCGACGCTACGGTGTCTGGCGTAGAGGTGAAATGCAGTCAGTACTTTGCGATAGTGGACGGCAAAATTCTTGCCGTGTCAGACGACAGGGAAGAGACCCTTCTCGGTATGCTTGCGGCCATTGAGGATATTGATGAGCGAGAGATAATTTCTCTTTTCGTAGGACGAGAGGTTGACGACGACACCCGCGCGGATATAACCGAGCGCATTGAGGAGCTCTATCCCGATTTTGAAGTTATCGTTTATAAGGGCGGACAAGAGGTTTACGACTACCTCGTTGCCGTTGAATGATTTGGAGGTGTCCTATGTATAAGATAGCTATTGATACAATGGGCAGTGACAGAGGCCCTGAGATGATTGTGGCGGGCGCAAAGCTCGCGCTTGAGAGGCACGCGGAGCTCGAGGTGTGCCTTGTCGGCGATTGCGATTTCCTTGCCGCCGAGTGTGAAAAGCAGGCGCTTCCCGCGGGGCGTGTTGAAATTTTACACGCATCCGACGTAATAACGAACTACGACAGTCCTGCGGCAGCGATTTTCGGGAAGCCTGACTCGTCGCTCGTTGTGGCGCTTAAGGCTGTTTCGGAGAGAGAGGACCTCGTAGGCCTTATAAACGCGGGCTCGACGGGCGCACTCCTTGCCGGAGCCGTAAGATTTCTTTCTACTCCCGAGAGGACAAGACCTGCTCTTGCGGCAGTGCTTCCTGCGGCGGACGGCAGCTTTACCTGCCTTGTAGATACGGGTGCTACCATCGACTGTACCGCAAGTCAGCTCATTCATTTTGCAAGACTCGGACGCGACTTTATGAAAAGACTTTACAGTCTTGAAAATCCAAGAATAGGACTTTTATCAAACGGAGCGGAGGATACGAAGGGCAATGCTCTTGTTAAAGAAACCCACGCGCTTCTCCGCGCGGCAGAGGATATTAACTTTGTCGGCAACATCGAGGGTACGGGTGCGCTTTCCGGCTCGTGTGACGTGCTTGTATGCGACGGCTTTGCCGGAAATCAGGTGCTTAAGGTGTCCGAGGGCATAGCAAAGAGAATTATTACCGATATCGTTAAGTATGCAAGGAAGACCGGAAGAGAGGATTATATGCAGCTTGTCGGGCACCTTATGGCGCTTTACGACTTTAACTCGCTTGGCGGCGGCATCATTCTCGGTACGAAGAAAACGGTTATAAAGGCACACGGTGCGGCAAACGAGGCTTCGATTATGAATACCGCGGGTATGCTTCTCAATCTTGCAAAAAACAGGCAAGTTTTTGAAACTTAAGTTTACATATTTACACAAAAAGGAGAGTAAAAGATGAAAACCAAAGTTATGTGCACCTCTACGGGTTGTATTGAATATGCTCCTGAAAGATACAGAGAGCTCGGAATTGATATTATAAGAGTTCACGTTCACTTTGCAGGAAAGGAGTATCTTGAGGGCTTTGACCTTGACCCTGTTGATTTTTACAATCAGCTCGAGGCTCTTAAAAATCCTAAGGACAATCTTCCCTACACGAGTATGCCTACTCATCAGGAAATTTGTGAGCATTTTGAAGGCGCTATTGCCGAGGGCTACGACGAGGTTATTGTTTTTGCTATAAGCTCCGGACTTGGCGGTACATATAATGAGATTCGTCTTGTTGCAAAGGACTTTGAGGACAGAATAAGGATACACGTTGTTGACACCAGAATAACCAGCTTCGGCGAGGGCTTCCTTGCTATCCGCGCGGCAGAGATGGTGCGTGATGGTGTGCCCACCGAGACTATACTTAAAGAGGTTGCCTGGATGATGGAACGTCAGGAGTTTATGGGCGTTGATGGCAAGCTCGACTACCTAATTTACAATGGCAGACTTAAGGGCGGTAAGGCGTTTCTCGGTCAAATGTTCAATATTTGCCCCGTTGTTCACTTCAATCGCGCTGGAGAGTGCGTTGCTCTCGAGAGCGTCAGAACACAGAAGAAGGCGCTTATGCGCACTTGCGAGATAATCAAGGAAAGGATAGGAGACAGAGCCCCCGAGGATTATAAGCTCTGGCACGTTTACACAGGTCCCTCGCTCATTGCTACTCTTAAAGAAATAGAGAAGAAGTATGGCATCGAGACTAATCACGAGGATGTAATTATGTCTCCCGTCAGCGGTGCACATAACGGACCGTGGCTTGCAGGCTACGGACTTGCATTCCTTCGCCGCGACGACGAGCCTCTTGAGTAAGGGCGGTATAGCTATGGTAAATATAAAAGAGGTTAAGGCAAAAAGAGATATAAAGGAGTTTATAGAGTTTCCTCTTCGCCTTTACCGCGGCTGTGAGTTTTTCGTGCCGCCGCTTTATGCAGACGAGAAGAGACTCATAGAGAATAACCCGAACGCTGATATTGCAGATAGCGTATATTACCTTGCTGAGCGTGACGGAGAGACTGTCGGACGTATACAGGGAATAATTCAGCATCAGTATAATGAGAAGAATTCTGCTCGCCGCGTGAGATTTACGCGCTTTGATTCGATAAACGACACCGAGGTGTCGGGAGCTCTTTTTGCTGCCGTCGAAGCATGGGGCAAGGCGCATGGCATGGATACCATATGCGGCCCTCTTGGCTACAGCGACCTTGACAGAGAGGGGCTTCTTGTGGAGGGCTTCTCGGAGAACTCCACCTTTGAGGAGCAGTATAACTACGAGTATTACGGCGCACTCTGCGAGGCAGCAGGACTTACGAAAGAGGTAGACTGGCTTGAGTTTGAGCTTCGCGCTCCGGAGAAGAGAAACGAGATGCTAAAGAGGGTTGCCGAGCGTGCGCTTGAGTTAAATAAGCTCCACGTGGTAAATACAGACGGTATCTCGAAAAAGGACTACATAAATAAGTATAAGGACGGTATTTTCGACTGCATTGACGAGTGCTACAGCAAGCTCTACGGTACAGCCCCTATCTCACCCAAAATGCGCGAGGAGCTTATCGACCAGTTTATGCTTATCGTAAATAAGGAATTTCTTTTCCTTATCTGCGACGAGAACGAGAGGGTTGTTGCGTTCGGTCTTTGCTTCCCCGGCATAGGAGACGCTCTCAAGCGCTCGGGCGGCAGACTTACTCTCCCCGCGCTCATAAAGCTGCTCAGCCTTGTGAAAAAGCCTAAGGTTATTGACCTGGGGCTTGTCGCGGTGCTCCCCGAGTATCAGAACTCGGGCGTCAATGCCGCAATAGTGAACGGACTTGTTGAAATGCTGCTTTCGGGCAGGGCAGAGGCGTGCGAGACTAACCTCAATCTTGAAACCAACACTGCGGTTATCGCACAGTGGAAGCATTTTACCAAAAGACAGCATAAGCGCCGCCGCGCGTACGTTAAGAATATATAAGGAAGGAAACCGATATGTTAGAAAGACTTAAGGAAATTCTTGCGAAGGTCACACCCGACACCGATATGTCTGCCGTTACAGAGGAGTCAAGACTTGTCGAGGACCTTGGCTTTGACTCGCTTGCCATTATGATGATGGCGATGGAGATTGAGGACGCGTTTAACTTTAAATTTACTGAGATGGTGCGCTTTGTCACCGTCGGCGACGTTTGCCGCTATCTCGAGAGTCGTTAAAATGCTGTTAAAAGGACTTCAGAAGCTGACGCTTCTCGACTTTCCGGGCAGACTCGCAGCTACCGTGTTCGTCGGCGGCTGCAATTTCCGTTGCCCGTTTTGCCACAACGCATCACTCGTTTTGCCAGAGAAATTTGGGCCGACCTTGCCCGAGGAGGAGTTCTTTTCCTTTCTTGAGTCGCGCAAAGGAAAAATTACCGGTGTGTGCGTTAGCGGCGGTGAGCCTACGCTCCACGCTGAGCTGCCCGCGTTTTTAAAAAGAATAAAGGATATGGCTCTTGCGGTAAAGCTCGACACCAACGGCTATCGCCCGGACGTGCTCCTCTCGCTCATTGACAGAGGACTTGTCGATTACGTGGCGATGGATATAAAGAACTCACCCGACAGGTACGGTGAGACTGTCGGTATAGAAAACTTTGACGTGTCTCCTATCAAAAAAAGCGTCGAAATTCTCCTTTCCGGTCGGGTGGAGTACGAGTTCCGCACCACTGTGATGCGTGAGCTTCACACCGAGAGGGATATTATCGAGATGGGCAAGCTGTGCGAGGGAGCGAAAAAATATTTCCTTCAGAGCTTCAAGGACTCGGGCGACCTCATCGGAGAGGGCTTTACGGCTTATTCCGAGGCAGAAATGAATGCCCTACAAAAAAGCCTTGCCGAGTTTGTTCCTTTTGCACAAACAAGGGGTTAAAGGCAAAAAATTCCAAAAAGCCGAAACTCATTGAAAACACTATATCTTGTGGCGAATTTTGTAAAAATCTACAATATTTTGCGTTTCTCCTGTTGACAAACCGATTTATTTGTGATATGATAATAACGCACACTCTTCGTGCTACTTGCGTTTTTTAACATATCAAAATAAAGAATTTGAAGACAGGAGAAGCTTTTTATGTACACAGTCGTTAAAAGAGACGGTAAGATTGTAGACTTTAATCTTACCAAGATTTCAGAAGCTATCACCATGGCGTTTGATGCGCAGGAAAGAAACTATAATCAGGACATTATTGATTTCCTCGCTCTTAAGGTTACTGCCGATTTTGAGCCAAAAATCAAAAACCAGCATATAGCAGTTGAGGATATTCAGGACAGCGTTGAGTCGGTTCTCGTTCAGGCAGGATATGCAGACGTTGCAAAGGCGTATATCCTTTACCGCCGTCAGAGAGAGAAGCTCCGTAACGTTAAGTCCACCGTGCTTGACTATAAGTCCATCGTTGACAGCTACGTTAAGGTTACCGACTGGCGCGTTAAGGAGAACTCCACCGTTACCTACTCGGTAGGCGGTCTTATCCTTAATAATTCGGGCGCTATCACCGCTAACTATTGGCTCTCCGAGGTTTACGATGACGAGATTGCTAACGCGCACAGAAATGCCGATATACATATTCACGTCCTCTCGATGCTTACGGGCTACTGCGCAGGCTGGTCCTTGAAGCAGCTTATCCAAGAGGGACTTGGCGGAGTTACCGGCAAGATTACCTCTGCCCCCGCAAAGCACCTTGCAACCCTTTGCAACCAGATGGTCAACTTCCTTGGTATTATGCAGAACGAGTGGGCAGGCGCGCAGGCATTTTCCTCTTTCGATACCTACCTTGCCCCCTTTGTAAAGGTTGATAACCTTTCCTACGATGCTGTAAAGAAGTGCATAGAGTCCTTTGTTTACGGTGTTAATACTCCGTCCCGTTGGGGTACGCAGGCGCCCTTCTCGAACATCACTCTTGACTGGGTAGTTCCGAATGACCTGGCAGAGCTCCCCGCTATCGTTGGCGGCAAGGAGATGGACTTCAAGTATAAGGACTGCAAGCGCGAGATGGATATGATTAACCGCGCCTTCATTGAGACGATGATTGAGGGCGATGCTAACGGCCGCGGCTTCCAGTATCCTATCCCCACCTACTCGATAACCAGCGACTTTGACTGGTCGGAGACCGAGAACAACAAGCTCCTTTTCGAGATGACCGCAAAGTACGGTACTCCCTATTTCTCGAACTACATCAACAGCGATATGGCTCCTAGCGACGTGCGCTCTATGTGCTGCCGTCTCCGTCTTGACCTGCGCGAGCTCAGAAAGAAGTCGGGAGGCTTCTTCGGCAGCGGTGAGAGCACCGGTTCTGTCGGCGTTGTTACCATCAATATGCCGAGAATTGCATATCTCGCAACCGACAAAGAGGACTTCTACAAGCGCCTTGATCGCATGATGGACATCTCCGCACGCAGCCTTAAGGTTAAGAGAACGGTTATAACTAAGCTTCTTGAAGAGGGACTTTACCCCTACACAAAGCGTTATCTCGGTACATTTGCAAACCACTTCTCGACCATCGGTCTTATCGGTATGAACGAGGTTGGCCTTAATGCGAAGTGGCTCGGTAAGGATATGACTCATAAGGAGACTCAGGAGTTCACCAAAGAGGTTCTCAACCATATGAGAGAGCGCCTTTCCGATTATCAGGAGGCGTACGGCGACCTTTACAACCTCGAGGCAACCCCCGCAGAGTCTACCACCTACCGTCTTGCAAAGCACGATATGCGCCGTTATCCCGACATCATCACCGCGGCTGACACGGCAAAGGGCGAGACTCCTTATTACACCAATTCCTCTCACCTTCCCGTTGGCTATACCGACGATATCTTTGCGGCTCTCGACATTCAGGACGAGCTTCAGACTCTCTACACCTCGGGTACTGTATTCCACGCATTCCTCGGTGAGAAGCTGCCCTCTTGGAAGTCGGCTGCAACACTTATCCGTACGATAGCAGAAAACTATAGACTTCCTTACTACACTCTTTCTCCCACCTATTCGGTATGTAAGAACCACGGATATCTTTCCGGTGAGGTTTATACCTGCCCGCACTGTGGCGAGAAGACCGAGGTTTACAGCCGCATCACCGGCTACTACCGCCCCGTTCAGAACTGGAACGACGGTAAAACTCAGGAGTATAAGGACAGAGTGGTCTATATTCCCGAGAAGTTTGGCTCAAAGTCGCCTATCGGTAACAAGATTGCCGATGAGGATAAGGCAGAAATGACCGCATCGGGCGAGGACAGAGTTCTTCTTTTCACCACCGCAAATTGCCCTAAGTGCAGAATGGCAAAGGCGTTCCTTGATAAAGCAGGTATTTCTTACGAGGTGCTGCTCGCTGAGGAGAGCGTCGAGCTCGTTAACCTCTACGGCATTAAGGAGGCTCCTACGCTTATTGTTATTTCGGGTGGTGTAGCGGAGAAGATTGCGAACCCCTCTAACATCAAGGCCTTCTGTGAGAAGGTTGGAACTATCGCGTAAATCAAGACCAAAACAAAAGTATTCGGCAGCCTGTGGGCTGCCGAATACAAATATATAGCAATGGGAGCGAAACATATGTACGATATAATTGTTATAGGCGCAGGCCCTGCAGGGCTTACCGCCGCAATATACGCGCGCCGCGCTGAAAAGAGTGTACTGGTTATAGAGAAGGATACCTTTGGCGGTCAGATTACTCACTCGCCGCGAGTGGAAAACTATCCCGGCTTTCTTGCGATGAGCGGCGTGGAGTTTGCCGACAAGCTCATAGAGCAGGCAATGGAGCAGGGGGCTGAAATCGAGCTTGATACCGTCACCGGTATAAAAGGTGAGGCGGGTAATTACACCGTCAGATGTGAGGGTGGCGAGTTCATCGGCAAGACGGTTATAATAGCCACCGGCTCAAAGCACAGAACACTTGGCATTGAAGGTGAATTTCGTTACACGGGTGAGGGTGTTTCCTACTGTGCAGTCTGCGATGGAGCATTCTATCGCGGCAAAACCGTTGCGGTAATCGGTGGCGGCAACTCCGCGCTTCAGGACGCAGTGCTTCTCTCCGAGAGTTGCCCAAAGGTATATGTGGTTCAGAACCTCGCGTTCTTAACTGGTGAAAACAGACTTCGTCAGATACTCGCCTCACGCGACAACGTTGAGATAATTTACTCCACCGTCGTCACCGAGATTCTTGGTGACGGGGAGTTTCGCGGTATAAAAATAAAGAACACCGAAAGCGGCGAGGAGTCCACTCTTGCGGTTGACGGTATGTTCGTCGCGATAGGTCAAGTACCCGAAAACGAGCCGTTTGCCGACAGGGTTACTCTCAACGACTACGGCTATATTATCGCGGGTGAATCCTGCACGCCCGAGGGCGCTGACGCCGGTATCTTCACCGCAGGCGACTGCCGCACTAAAGCGGTAAGGCAGATAACCACTGCTACCGCTGACGGCGCTGTTGCAGCGCTTGCGGCCATCAGATTTATCGACTCTCTTGGTGCGTAATCACACCCCGTGTTAAAAACAAAAGACTCAGGCACCGCCTGAGTCTTTTGTTTCGTTTTAAGATTAACTCTGTGTCCAGCCGTTAGGGTCGATGTTGGGGCCGTCCTCATCTCCGCCACCGCCCTCTATGCCGGGGTCGTCGGGATAAATCGGGTCGTCGGGCGGCGTGCAGGAAAAGCACGCAAACGCGGAAATCGCGAGTATCAGTAAAAGTGCTAAAAGCTTTTTCATAATAATCTCCATTCTGCCGCCGTAGGCGACTGCACAAATTATTGATGAATTTTCGGAATCGCGCTATGCGCGACGATTTGGAATAAGGCTCCAAATCGCGGAAATTCCGGCGTGAAATCCGCTATTCATTAAAATAGATGTTACAGCACTTTCACGCTAGACATCTTTCCTTAAAGAAAAATATCTCATCAACATTTTAACATAAAGCGCGCGGTAAGTCAAGAGTTATTTGTCATTTGTCAAGGACTCATCAAGCGCGTCCTCTACCCTGACAAGCACAAGCTCGGGATTTTTTATAAGCACGCCGTCCTTTGTCGCGATAAGCTCAACGGCTTTCCCGAGTCCAAAGCGCTCTCGCAGCTCCTTTGGAATAACCAGCCGCCCAAGACCGTCTATTTCCTTTACAATTCCTATTTTATCCATAACAGCTCTCCCAAAAGTCCTTATATCAATATTATAGTGACTGATGAGTCGCTTTTCAAGAGGGGGTTTGAAAATTGTGATATAATTTTTCAAAATCGCAAGAGATTTGGAGGGAAGCTCGTTGTATACTTATCAACGATTAAAGGATTTGCGCGAGGACAAGGATATGACACAAGCGCAGATTGCAGAAATACTCGGTACCGCGAGAGAGCAATATAACAAGTACGAGCTTGGCAAGCAGGAAATACCGTTTCATCACGTTATAACGCTTGCAAAATTCTATAACGTTAGCATTGATTATATTGCGGGAATTTCCGATTCTCCAAAGAAAATTAAATAAAAGAAGCGCCGCATATCAATTTTGCGGCGCTTCTTTTATTCCCCGTCGAGCAGAGTAGGGCGGGGGTTTATCTCCCACCGTTTTCTCTATCTAAACCGTTCGTTTTTAGCGGCAGCAAGCCATAATTTTTTCCGATACGAGTGCGAGGCAAGTCAAGAGTTATTTGTCATTTGTCAAGGACTCATCAAGCGCGTCCTCTACCCTGACAAGCACAAGCTCGGGGTTTTTGATAAGCACACCGTCCTTTGTCGCGATAAGCTCAACGGCTTTCCCGAGTCCAAAGCGCTCTCGCAGCTCCTTTGGAATAACCAGCCGCCCAAGACCGTCTATTTCCTTTACAATTCCTATTTTATCCATAAAACCAAAGCTCCGCTTTTGATAATTTTTGTTTTGTCTTGTCATAGGACAATCTTTTTCCAAAATTAGTTTATCATAAAACGTGTCTTATGTCAAGACAAAACTCGTTTTGGAGATTTATTATGGCACGAATTATTGACGGAGAAAAGATGAATTTGATAGGTGGCAACCTCGCACGAATCAGAAAAAAGGCGAAAATTAGCCAGCAGACCCTTTCCGCAAAGCTTGAACTTATGGGCGTTTACGTATGTCGCGGCTCGATTTCAAGGATAGAGGATTATCAGCGCACTGTTACGGACATAGAGTTGTTTGCTTTTGCCGAGGTGTTGGGGGTTGATGTAGGAGAGCTTTGTAGGAAAGATAATTAAACGAAAAGCGCCGCATATCAATTTTGCGGCGCTTCTTTTTTATTCTTTTGTTTTATCCTTCGGCTGATAATTAAGCAGCAGTATTCCTGCCGATACAAGCACGAGGGTGATTACGAGGTTTATGGGCTGGGTGCCGCTCGCCTCGTCAGCGAGCATTATCATAGAGAGGAGCGTGCCGAAAATCGGAGTCGTAAAGCTGAAAATCGACACACGGGATACGGGATTATACTTAAGGAGCATACCCCAAACGGCATAAGCTACGGCCGAGAGGATTGCGAGATAGAGAAGCACAAGAAGTCCTGATACGTCGGTGAGCTTGATATTACCGCCAAGGCATAGACCGAGTACCACCATAAATATGCCGCCCACAATAAACTGATAGCCGCTGATTACGACGGGGTCCTCATTCTTTGAGAAGCGCTTCATAAGCACCGAGGAAAAGGCGTAGGAAATTGTCGAGAAGATAACGAAGCCGTCACCGAGAAAATTCATAGTAAGCTCGAGTCCGTTGAGATTTACGACTACGATACCTGCAAATCCGAGCACGCAGGCGAGTATTTTCTTAAATGTGAGCTTCTCCTGCCTGAAGATAAGGCTCGCGATAAGCACGCAAAAGAATGCCGACGAGCCGCTGGCTATTGTGCCCTTGACTCCGGAGGTGTTAGCAAGACCGATATAGAAAAATATGTATTGAATAACCGTCTGAAAGACGCTGACTGTGAGCACCTTCGGCACACTCGATGCCTTAGGGTAAAGCACACGCCGTCTTGCTATGCTGTAAATTGCGACGGTGATAATGCCCGCAAGGGTAAAGCGCACGCCTGCAAAGAGTATTGTCGAGGGCACGCCCGACACTTCCATAAGCTTATAACCGGTCTTGATAAACGGCGTTGCGCTGCCCCAGAGCGCACAGCAAAGGAGCGCGAGCAGGGTTATGATTATAGGATTTTGAAAAACACTTTTTCCGTTTTCTGAAAGCTTCATTTTACACCTCAAAATTTTTTACACAGTCCCCGATATTATACTACATCGCGCGAAAAAAGTCAAGGCTTTCCTCTTATTGCGCCGCCGCTACAACGGATATTCTCATATCTCTCTTGACTTTTGCCTTTCCTTTGTATTATAATAATGATGTTAATAAAAACCGAAAGGGTAGGAAAATTTTTATGCAAATGCTTGAAATGCTATATGATGAAATCCAGGATGCAGTGGATAGAAAGGTGCCGTTCATAATTCCCATCGGCACGCTTGAGTATCACGCGCGCCACGCTTCCTGCGGTACCGATACGCTCGTTATCACGGGCTGCCTTCGCGAGCTTGAAAAGGAGAAGGAGATAGTCGTTTGCCCTCCTCTTTGGTACGGCGTTGCGTCCTATGCCGTATGCGGTCCGAAGCCCAGCCACTTCCACGTGGACGAGGACGCTTATGCAAACTATCTCTACTGCATACTTAAGTCGATGATAGAGGCAGGACATAAGAACATTTATCTTATCGCGCACCATCAGACCGAGGGCGCAGGCCTTATGCCTATGACCATCGCCTGCCACAAAGCCGCTAAAAAGGTAACCATGGAATATATGGAAGAAAAGCTTGGTAAAGGTTGGTGGGGCAGTGATGCCTATGCGTCCTACTACGAGGATATGGGCAGCGAGGACGACCCCTTCTCTTACATAAAGGTTATTCCTCTTATCGGTGCTGACGCGCAGATTAAGTGTGGCGGCTTTGACCACGCAGGCAAGTGGGAAACTAGTCTTATGATGGGCACCTATCCCGAGCTTGTAGACCTCTCCCGTTGCGAGCGCAACACCGAGTGGTTTGCCGAGAGCGCAAAGGAAGCAAGCGCCGAAACCGGCAAGCATATGGTTAACTGCACGCTCGAATGGCTCAGAAAGACTATTGTATAAGAAATAAAATAAAAAGGCTATCTCAGCATGCTTGAGATAGCCTTTTTGTCGGCAAACCGAAAAAGCCTTATTAACACTTCATGGCAAAGCGCTTTTCTAAGATGCGCTCGCAGATTTCGAGATCCTCCGGGGTGTTAATTCCGCGAAGATCGTCTCCGTCCTCGGTAAAGTAGGTTTCTACCTTCATTCCGTGCTTTACCATAAGCTCCGGTATTTCCGTGATATAGTATTCCTTTTGTACGTTGGAGCAGTTCAGCTCGGGTAAAAGGCGAAAGAGCGTCTTGCTACTAAAAACCATAACGCCTGCAAACAACTCCTTGATGGTTGCTTCCTCGGGGGAGCAATCCTTTCCCTCTACAATTTTCAAGAAACGGCCGTTTTCATCACGAACGACACGCGCCCAGAGGCTCAGCGATTCGTTTGACGCAGTCATAAGAGTACAGTCTGCACGGCTTTCATCGTGTAAACGGCACATAGCCTCCATTTCGCTTTTTCGAAAAAGCGGCATATCTCCGAAGGTTACCAAAACACTGCCGTCAAATCCCGCAAAGCAATCAGCACATTCCATAACGGCATGTCCGGTGCCAAGCTGCTGCTTCTGTTCAACGTAATGATAGCGGTCGCCAAGATGCTCTATGATTTTCTCTTTGCCGTAGCCCACTACTATGTATGTGTTTTTTTCGTCAATAAAAGATATGTTTTCCAAGACAAAATCCAACATAGGCCTTTGGCCCACCTTGAACATAGCCTTGGGTAGATCCCCGCTGATTTTCTGGAGGCGGCTACCTTTTCCGGCAGCGGGTACTATTGCTCTTATCTCTTTCATTTTGTGTCCATTCTGCTATGCGCTTGTTTTTATAAAACCTTGGCGTCAAGCTCTAAATCGTCATATATTTTTTGAAGAATCTTGCGTATTTCGGGTAGCTTTTTTTCCATATCCGCAACCAGCTTCAGCTGTGTGCGAGCCCTGTCAAGATTCTGATCCGGATAGGAAATCTTATAGTACGTATCTCCGTTTATATAATCCATAAGGAAACGGATACCGTCCTCCGACGTAATGATGAGGGAAGAATAGGGCAAAAGCTCCAGCTCCTCTTTTGTCAGGATATCACCGCAGGCTTCAAGATAACCTCTGGCATACGTTTCATAAAGCTCAAGGTTGCAGGAAACCTTGGTTAGGTCCTTCTCGTCGTCTGTTGCGGTGTTGGTGCCTATTCTCATGCTATCACCGAAATCGTAAAGTGGAGAGGAAGGCATGACGGTATCTAAATCTATAATTGCAACAGGGAGATGTGTGTCTTTATCAAACAGAATATTGTTGAGATTGCTGTCGTTATGACATACCCGTGTCGGAATTATGCCGTTTTCCAAGGGCTCTGATATTTTCCCGTACAGGTCGGCGTGTAAACGGATAAAGTCAATTTCATTCTTTACGCTCTCTACTCTTTTTTGAGGATCGTGCGAAATAGCAGACTCAAGATCCGAATACCTGCGTTTAGTGTTATGGAAATTTGGAATAACCTCACCGATCCTAGCGGCCTCAATCGAACTCATTTCTTTTAGGAATCGTCCAAAGGAAACGCCTGCATAATAAAAGGTTTCCGGCGAATTCGGAATATCTAACGAATACACGTTGTCAAAAAAGGTCAAGAGGCGCCAGCAAGCTCCTTCTGATTCGAAATACATTTTTCCGTCCTTTGTCATTCGAAGCATTTGGACGGTTCCGCGGCTATGCTCTCCCGGCATTTTAAGACGGCTTCGCAAATGATCTGTGGTTATTTTGAAATTATTCATCAGCATATCAACGTCCGGAAATACGTTTGTGTTTATGCGTTGCAAAAGGTATTGATGAATATGATTATTTTCAGACAGAGTTTCCACTTTGTAGGTGGAGTTAATATATCCTCTGTTAATTTTTTCAATGCTCGTAATATCGCCGTTAATGCAAAACTGCCCTACGACGTTTTCCAAATTTTTTATGTCTTGCATGCCGTCTCCGATGCCTTTCGTAATGCTTTTCATGGATACAAGGAATAAATTAAACTGGGGACTTATATTATTATACCATAAATAAGAATATTTTGCAACATATTTTATAAATTACATTTTAATTACAATTTAATCCAAGAAATTCTCCCAAATGTTTCCAATAAAACATAAGAATTCACGTAAAAAGACCTCGAATTGTCATTTTTTGATGAAACGAGGTCTTTTTTAGTGCATTTTGCTTAGGCAATAAAAGCCTTATTCTTTTGTAGCATAATTTGCTTTTACCGAAATAGATGTATTATTCCCACTCGATAGTTCCGGTGGGCTTCGGAGTAAGGTCGTAAAGCACACGATTGATGCCCGCTACCTCGCTTGTTATACGAGATGTGATTTTATGAAGCACGGGGTAGGGGATATCCTCTACGGTTGCGGTCATCGCGTCCTTGGTGTTAACGGCGCGCAGTATTGCGGGCCAACCCTCGTAACGGCTATCGTCCTTTACGCCGACACTCTTAATATCGGGGATTACTACGAAATACTGCCATACCTTTTCTGCAAGCCCTGCATTATCAAACTCCTCGCGCAGAATTGCATCAGCCTCGCGAAGCGCTGCAAGTCTGTCGCGAGTGATAGCACCGAGACAGCGCACTCCAAGTCCGGGGCCGGGGAACGGCTGGCGGTAAACCATAGCGTGAGGAAGGCCGAGCGCCTCACCGACAACTCTAACCTCATCCTTATAGAGAAGCTTTATAGGCTCGATAAGAGAGAACTGCATGTCCTCGGGAAGCCCCCCAACGTTGTGGTGCGACTTAACTGCCTTTTTGCCCTCGGCCTGCTTTATACTCTCAAGAATATCGGGGTAAATCGTGCCTTGCGCGAGAAAGGAAATGCCGTCGAGCTTTGCAGCTTCCTCGTCAAACACGCGAATGAACTCACCGCCTATGATCTTGCGCTTTTTTTCAGGCTCGGAAACACCTGCGAGAAGATCGAGGAAGCGGTCGGTAGCGTCGACGTAAACGAGGTTTGCGTCAAGACCGTTTCTGAATACTTCGATAACCTGCTCTGATTCGCCCTTGCGCATAAGACCGTGGTTAACGTGTACGCACACGAGCTGCTTTCCTATCGCCTTAATGAGAAGTGCTGCAACAACCGAGCTGTCAACACCGCCGGAGAGGGCGAGAAGAACCTTTTTGTCACCGACCGTGCGTCTTATGCCGGCAACCTGCTCATCAATAAAGCTGTCTGCAAGTGCCTTTGTGGTGATGCGTGCCATGGTGTCGGGCCTTTTGTTAGAGTCCATTTTATTTTACCTCCAAAACCTTTAAAAAACTAATTTTTTGATATTTATATTATACAACTAGATAATGAAAATTGCAATACGTATTTTAACAAAAATCTTCGCTTTACATAGTTTATTATTATATTAGTAATCAGATACAAGGAGAATTTATGCTTGTTACAAAACCTTACAAGAGAGAGAATGCGGTAGCTTATGCTAAAAAGTATGCTTTTTCACAAAATTCAAACTTTGCGAGCTTTGCGGGGATAGGCGGAAACTGCACAAACTTCGTGTCGCAGTCGATTTATGCCGGCACGTGTGAGATGAATTACACCCCGACCTTCGGGTGGTACTATATATCTCTTGATGATAGGTCGCCGTCGTGGACCGGAGTCGAATACTTTTATAATTTCATGATAGAGAATACGGGTGTCGGACCCTTTGGCCGAGTTGCCGCCTCTGACGAGCTTGAGCTTGGCGACGTAATACAGCTCGGTCGCGAGGACGAGGGATATTACCACACACTGCTCGTTGTTGGCTTTGACGGTGAGGACCTTTTGGTTGCGGCACAGACTGATAATGCTTATGCAAGACCTCTGTCAACCTACACCTACGATTTTGCGCGGTATATAAAAATTCTCGGAGCAAGATATGAAGCGCCTGACAGCTACCAATGCTTCGAGAGGCTTATGGAGGGATAAACAAGCCCCGATTTGTAATGTTTGGTTTACAAATCGGGGGATTTTTTAAATGTTGATTTTGTTTTCTACGGTATAAAGCTCGAGCATCTTAGCTTCTTTTCTCGCGATTTCAGCCTTCATCTTATCAACCTCGTCGTCCGTGAGCCTCGCGCGCTCCTCGTCGGTGAGCGTGCCCTTATACATCTTGTCAAGAGCGAGAGCGTATCTTATCTCTGTAGATATGATATTGCCGTCGCGTTCGCAGATAACGAGGTTGGAGTTGCCGCGAAGAAGCTCTTCGACCGCTGCAACGCCCATTCTTGACGCGAGAACTCTGTCGCGCAGAGTCGGGTTGCCTCCGCGCACGATGTGCGCAAGCCTTGCAAACTTTGTCTCAACGCCGGTCGTAGCTTCAATTTTTTTAGCGAGCACGGGAGCATAACTCGAGCCGACGCCCTCGGATACTACTACGATAAAGTTGCGCTTGCCAATATCACGGCCCTTGCGTATCTTCTTGCATAGAGACTCGTCGTCGTGAGGAAATTCCGGTATAACGACCTGCGTTGCGCCGGAAGCGATACCGGTGTAAAGAGCAATGTCGCCGGCACCTCTGCCCATAACCTCAACTACGTTACATCTCGCGTGAGATTCGCAGGTGTCGCGCAGCTTGTCGATAAGCTCGGTGACCGTGTTCATGGCGGTATCGAAGCCTATAGTTGAATCGGTAGACGTGATATCGTTATCAATCGTGCCGGGGATGCCAATGCAGGGAATACCGTGTGCGGTAAGGTCCGTCGCACCGCGGAACGTGCCGTCTCCGCCAATGGCAACGATGCCGTCGATGGAAAATCTTCTACAGGTCTCAACGGCGCGAGCCATGCCCTCCTCGGTCTTGAACTCGGGGCAACGGTCGGAATACAGCATAGTGCCGCCCTTGTTTATTATATTCGATACGTCGCGGAGCTCAAGAGGCTTAATATCACCGTCAATAAGTCCCGAATATCCGCGGAAGATAGCCATAACCTCAACGCCGCGCGCAAGCGCCGTGCGTGCTACGGCTCTGATTGCTGCATTCATTCCGGGAGCGTCACCGCCCGACGTAAGTACACCGATTCGTCTGAATTTGCTCATTTTCTATATCTCTTTCAAAAAATAATTTGCGAACGCCTCTATTATACAACATAAAGCGTCATTTTACAATAGCAAATATTAAAAATTATTAACTTTTTTCAAAAAATTTCCGCATTCGAGCAACGCGCACTCAAAATGTTTAGATAATCATTGACAAAACGCTGATATAGTGCTATAATATTTTCACGGGTTATACCCGTGGCTCGACAGATTCGGCGGAGTGTCCTCCGGCGAGCTTTTTCGAGAGGAGGAATTCGGAATGTATATAGCAATCATAGCAGACGACAACAAAAAGGAGCTTATGGCTCAGTTTTGTATAGCATATTGCGGTATTTTAAGCCGTCATAATCTTTGCGCGACTCACTCAACCGGCAGATATATTTCTGATGCGACCGGTCTTGAGATAGAGACATTTATGTCGGGTGACGCAGGCGGAGTGGAGCAGATAACCTCAAGGGTTTCTTATAACGAGATAGATCTCGTTTTCTATTTCAAAAGCACTGATGCGGGCAAGGAGAGCTACGAGGCAGATCTTAATCTGCTTCGGCTTTGTGACGTTTATAATATTCCCCTTGCTACCAATATAGCAACGGCGGAGGTACTCGTTACAGCGCTTGAGGCAGGCAATCTTAACTGGAGAGATTTCATAAATCCCATAAGCGAGTATAATCAGAGAAAAAAGAACAAATGACGAAAACAAAAACGGCAGTTTCGCGCTACCGTTTTTGTTATTTTAAAAAAGGAGGTGTGCCGTGAGAGAAGCAGATATTGTAATACATTCGGTGATAGAAAATTCTGACGGCACAGGTGAGCTGGAGCGCGCCCACACCGAAACCGCGGGCGAGCTGTCCTTTACGGAGGACGGCGCACGGCTTTCTTGGCGCGAGACTAACGAGGGTGGCAGCACGGAGTCGACTCTGACTGTTGCGGGTGACACGGTCTCGGTAGTGCGCCGCGGAGCGATAGAGAATACGTTCAATTTCAAAGAGGGAGTTTCTTCGGAGTCGCTTTACAAAGCAGGTCCATACTCCTTCGACTCCTGCGTTAAGACGAGGCGCGTCAGAGCTACCGTTGGGGAGAACGGTGTGTCTGTTACGGTTATTTACGATATGGAGCTCGGCGGTGCCGTGCGGCTTGTTAAGATGAAGATAAGAGCAACGTGCCACTCGGAGGGATGCGATGCTTGAGCTAAAAGGTTTTACGGCAAGCCTTAAGGCCGGTAGCTTTGGCGGAGTTTACGTTTTTGCGGGCGAGGAGGAGTACCTTAAGAGATATTATCTCGGAGAGCTTCGCACGAGAGTTGTCACCGATGAGGCATTTGCAGTGTTCAACAATCCCGTCTTTGACGGCGAGGAGATTGACTTTGCGGCGATTTCGGAGGCTGTAAAGGCGCCGCCGGTTATGAGTGAATATAAGCTTATAGAATGGAGGCGCGCGAGTTTTACCGCTCTTTCTGAAAAAGGACTTTCCGCTCTCGAGGAATTAGCAGAGCTTTGTAAGGAATATCCGTACGCTACGATCGCGTTTGTTGCGGCGGCCGGTGGCCTTGACTTCGGAGCCGGCAAAAGACAGAGCAGGTTTATAAACCGCTTTGATAAGATACTTAAAATTGTAAGGCTTGACAAATCGGGAGATAAGCAGCTCCTCGGCTGGCTTAAGCGGCATTTCGACTCCCGCGGGGTTGAGGTTAGTCTTGATTCGCTGAACGCACTCATCTCGACATCGGGCAGGTCGATGGACGTGCTTATAGGTGAGGTTGAAAAGCTCTCGGCGTTGGCATACTCGCGCGGACAACGCGCTATAAGCGTGAGGGACGTTGCGGAGATTGCCTCACCCGTGCCGGAAAGCGAGGCGTTTGCCCTTTCCAATGCAATTGTTGATAAGAACAGGGTCGGTGCCTTTTCGGCTGTTTTTGAGCTGAAGTCGCGCAGGGTTGAGCCGAGCATTGTCGTCGGCATGATAGCGCGTTGCTTTGGCGAGCTTGCATCGGTCGGTACACTTGCCTTTGAGGGACTTGGCGCGGGGGATATTGCCGCCGTGCTCGGCATGGCTCCATATAAGGTGGGGCTATGCGTTTCGGGCGCTAAAAGGTATGGGAGAGATGCTCTCGTAAAAATCGTAGCGGAAATAACGAGGGTTGATGCCGAGTCAAAGTTTGGGGGGCTTGCAGGATATACGGCAATAGATCTTTTTATAGCAAAATATATATAAACGAAAATAAAAGTTTACAAAAGTGAGGAAATAACGTGAAAAAAATCATTTCTTTGTTCTTGACGGTTGCACTTGTATGCATGGCGCTTTCATCCTGCGAGGATGTGGCGAAATCGAATACTATGGGCACGGGCGCGTGCGAGTACCTCGACACCCGAGATATAACGGGCAGGGAAATCACATACGTGGAATTCTGCGTTAAAAATTACGGTAGATTTGTTGTCCTGATTGACGCCACGACTGCACCGAAAACCGCCGAGAATTTTCTCATACTCGTTGAAAGCGGCTTTTACAACGGCAAGACCTTTCACAGAGTCGTGGAGGACTTTATGATTCAGGGCGGAGATCCCAATGCGGACGGCAGCGGCTTGCTTACAAGCACCGTCTATGGAGAATTTTTCTCAAACGGTTATTATGGCAACGATATGAAGCACTTGCGCGGAGTCATATCCATGGCCAGAAGCGATGATCCTAATTCCGCGTCCTGTCAGTTCTTCATTTGCAATACAACATCTGAGGGACTTGACGGCGATTACGCCTCCTTCGGATACGTGGTTGAAGGATTGAGCGTTATTGATGATATTATAGAGACAACCTTCCCGAAAACCGCCTATGCCGATTATTACGGTAACAATACTCAGCACCCTGAATATTACGGCTACACTTATCACGAGGTTTGGGGCTATCTTGGCAACGGTGCGCTTGAAAACAAAGCTGATCAGCCTGTCATAAAATACGCTAAAATTCTTGAGAGCTGGTCTCCCTCGCCGGACGGGGAGTAATTTTAAAAAAGCGTATTGACAATCCGCGCGCGTTGTGTTAGAATATGTTTTAATATAAAAAGATAAGAAAATCCAAGGAGTAAAAGAATGGCTACTTATTTTACCGAACCCTCTCACACCTTTAGTGAGTATCTTCTCGTTCCCGGCTACACTGACGAGCGTTGCGTACCTGCAAATGTGTCGCTCCGCACGCCTCTCGTTAAGTACAGAAAGGGCAAAGAGGAATGTCCGATTATGATGAATATTCCTATGACGAGTGCTATTATGCAGTCGGTATCCGACGACAAGATGGCTATCGCTCTTGCTAAGGAGGGCGGCATTTCCTTCATTTACGGCAATCAGTCGATTGAGTCCGAGGCGGCTATGGTCGCAAGAGTTAAGGGCTACAAGGCGGGCTTTGTCGTCAGCGATTCTAATCTTACTCCTGAAAATACACTTCTTGATGTGCTTGAGCTCGTAGAGCTTAACGGACACTCCACTATGGCGGTTACTGATGACGGCACCGCAAACGGAAAGCTGCTTGGTATCGTTACCGGCAGAGATTACCGCGTGTCGAGAATGTCTACCGACGAAAAGGTGGCTGACTTTATGACCCCTCTTGCAAAGCTGGTTACCGCACCCGAGGGTACTACTCTTAAGGAAGCAAACGACATCATTTGGGACCATAAGCTCAACTCTCTTCCTATCGTTGATAAGGATGGCAATCTTAAGTATTTCGTATTCCGCAAGGACTACTCGCAGCACAAGGAGAACCCACAGGAGCTCCTCGACAAGAATAAGAGCTACGTAGTTGGCGCGGGCATTAACACCCGTGATTTCGCAGAGAGAGTACCCGCACTCGTTGAGGCCGGTGCTGACGTGCTTTGCATAGACTCATCTGAGGGATATACCGTATGGCAGAAGCGTACTATTGACTTTATACGCGAGAAATACGGCGACACAGTTAAGGTTGGAGCAGGCAATATCGTTGACAGAGAGGGCTTCCGTTTCCTTGCAGAGGCAGGCGCTGATTTCATTAAAATCGGTATTGGCGGCGGCTCTATATGTATAACCCGTGAAACGAAGGGTATCGGTCGCGGTCAGGCAAGCGCTGTGATTGAGGTTGCAGCAGCGCGCGACGAGTACTACAAGGAGACCGGCATCTATATTCCGATTTGCTCTGATGGCGGTATCGTTCACGACTATCACATGACGCTTGCGCTTGCTATGGGCGCTGACTTCATGATGCTCGGCAGATATTTCGCGAGATTTGACGAGTCGCCCACACCCAAGATTATGGTTAACGGTCAGTACGTTAAGGAGTATTGGGGCGAGGGCTCTAACAGAGCTAGAAACTGGCAGAGATACGACCTTGGCGGCAAGGCAAAGCTTTCCTTTGAGGAGGGTGTTGACTCTTACGTAACCTATGCGGGACCTCTTCACGATAATGTTGAGCGCTCGCTTTACAAGGTTAAGTCTACTATGTGTAACTGCGGTGCTATCACCATTGAGGAGCTTCAGGAGAAGGCGAAGCTCACTCTCGTTTCTGCAACGAGTATCGTTGAGGGCGGATATCACGATGTAATGCTCCGTTCTACCACGGGAGTAAAGTAAAAATATAAAAACGCGGCACCCCGTGTCGCGTTTTTGAATTAAAGGTAATAAATATGAGTAAACTCTTTATACCAGAAAACTATCAGTCACAGCGTGACGTTTACAGGACTCAAAAGGCAATATCATTTATAAAGCGTACCTTTCAGGATAGACTTGCAGAGGCATTAAATCTTAAGCGTGTGTCAGCACCGCTTTTCGTTACCGAGTCCTCGGGACTTAACGATAATTTAAACGGCACAGAGCGTCCTGTGGCGTTTGATATTCCCGCGGTTGGTGAGGTCGGCGAGGTGGTTCACTCGCTTGCAAAATGGAAGAGGCTTGCGCTTAAGGAATACCACTTCTACGTCGGCAACGGTCTTTATACCGATATGAACGCCATTCGCCGCGATGAGGAGCTTGACAACATACATTCAATATACGTTGACCAGTGGGACTGGGAGAGGGTTATCACAAGGGAGGAGCGCACACTTGATTATCTCATAGAGACGGCGAGGAAAATCGTCGGAGTTATATGCGATACTCTCGAGCTCTTGCGTGTGGATTTTCCTGAGGTGAAGGTAAAACTAAGCCGTGAGCTGTTTGCGATAACCACCTCACAGCTTGAGGATATGTATCCGGATCTTACTCCTAAGGAGCGCGAGGATGCCATAACGCGCGAGCACGGTACTGTACTGCTTATGCAGATAGGCGGCAACCTTAAAAGCGGAAAGCCTCACGACGGCAGAGCGCCGGACTACGACGACTGGGAGCTTAACGGAGATATTCTTTTTTATAATGAGGTGCTCGGTCACGCGTTTGAGATTTCGTCAATGGGTATACGAGTTGACGAAAAATCGCTTGACCGTCAACTAACTCTTCGCGGCTGTGAGGACAGACGCACGCTTCCTTTCCACAGCATGCTGCTTCGCGGTGAGCTTCCGCTTACCATTGGTGGCGGTATAGGTCAGTCGCGGCTTTGTATGCTTATGATGGGCTGCGCTCATATCGGAGAGGTGCAATCAAGCATCTGGGATGAGGCAACGAAGAGAGGATGTCTTGAGGCAGGAATAAGACTTCTTTAATACACATAAAAAGCGCACGGGTCGGAAAATCTCCGACCCGTGTTAAGTTTTTAAAGAAAAGGTGTTGTGAAAATGACACCGACGACACCGCTTATGACACCGAGCATAGAGCCTGCTACAACGTCGCGGATAAAGTGTATGCCGCACAGCACGCGACTGACACAGAGAAGGACGCCCAAAAAGAGCATAACAACGCCGAGCAGCGGGTATACGAAAGTCATAACAGTACCGATGACGAAAACCGAGAAGGCATGGCGACTCGGAAAGGATGAGCCTTTCTTTTTCTTTGGTGCGCGCTCGTAAAAGTCATAAAGCTCGTAGGGGCGAGGAGCGTTTATAAGGCGTCTCGCGAGAGTGACGATAACAAACGGCACACCGCATATTACGCACACCTTAACTGCCGAGAGAGGTGATATGGTGTAGCCCTTCCACACTATAATGATAAATGCAGGCAGGGTTATTACGACTATTATCTTTGATAAAATCATCAGTGCTTTGTAAAGCGTGGGTGCTGAATATACTTTTTTGATTAGATTTTCCATTATCCAAGCCGCCTTTCGTAAAGCTCTATAAAATCTTCTTTTTCGGTACCGCCTCTGCTCATCGGTGCAAGGTATTCGCCGCCGCGGTGCATATAGCCGCCAAGCGGGCCGGTATGGTCGGTGCCACCGAGCTTGTAAAGATGTTTTTCCAAGCAAAGCGTACGGAAAAGACCGCATTCAACGTCGGTGAGGTCGGGGTGGCGCACCTCAAATCCAAGAATGCCGCCTGATATAAGGTCGAGTGCGTATTTATACTGTCCGTGAGGATGGGCAATAATTGGCACTCCGCCGGCTTCTCTTATAATCTTCGCAACCGTCAAAACATCGGGCAACGTGGGGGAGTGCGCTCTGAAAAGCCTATCTTCTATGGGTAAAGTTGCAGAATTAGAGAAGTTTTCTCTCATAAAGTGGGGATAGTCGTCATCCGAAAGAGCTCCTCGCGCCTTAAGAGTGAAAAAGACCTGCGTATAGCAGAAAAAATCGTTTTCCGGAAAATCAGATAGCACGTCATTCCATGTAATCTCTTTTATCCTGCCGCACTCTACCGCATAATCAAATGTGATTTTAGTATGCACTGTGGCGCGCTCGGCGCTATCTGAAAGCAGAGCTTGCATTTTCGGGTGCGAGGGGTCAAAGTCATATCCGAGCAGATGAAAGACCGCTCCGTCAAATCCTGCGGTAGAAAACTCGCAGCCGAGAGTAGAGAGCATTCCGGCACTTCGCGCCGCCTCTAACATGCGTTTCTGCCCCGCGACGGTATCGTGGTCGGTGAGCATTATAGCACCGTAGCCGTAGCTTTTGGCGCGCGCGACGATTTCCTCGGGCCAGAACGCACCGTCGGAAAAGCGCGAGTGGTTATGGCAGTTTGCAAAATAAGGAGCTTTTTCTATCATTTTATCCGCCTCTTTTAAGCTTATAATTCAATTATCACATAAAATGGAACTGTTGTCAAGAATTTTTTCGGCAAGGGGCGGCTTTTCGGTTGACAAGAGGGTATATTTATGTTATATTATTCATTGATATTCTTTTATGGAGGTCACTTATGGAACCTAAAGAAAAGGTTATTTGCGAGGAGGAGATCCGCGGTCTTACCTCGGCAGAGGTTGAGCAGCAGAGAGCGCTTGGCAACGTTAACGTCGTTACAGAAAAGGTCGGAAAGAGTTATTTTGAAATAGTTAAGGATAATCTTTTTACCTTCTTTAATTTCGTGTGGGCGGTTGTTGCCGTTATGCTTATTGCGATAGGCTCGCCCGGAAACCTTACATTCTTATTTATTGTTATACCGAATATCTTGATTGCGATAATTCAGGAAATCCGAGCGAAGCGCACGGTGGAAAAGCTCTCGGTAACAACAGAGCCCAAAGCAACGGTTATGCGCGACAGCGAGCTTATAGAGATTGACGTATGCGACATCGTCGTCGGTGATGTTATGAAAATCGAGATGGGCAAGCAGGTGCTCTCAGATGCCGTGGTTCTTTCCGGCTACGCAGAGGCAAACGAGAGCATGCTCACAGGCGAGTCCGACGCGATAAAAAAGCAAGAGGGCGATACCGTCCTTGCGGGCAGCTTTCTTGTCAGCGGCAGTATTTTCGTTAAGGTTATAAGAGTCGGACAGAACAACTACGTACATAAGATTGAAAAGGCGGCAAAAGGATTTAAAGCTCCTGCCTCGAACCTTTTCCGAGACATGAACCGGCTTATTAAATACATAGGTATTTTTATGGTGCCCATGACGGCGATAATGGCAGTGGCGAATTATTTTGCATACGGCAAGGACCTTCAGCTCTCGCTTATCAAGACTGCGGGCTCGGTTATCGGTATGATTCCTGCGGGAATATATCTTCTCGTTACTATTACTCTTACGCTTAGCGTTATTTTGCTTGCAAGAAAGCGTACACTCGTGCAGGATATGTACTCCATTGAGATGCTTGCGGCGGCAGACGTCCTCTGTCTTGACAAGACGGGTACTATCACTGACGGTACTATGTGCGTTACGGCATTTGAGGCGCTTGACGGCACCCCGTGTGAGGAAATCAAGAGAATTATGGCTCTCGTTGAGGGTTCTGAGGAGAGTATTAATAATACCTCTCGTGCACTTATTGAGTATTTTGGACGCGAGAGCTCTATGGTAGTAGACAAGGTGCCATTCTCCTCGAAAAGAAAATACTCGGCGGTAACTCTTGAGGGTGTCGGCACTTACGCTATCGGTGCACCTCACTTCGTACCCTGTCCTGTATCAGCGGAGCTTGAAGAAAAAATCAAGGCTCACGCAGCGGAGGGCGAGCGCGTGCTTATCCTCGCAAGACTTGACAGCCTTGAGGCTATGGGTGAGGCGGTCGCCATGGTTGCGATAGCCGACAGAATAAGGCCTAATGCAAAGGAAACTATTGCAAAGTTCCAGGAGCAGGGCGTTACCGTAAAAATCATCTCCGGCGACCACGCGGCAACTGTATCTACGATTGCGGCAAGAGTAGGGGTTATCGGCGCTGAAAACTATATTTCCTGTGAGAATATAAGCGACGAGGAGCTCTCCTCGGTTGCTGAAAAATATACCGTTTTCGGCAGAGTTACTCCTGAGCAAAAGGTTATTCTCGTTAAGGCTCTCAAGGCAGCCGGGCATACCGTTGCCATGACGGGTGACGGTGTGAACGATACTCTTGCTCTTAAAGAGTCCAATTGCGCGATAGCAATGGCTGACGGCAGTGAGGTGGCAAGAAAGGTGTCGCAGATAGTTCTTCTCGACTCCGACTTCGGCACGCTTCCCGACGTCGTAAGAGAGGGTAGACGCTGCATCAACAACGTGCGCGCCTCGGCGGTGCTTTATCTTATGAAGACCGTGTTCGTTATCTGCCTTTCGCTATTTGCAGCGGTCACCGTCTCGGGCTATCCTCTTGAGCCGAAGCAGATGATGCTTATCGAGCTTTTCGTTATCGGTATCTCCTCGGTGCTCCTCGCTCTTGAGCCAAACAACAAGCGTATTGAGGGAGATTTCTTAAAGAGTGTTATTATAAGGAGCGTTCCGAACGCGATAGCGCTATTTTTGCCCGTGCTTATTACGATGCTCGTTGGCACGGCAAATATTGTGTCGGCGGAATGCCGCAACGCCGTGATTATGGTTATTATCACGGTTGTCGGTTACATCAACCTCGTTTCTATATGCCGTCCGTTTACAAAATGGCGTGTCGGCGTTTGCGGACTTGTCGGTGCGGGAATATTGCTCGTTGGCGGCCTTAGCATTCCGCTCGGACCCATTATTTCTCTTGTTGCCTTTGGTCTTCCTGCGGCGGCGGAAAACCTTGCGTTCCTTTTCATAGCGCTCGGTGCATCGGTGGTATTTGCGCTTGTTTTACATATTTTCAGAAACAAGCTCGAAAGGCTTATATTCAGTCTTCTTGATAAAAAGAAGGTGTAAAATAAAAGGGACTCGCGTCGGTATTTGTCGCGAGTCCTTGATTTTTTTAAAAGATTGTGTTATACTTAAGTAAATGAAATTAAAATCTTTGGGAGGAGAGTATGGTAAGGCTTAAAATAAAAGATTTTTTCACCGAAACCTCGGGACAGAGAGTCTCTTTGCGAGCACCGTACTCGGCCGAAGAGGAAATCACGGTTGTCGCACCGGTCAGAATAAGCGGCACTATGATGGATAGAAAATATGCCTATCTTTCAGTGTCGGGTATCGTTGGCGAGGCGGAAATTTTCTTTGGAGAGGCATCTCTTGGTAAGATTTTAAACGGAGAGCGGAAAAATTACGATATAAAGCAGCTTTTATCTATAGGTGAGTGTGAAATTAAAATAACGCTCTCCTGCGGTGCTGCGATTGTTGAGCCCCCCACTCTCCTTTCTTTTAACAGTGCTGTTATAGACGGCGTACACGTTACAGAGCGTCACGAGGGAGGCGCGGTCACGCTCGACATAAAGCTACGCACGCTCGGAAGCTCGGATGGAGTTAAGGCCATAGCAACCCTCGTGTCAGGGGCAGGGCAGATTTATTACGGCGGAATAACCAGAGGTTACGGCTCTATAAAGGTAAGAGATCCGCTTTATTGGTGGCCGAGGGGGCTAGGAGTGCAGAATCTTTATAGACTGACGGTTAACCTTTACGGTGAGAGTGATGTGGAGGATACCGAGGAGCTTTTGGTTGGACTTCGCTCGGCATCGGTTCTACGTGAAGGTGGAACAAGGCTTTCCTTTAATGACCTTGCGTTTGTGCCTATGGGTGCGCTTTATACACCGCCAATAGCTGACGGTATTGAAGACAGGATATCCGTGGAGCTAACGTCTCTCGCGAAGGGAGGGGCTAACGCTGTTTTTCTTGACTCTTCGGTAAAATACATCCCGAGCTCGATTTTGGAGCTTTGCGACAGAGAGGGACTTGTACTTATCAGAGAGACCGGAGAGCTTAAAGCAGAGGGGGCGGAGCTTGAGCGTCTTTCAAATCATCCGTCGCTTGCCTTTCTCATCATTCCCGAAGGGGAAAATCAGGACGCACTTTACACCGCAGCAAGAGGCTCGGCACCTGATGTCGCAATTATCCTCGGCAGAGAGTTTGAGGGTGCTATTATAGAAACCTTACCGTCAGTGCCGGAGGAGAAAACTATTGAGGCAATCGGTGACGCGCGGGAGAGAAATCCCCACTCAAGCAAGATGCTGTTGCTTGGCGGTGACGCTTACCGAGATACACTTCTTCGTGTAGCTGATGAATATCTTTTCCCCTCGGGACCGGCCCAGCTAGGGTATCTCACGAGGCTTTTGCAGGCAAAGGAGGCTCAGCGCAAAATCGTTGAGGCGAGACTTTCCGGAGGAGAGGAGCTTCCCTTTGCCGTGTATTCCGAGCTGTGTGACAGAGTGTGCGCTCCGTCACATTCGGCGATTGACTCGCTTGGCAGAAAAAAGCTGCTTTACTTCATAGCCTCGCGTGCGCTCTCTCCTGTTTGTGCTACGGCAAGGCGTACTGATTCGGGCGCTGATATAACGGTTATAAACCAACGCAGAAGAGAGTTTTCCGGCAGAGCATACTATAGGGTGCTCGATTCCTCGAATAATCTCGTTTATAATTATGCAGAGGAGATTACCGTGCCTCCGATGTCTTTTGTAACGCTTGAAGCTAGGCTTGACGAGCTCATTGCGGGGAGAGAAGCTGGGTGCTATCTTGAATACGGCTTAAGCTCGTATGACGCGCAGTACAGCGACACTCTTCTTTTCGTAAAGCCAAAGGACTTTACCTTTGAAAAGCCAAATATAAAGGTTAAGGTAGACGGGGCGGGCACTGATTTTACGGTTACGCTTTCCTCGGATAAGTTCGTTGCGGGCGTTGAAGTACTCTTTGACTTGGCAGAGGTAGAGCTTTCAGATTCCGGCTTCGACCTTACCTCGTCAGCACCCGTAAAGCTCTCTGCAAAGCTGCACACAGGGAAGCTCACGGCAGAGGAGCTGGAGAAAATGATTAGAATAAATTATCTAAATAACATAGGATTTGAAAACTAAAGTTTACATAAAGGAGCAGACATGAGAAAATTTTGGGAAGATTTTAAGAAATTTATCAAACGCGGCAACGTGGTTGATATGGCGGTCGGTGTTGCGGTTGCAACTGCCTTCACCGGAATCGTTACGGCGTTTACAAAGGGCTTTATAACTCCGCTTTTAGCACTTCTTACAGGAAATGCGGCAACGGCAGAGCTCAAGTGGATTGTTCGTCCTGAGGTCGTTGATGAGGTGACTGGCGAGGTAATTACCGCAGAGGTTGCTATTTTGTGGGGCGGATTTGTGCAGGCGATTATAGATTTCATTATTGTCGCATTCGTTCTCTTCGTGATTATGCGCATCGTATCACAGATAGGGAAGCGTGTTGCGGGATTGCTTACAGATGAAGCTAAGCTTGCAGCCGAGAAGGCGGCAAAGGAAAAGGCGGAGGCAGAGGAAGCTGTAGCAAAGGCAGAGGCCGAGCGCATAGCGGCTCTGGAGGCTGCAAGGCTCGCTGAGGAATGTGCAAAGGAAAAGGCGCGAGTAGAGCATGAGGAAGCACTTCTCGTTGAAATCCGCGACTTACTCCGCGAGATAAAAAAGGGTTAAAACAGCAAAAATGCACACGCATTAGGGTCGTACCCTAAAGGACAGTTTTGAAAGAATACGGTATATCTCAAATGAGGCATGCCGTATTTTTGCATTTGTCAGGAAAATTGACAAGTCATAGATGAACATAAAAAAGGCTCCCTTGTGTAAAGGGAGCTGACGCCGAAGGCGGCTGAGGGATTGTTTATTTATAAAATTCAACGCTTTACAATCACTCCGTCACGTCAAGCCGTGCCACCTCCCTTTACACAAGGGAGGCTTTTTCGTACTGCCCGGAAGGTAATTGAATAAATTTTACTCAATATATTTACAAACTGAAAAAACTGTGATATAATGATAGTGTCACACAAACTGAAAAATCGGTATTAGGGGTATTTTCTGCTTTAGGGATACTATACCCTTTTTTTGAACATACCTAAATTTATGGACTTGGTAAAAACGCAGGCTCCTCTAATTTAGGTATGGCTGAAATATTCCTATTCCGATTAGTTTGTGTGACAACAATCGGGGTTTGCGTTTTTCGGTGCGTGGCTTCGGTTGCGCACCTTTTTTATATGCTGATGGGGGATATATGAACAAGAACATTCAAGAAAAGATCATAGACATTACCGGTATTGAGCTTATGCCGGGAAGCCCTACCGTTTGCTTTGGTAACGGCGAGATAGGCTTTGAGTGTTGTTGCGACGAGTGTGATTACTTTTTGCTTTGTTTTCCCGAATTTGATGTTCAAATCAAAGAAGAAAATATTGCTACAAGTAAAGATAATACTACAAAATAGTCAAAAAATGACAGAGAATGTAAAGTGTTCTCTGTCATTTTTGTCGGTAAATAAGATATTATTTTTAAGTTAAAAAACTGTCCTTAAGAACACATCCCCTTGCCCGTGTGCATTTTTTATTCTCCATAAAGCGCAGAGCCTTTTAAAATCTCTTCAACCTCAGTGTAAGTTGAGCTTCTGTTTATAGCGGCTCTTATTGCGGCAGCTCCTTTAAAGCCTTTCAGATAGAGGGCAATCTGCTTTCTTGACTCGGGGATGGCAACCGACTCGCCTTTATCAAGCCTTGCGAGATTGAGCTGGCAGAGGGCGGTGTCTATTCTTTCTTTTGGCGAGGGCGGTGTATATTTTTCGCCCAAGAGCGAGGCGCGTATCTCTTCGAAAATAAATGGGTTGCCTATAGCACCGCGTCCTATCGCGATAGCATCAGCGCCGGTTACTTTTAACATATCGAGTGCCTCGTCGGCTGAGGTGATATCTCCGTTTGCTATAAGCGGTATTTTTACGGCATTTTTAACGCGTGCTATAAGAGCCCTGTCAGCTCTGCCACCGTACATCTCTACACGGGTGCGGCCGTGTATGCAAACCGCCGATGCACCGCCTGCCTCTGCGGCGAGTGCGCATTCCACTGCGTTGCGACAGCTTTCGTCTATTCCGGCGCGCAGCTTTACGGTAACCGGCTTGTCGGTCGCCAGCCTTATCGCTTCTGTGATTTTTTCTATAAGACGGGGATTTTTCATAAGCGCCGAGCCCTCGCCGTTTGAAAATATCTTCTTAACGGGACATCCCATATTTACGTCAATTGCAACAGCCTGCCTGCTTACCGTTTCCGTGAGGATTTTTGCAGCCTCAGCCATAATCTCGGGCTCCTTGCCGAAAAGCTGGATTGCGACTTCTCCCTCGTCCTCACATACTTTTGCAAGCGCTGCCGTTTTTTTGTCGTTATAGACTACTGCCTTTGCACTTATCATCTCGGTGACTGTGTACTCCGCGCCGTGCTTGCGGCAGATGAGGCGCATGGCCCTGTCGGTATAACCGGCCATTGGCGCGAGTATAAGGCCGTGCGTAAGCTGTGAAAATCCGATTTTCATACCGACACCTCCCGTGCGTTTGTCAATAATATTTTATCACAGTCTGTGGAATTTTGCAAGCAAAATAGATATTGTTACTTGAAATACGGCTCTTTTTATGTTAAAATGTAGGTAAAATACACGGGAGGTGGCAATATGGCAGAAAGACGCTGGACAGACGAGCAAATGTCGGCTATAAATACAAGAGATAAAACCTTGCTTGTATCCGCTGCGGCAGGCTCGGGAAAAACAGCGACCTTAACCGAGAGGATTATACGCTCTCTTACCGACTCTGAGTCGAGAGTTGACATAACCTCGCTGCTTATCGTCACCTTTACGAATGCGGCGGCAAACGAGCTGCGTTCCAAAATTTCAGCGGCACTTGAGGCAGCGGTTATAGCCAACCCTGAGGACAAGCTTCTCTCGCGCCAGCTTTATCTTTTGCCTGCTGCCGAAATTTCCACCATAGACTCGTTTTGCAACGAGCTCGTGCGCAAGAACGCCGACAGAGTGGGGCTTATGCCGGGGTACAGAATTGCCGACGAGGCGGAGCTTATAATACTTGAGCATTCGGTGCTTGACGGACTTATTGATGCACTTTATTCGGGAGAGCTTCCTATGGTTGCAGAGCCGGAGGCCTTCGACGAGCTTTGTGACTGCCTTACCGATTCAAAGCGCACCGAGGACCTCGCGGACGTTCTTCGTACGATATATGGCAAGTGCTCTACGGCTGAGGAAGGGGTTGGCTCGCTTCTGCCTCTCATTGAGGAATATAATCCCGACAAATTCGTATCGGTTGAGAAAACTCGACACGGGGCATATCTTATGCAAAAGGTAAGGGAGGTTTGCCACCACTTTAGTCAGGAGCTTTTAAGCTACAGAGATATGATTTTTCCCGATATGCCGTCTGGTGTGAAATGGAGAGATATGGCGGCAACGGATGCTGACGCGCTCTTACTTATAGAGAGATGCAAGACTTATGAAGAAATGAGAGAGCGTATGTCCTCTCTTTCTTTTAAGACGAAGCCGTCTGTTACCGACGACCCTACGGGACGCCTCTCGGAGCTGTCACGTCTTCGCGACCTTATGAAAGAGGATGTTAAAGCCTTTTCGGATTACTTTAAATTTGATGAAGAGCATTGGCGCACGACCTTCGAGGGCTTTTATCGTGTTTTCTCGGTTCTATACAAAGTGCTTCTTTGCTTTGACCGTCTTTACCGTGAGGAAAAGCGACGTCGGGGTATAGCCTCATATAACGATATTGAAAGATACGCATACGAAATTCTTTGGCAGGGCGGCACTCGCACCGACGTAGCAAAAAGCCTGATGAATAAATACGCTGCAGTATATATTGACGAGTATCAAGACGTAAACAGTCTGCAAAACAAGATATTCGAGGCTCTCTCGCGCCCCAATAACAGATTTATGGTCGGAGATATAAAGCAGAGCATCTACGGCTTCCGCAGTGCAAGGCCTGAGATTTTTGCAGCGATGAAATCGGAGTTTCCGCCGCTTTCCGAGGCGACAGGAGATACTGCCACGGTCTTTATGTCAAACAACTTCCGATGCGACGAGGCTATCGTTGATTTTGTCAACTCGGTTTTTGATAAGATGTTTTCGCTTACCCGTGAGAGCATAGGCTATGAGGATGGTGACAGGCTGGTGTTTGCGAAGACCGAGAACACCGCGAGTGAGTATGTTCGCCCCTCGGTGTGCATGGTCAGCAAGGGCGGTGCTCTTTTGGGCGAGACGACCGTGTCAGAGCCGCAGCTTGTTGCACTCAAAATCAAGGAGCTTTTAAGCAACGGAAAGCTCAACGACGGCTCTCCGGTAAAGCCGTCAGACATAGTAATAATTATGCGTAATATGAAGCACAGTGCGGAGTATGCCGCGGCGCTTGCCGGAGTGGACGTTCCTTCTGTCATTTCTGATGAGAAGAGCTTTTTCCTCTCACGCGAGGTGCTTCTTGCGCTCTGCCTTTTAAACTCGATAGACAATCCGCGACGTGACGTATATCTTGCAGGTCTTATGTGCTCGCCTCTTTACTCGTTTACTCCCGACGATCTCTATTTAATCAGACACGGGGGTGGGGGTGAGACTCTTTACGAGGACCTTGTTGCCTACGCTTCTTCGCATCCCGATTTTGCAAAAGGACAGGATTTTCTTGCTTCACTCTCACACTACCGCGCTATTGCCGAGGGGATTAGCATTGATAAGCTGCTGTATAGGCTTTATTTGGAAACCGGGCTTTTGGCTCTTGCGGCAAGGAGCGGCGGCAAGGATAATCTTATGCTGCTTTATGATTGGGCGCGCACCTTTTCAGTGGGTAGTTATAAGGGACTTTACAGCTTTCTTACTTTTATTAACAGTATCGTAGGCGAGCGCACGACCTTTGACGATAGCCGTGAGAGTGGAGAGCGCTGCGCGGTTGAGATTATAACCTGCCACAAGTCAAAGGGACTTGAATATCCGATAGTATTTCTTGCCGAGTGCGGCGCGTATTTCAAAAATCACGATGCGGGTAATAGGCTTGCATTTGCTGAGGACTTCGGTATATCAGTAAGATTGCGTACCCCGTCGGGACTTGCGCTCGTCAACAATCCGGTGCAGGGAATAGTCAATCACTATATCTCCAAAAAGGATTACGAAGAGGAGCTTCGCGTACTTTACGTTGCGATGACGAGAGCAAGAGAAAGGCTTTATATAACTGGCGAGTGTCCGAGGAAAAATCGCGAGGATTACGAGAGCCATACAGCGCTTTTGCGTAAGACGCTATCTCCCTACTCAGCAAGGACGTTTTCTTCTTATCTTGAAATTATTCTTGCGACCGGTGACGAGCGTGCGATAGTGAGCGAGGAGGCATTTGTATCTGAGCTGCCCGATACGGCAAGCGAAGCTCTTGAGCGCACCGAGACAAAAAGCCCTTCCAGCGACGAGGGTGCGGTGAGCGCCGAGGAATATCTTTACCGTTTTACCTATGTCTATCCTGACGCGGCAATGGTGGAGCTGCCAGAGAAGATGTCGGTATCAAGGATGTCACCGACGGTTCTTGACGGCACTGAGGAGCCGGAGCTCTCTTACGACAGCAGTGGCGTTCCCGCGTTTGTTTCCGGCTCGGCGGCAGACGAGAGCGCAAGGCGAGGTATAGCAACGCACTATTTTATGCAGTTTTGCGACCTTGAAAATCTTGCACGGGTGGGGGTCGATGCCGAAATAGAAAGACTTCTTTCCGAAAAGTTCATCTCTACGGTTGATGCCGAAAGAATAAGAAAGGACGAAATTCTGGCATTCACGAAATCCTCGCTTTTCTCGGATATGAGACGGGCAAAGAGGCTCTGGCGCGAGTTGCGCTTCAACGTAAGGCTACCAGCAGAAATCTTTACGAGGGAAGAGGAGCGCAGTGAGGCGCTTCGTGGCAGGGAGCTTTTGGTGCAGGGCGTTATTGACTGCATAATAGAGTATGCCGACGGCACAATAGGCGTCTATGACTACAAAACCGACAGACTTACAAAAGAGGAGCTTTGCGACGAGACTCTTGCCGAGGCTAAAATGAGAGAAAAGCACGAAAATCAGCTTTACTACTACTCGCTCGCTGTTGAAAAAATGTTCGGCAAAGCACCAAAGAGGGTAGAGATTTACTCTCTCGCGCTCGGAAAGACGGTAAATGTAAAGAGAAATTTACAAAACTCTGAAATTTCTCGCGCAATTTCGGATAATCCTTGATTTGTTCACGGGTTTTGTGAAATAAAATTCAAATAAAACTCTTAAAGCGACAGTAAGGTGTCCCTCGCGGCACCTTGGCTGTCGCTTGCTTTTTTGTAAAAAATTCATTTTTCTCAAAAATTTCCGTTTTTCCTATTGACAAAAAAATAACATCAGTGTAAAATTAAATCACGATACAACTTTGAAAAGAGGACGTTATGGCAAATCTTACAAGAGGCAAAAACTTCGAGAAAATGAAGTCGCATATTCTTCATGTAGTTGCAAAGAGCTTTCTGTCAAGCGGATATCACGCAACAACGCTGAGAGAGGTTGCGAGGGATGCCGAGGTGTCGTACGGCTCGCTTATAAACATTTTTGGGACCAAGGAAGGGCTTCTCACCGAGCTTGTCGGGCTCGTGCTTGAATATCAGTTTGAGTGCGCGCAAGGGCTTGTTGGGAACAGGGGCGAGGATAAGCTCTTTCTTTACGCTGTCGAGACGGTGCTTCAACTTTATATGGCTGAGTCGAGCGAGCATATAAGAGAAATGTATGCAATTTCCTACTCGCTTTCCGAGAGCTCTCGGGTGATTTACAGGACGGTTACAGAGAAGCTTGAAGGCATTTTCAAGTCCTCCTTGCCGGGACTTTCCACCTCTGACTTTTACGAGCTTGAGCTTGCCGCTGCGGGAATTATGAGAAACTATATGCTTACACCCTGCGATATGTATTTTACAATGGAAGCAAAGGTGAGAGCTTTTTTGAGAATGACACTGCGACTTTATCTTGTACCCGAGGAGAAAATCGACGGGGTGATAGACTTCGCCTTAGGCATTGATTTTTCGAGTATCGCCACCGAGTCGCTCGACGGACTGCTAGAATATCTTGAAAAGAGGACCTAAAACAAATGCATGTATAGTCGCCACGGGCGGCAGATTGGAGAAAAAATGAAAATTAGGAAAATTATGAGGGGCATGTTTGCTTTTCTTATTCTCGTTCTCGCGAGCTGTGCTTTGGTCGCGTGTGACGGCGGGGGCAATCCTCCTTCTCCGAGCGGAGACGGGAAAATGAGCTTCTTTTCTGAGCTCAGTCCCTATACGGTTTATCTCGAATGGGAGAGCGAAGACGGGCTCTTTGAGGAGCTGCCTCTGCCGCCCGTCGAGGCCGGCTATACCTTTACGCACTGGGCGCTCGGCGGATCAAGTGAGGCCGTAACGCTCGAGCAGCTCAACTTTTTGCTGAGCGAGGGCGGTGGCGGTGCACAGATTTACGCTAAGTACTTGCCTAATACCGATACTCCCTACAAGGTTAACTATTATCTTGAAGAGGTTGATAGCGACGACTATGTCCTTGAAGAGAGCATAACGCTCACAGGCACGTCTGACTCTATTCCCGTGATACCCGGAAAGGACTACGGTGTTTATATAAAGCGCGAGGACAGTAGCATTTACTTAATAGACCGTCACGGAACGGGCGAGATAGACGTTTATTACGACCTGCCGAGATATAATGTAGTGTTCTCGCTTGAAAATGTATCCGCCTTTAACGGCTTATACGAGCAGCGGGTAAAGCACGGCGCCGATGCACAGGTTCCTACCGTCAGAAGGTTCGGATACAGGTTTTTGGGCTTTGATAAGGAGCTTACGAACATCACCGAGAGCCTCACGGTGACTTCTCTTTGGGAAGTGATTGACTATACCATAAGCTACGATGCGGGAATAGGAACGTTGCCGGCAGGACTTCCCGAGACGTACAATGCAGAGGGCGGCGATATATCCTTTGCCTCTCTGCCGAAGCCGATACCGCCGAGTGACGATTATCGCTTTGTCGGCTGGAAGAACGAGGCGGGTGTGACGGTAAGCGTTCTGCCGTCGACAGCTGACAGAGACGTTCATTTAACCGCTGAATACGAATATATTCTTGACATTGAAAACGGTATTGTCAAGGGCGTTACCGATTACGGTAAAACCAAAGCGTCTATCATAATTCCCTCGGAATACGACGGTGTCCCCGTGACTGAAATTGCTACCTATGCTTTCGGCTGGCTGCCGGAAACCGTTACACAGGTGGTGATACCCCCGTCTGTCAGGACGCTTCGCGCGTCGGCATTTTACGGTTCTGACGGAATAGAGGAGCTCGTTATTCCCGATACGGTAGAGCTTATAGAGGACGGCGCAATTTACGCCTGCGACGGTCTTGTGAGCATAACACTTCCGTATCTTGGCGAGAGACGGGATGCCACAGAAAACCTTTATTTCTCCCGCGCGCTCGGCGGTACCAGCGCAAGCTTTAATACTTCTTCTCTCGTCTCTGAAAAGCTCCGTTACGTTACTGTAAGGGGCGGTGCGCTTGCCGAGGACAGCTTTAAGGGACTCTTCGGGATAACTTCACTTACGCTTTTGGACATCACGGGAGGCTTCTCGGGAAAGAGCCTTGAAGGCTGCACCTCGCTTTCTGAGCTTTCAATTTCCACCCCGGGATACAGTTACTCCGGCGGAGTGCTGACAAAGGACGGTAAGGTGATTATGTCGACTACGGCAAATCTGCCGTCCGGTGTGACGGGGATAGCCTCTTACGCATTTATGCCCGTGAGTGAAACCGCTCTCGCGAGTGCGGAAATTGAAAGACTCACCGTTCCGTCGAGCGTTACCACGCTTGAAAATGCCTGCCTTTTCGGACTTGACTCGCTGACAGAGCTCACCTTGCCGTTCCTTGGCGACGTATCCCTGTATTCCGCAAGCTCTGAGGTGCGGGCGGGCAGACTTGCTTGGCTCTTCACCTACGACGACGGAATTGGACAGCTCTCTGTTCCCCCCTCTCTTGATGAAGTTACGATAGAGGGCGGAGCTATATTCAGATCTGCATTTGCTTCTTCAAGGGTGAGCATTGTCTATATCGGCAGCGGCGTTACGGATATTGCCGCGTATGCCTTCTCGGAAAGAGTAGGAGAAAACGACCACCTGATAAATGTCAACTTTGACAGCGACACTGCCATAACCGCGCTTCCCGAGGCCGCCTTCTATAATTGCAGCGCACTGCTTTTCTTTGATATGCCGAGATCAGTTGAGGCTATCGGAGCAAGAGCCTTCTACGGCTGCTCCTCTCTTCGCGGAATTGTTCTTTCGGATGAAATTACGGTAATTCCCGACTATGCCTTCTACGACTGCTCCTCTCTTCCGTTGATAACTCTGCCATCGGGAACAACCGAGATAGGTAGGGGCGCGTTTAGTGGCTGCGATAGCCTTAGCATTTCTGGATTTGTGCAAGGAGTGAGCACTATTGCCGACTATGCCTTCTACGGCTGCTCGTCGCTTGGGGCGGTGACACTGCACGAAGGTATAAGCTCGGTAGGCGAGGGCGCGTTCGGTTTAAGCGGAGTGACTTCGCTCACCTTCCTCGCGGATAACGTGACAATCGGCGAGGCTGCATTCTCCGGCTGTGCATCTCTTGTGACTGTAAATTGGGGCGGTGTAACGGATATTGCCCAACACGCCTTCTACGGCTGTACCTCTCTTACGACGGCAACTCTCCCCGAGAGTGTGGTATCTATCGGCGCACTCGCGTTTTATGGCTGTATCTCGATTGAGAGTGCGACAGTGCCCGCGAGCGTGAGAAGTATTGGCTCTGGCATATTTGGGGATTGCATAGGTCTTGTAAGACTGAATCTTTTCCCCGGCTATAACGGTGTTGGAGAGCTTCCCAAGCTGGTCTCCGAAGATTTTGTTAAGGGCTGTACGAGTCTTACAGAGCTTTACGTTGGCGAGGGTAGCACCTGCGGCGGAACAGACGGTACCTCAATAAGTCTTAACAGCTCGGCATTTAAGCACGCGACTCTTAAAAAGCTCCATATTGGCGGCGGTGTCTTCTATATATCCGCGTCCGACTTTAAATTTGCCTCGTCCGCTACCGTGACCTTTGAGACCCCTGCGAACCTGACTGCATCAGCCTCAGGCACCTCGGACCGCAATCTTCCCACGCTCGCAGGCTCAACCAGCGCTAGCGTAATCAGCAGATACTTTATAGAAAATCTCGGAACCTATTGGTACTGCGAAAAGCCTTAAAGAAAAAGCCACACGGGGTAACCCGTGTGGCAATATTATTACTTGGTTATAAGCTCGTTTTCATTTTCCGAGGTCTCGGCTTCCTCGACCTTTGCGGTGGGCGCACCCTTGTGCTGTACCTGCTTCCACTCAACCTTCTTGAAGATTGCGATAAATGCCGCGGGGATAAAGGTGAAGATGAAAAGAGGGAAGGTGAAGATATAGAGTATCTTCTTTGCCGCGCTGCCTCTTATACGGCGCCAGTCGGATACCGTTACCGCAAGACCGAAGATGAAGAGCATTGAATATGCGCCGCCAATCATCGTACCTGCCTGAATAAGCACGTCGATATAGGACGCGGGGTTCATAATAATCATAGCGGTGAAGCCGATGACGTTAAGCACGACCGCGAGAATAGAAAGGAAGTACGCGGGGGCAAGACACATCATCATATCAAGACAGCCAAGGAATTTTTTTGAGAAAAGTCCGCGCAGCAGCTTAGCTCCGTACTTTCCGTAAATTTGAAGGCCGCCCTTGCACCAGCGCAGCTTCTGATTCCACGAGGTCTTTAAGTCGGTTGCCTGCTCGTCGTAGAAGACAGCGTCGTTACAGTAGCCTGTCACAGCTCCGTTTACCGCGTTGTGCATAGTAAACTCACCGTCCTCGGTAAGCGTGTGAAAGGGCCAACCGCCGTAGCGCTTGCAAAGCTCTCTTGAGAAAAGGAAGCCGGTGCCTGCGATAAAGGTGTTGGAGTTTATCTTCATTCTCGCCATATTGAGAATTCTTGCGTCGCGAAGGAAGTACATACCCTGACCGGCGGCTCTCCATCCGTCGCCGTAGTTCGAGGGGTTTCTGTAAGAGGAGACAACCTCGTAGCCTGCCGAGTGTACCTTGTTCATCTCGGTAAGATAGTTCGGCTCTGCAGTGTTGTCCGCATCAAAAACAACATAAGCGTCGCAGAAGTTGTCACCAAAATCTCGTTCAATGCATTTTATAAGGTAGTCGAGAGCGTAGCCCTTCCCCTTCTCGATTTTGTTTTGTCTTTCGTAGACGTATGCACCGTGCGCTCTCGCAATCTCTGCGGTGTTATCGGTGCAGTTGTCGGCGACGAGGAAAATCTTGTAAAATTCCTTCGGATAATCCTGAGCATTCAATGAATCGATAAGGTTATGTATAACACCCGACTCGTTTCTCGCCGCGATAAGAATTGCAATTTTTTTCGGAGGCGCGTCGGGAAAGGTCATTTTCTTTCCGAGATAAGCTATAAAGATATATATAAACTGATAGAAATAGCAAAGGGTGAAAATTGCGCCAAGACACAGGTTGACAATACTCATAATTTCTGCCATAGCTACTCCGTCCTTTCTAATTTGCTTTTAACTTTGCTATTATAATATACTATATTTTTTTGTAAAAAAAAAGACCTTTTAAGAATTTTTAATAAAAATGAGGGGTTTGTGTGACAAATTCATAGTTTTTGTTCTCTTTTTTGAAATATCTATTGCAAAACTGTCAAAAATAGTGTAAAATATAATAAATGCTGAAAGGGAAACATTTGGTGAGGTTATCTTCGATGGCGAACAAGCATAAGATTAACGAAGCATTCCTTAATGCCTTCATAGAGGTAGACAAGACTTGCTCGGCCAAGTTCAGTGTAAGCTCGGGCGGTGTAAATGAATATATAAACAGGCTTCGTAATGCCAGATTTGCAGCGGGGCGCGACGAGGTGCTTCCGAGGCTTGTCAGATATACCAATTTGCGTAACAGGCTCGCTCATGAGTCGGGCGCGCTCCGTCAAATTGACGAGATAGCAAAGCTTGACGTCAAATGGCTTCTTTCGTTTGAGAAGATTCTCGAAAAGAAAAAGGATCCTATATCGCTCTATTTGCGTAAGGCGCGCAGATATGCAAGACGTCGTCGGGCTCTTCGAGCAGTGGCCTGCATCTGCATCATAGCTTTTATAGCAGCGGCGGCGGTCGGAACTGTTCTTTGCTTCTTATTATAACCAAAAGGCTGCCGCGTTCGAGCGACAGCCTTTTGTAAGTCGCACCCGTGTTGTGATTTTTGATTTTTTTGAGGTAACTTTATGAAGTTTCTAAAAGCTGTAGGTAAAATTTTCTTCTTTACAATCTCTTGTGTGGCGCTTTTTGTCGCACTTATAAATTTCAGCAAATGCGTAGTCTTCTCGGAGTTTTATTCCACGGCAGAGTCCGAGGGTGAGATACCGGGGCTTTACGACGGCTTCGTTATGCAGGGTCTTGACTCATATGGGGACGTATTTCTTGTTTCGGGATATATGGCAGACAAGAGCGCGTCAAGGATTTACTACGTAAACGGTGGCACGGCGAAACATACGGCACTCAAAAAAGCAGACGGCACGGACTTCAAGGGACACGCGGGCGGGATAGCTCATAGCGGTGATTATCTGTACGTCGGCGGTTCCGGTGGTGTTTATGTATTTTCTCTTTCCGACGTAACCGATGGTGATGGCACGGCGACGCAGATAGGTTTTTTCGAGATGCTCCTCAACGCTGCGTGGTGCGAGGTGTCAGACGGTTATCTTATCGCCGGTTCGTTTTGGTATGAGCCCGATTACACAACTGCCGATTGGCAGCACATCACGACACCGGCAGGGGATAAAAACTATTCTATGATGACGGTTTTTCGTCTTGACAGCGAGGCGGAATTTGGCATTAGCCCCACACCCGTGTGCGCAATTTCAACGAAAATGAAGGTTCAAGGCGCGGCGTTTACCGAAGATGGAATTATCCTTTCAACGTCGCTTGGGCTCTCTCCCTCGGAGCTTCAATTCCATGCTATATCTTCCATCTCAACCGATGAGATAACCGTACCAGCCGAGGCCGGAGAGCACACGCTGCCGCTTTATTACCTCGACTCCTCAACGAAGACGCATGTGATAAGCGCACCGCCTATGGCTGAGGAGATAGTCGTTCGCGACGGGAGAATTTACGTGATGAATGAGTCGGCGAGCGCGAAATACATATTCGGCAGATTTCTTGGCATGGAGGCGTTTTACAGTATAGAATACAGAGACGAATACTTCAAAAAGTAATAGATTTCAAGCAGCGTTTTGATAAGACAAAACGCCGCTTTTTGTTACAGTAAGGCTTACCTTTCGGGCAAAAGGCTTGACATCCTTTGAGGTAAAGGACGGAAAATATCAGAAGGCTACCATTACCTGTGATTACGGCATTGAAGTAGCAGAGGGCGTTAGTGTTACGCTCAGCGCATCGATCGTTCTTACATACAGCTATGAGAACGTTGCGGTTGCAGCTCCCTCTGATGCAGCAGCTTACGAAGAAATTGACATAGACGATATGCTTCAGTAAAACGCAAAATATAGAAAAACGAGGTGGATTTCCACCTCGTTTTTTGTTGAATAAAGCCGAGATACAACAATTTTCGGAACCGCTTGCGGCAAATCGGAACAAGGCTCCGATTTGCGAAAATTATGGGCAAAGCCACGAAATGTGAAAGCAGACTTTTCGCTTTGCCTCTAAACACCCGAATAAGCCGAGAAGCCGCCGTCGACGGGAAGAACCACACCGGTAATGAAGCTCGCCGCCTCGTTATTGATAAGGAAGAGAAGCGCGCCGTCAAGCTCACGGCTATCACCGAACCTACCCATCGGGGTTGCGGCAAGAATCTTGCCCGTGCGTGCTGTGGGGGTGCCGTCTGCGTTAAAGAGGAGCGCTGCGTTCTGCTTCGTGGAGAAGAAGCCGGGAGCTATCGCGTTAACGCGAATGCCTACTCTTGAGAAATGAACCGCGAGCCACTGAGTAAAGTTGGATATAGCCGCCTTTGCACCAGAGTAGGCAGGAATTTTGGTAAGGGGAGTATATGCGTTCATCGAGGAAATGTTGATGATGTTGCAACCCTCTCTGCCAACCATCTGTCTTGCAAATGCTTGAGTGGGAAGAAGAGTGCCGAGGAAGTTGAGGTTAAAGACGAAGCCAACGCCGCTCGCGTCGAGGTCGAAGAAGCTCTTCGTGTCAGCGTCAATGTCGCCGAGCTCAAAATATTCCTTGTCGGTCGTTGCCTTGGGGCTGTTGCCGCCTGCGCCGTTAATGAGTACGTCACACTTGCCGAGGTCGCGTTCAACCGCATCGGCAACCGCATAGCAGGTCTCCTTCTCAAGCACGTTACATTTGTATGCCTTGGCAACACCGCCCTCGTTTCTGATTTCTTCTGCAACGGTCTCTGCCGCTGCGTCGTTAAGGTCGAGGAGCGCAACCTTAGCACCTGCTCTTGCGAGAGTCTTTGCAAATGCGCCGCAGAGAACACCGCCGGCTCCTGTAATTACGGCAACCTTGTCCGAAAGATTCGTATCTAATACGTTCTTTTCCATTTTCAAAACCCCTTTCTAATCTGTTTTAGTAGCTACCCGTGTATAGCTTTAGTCCTTTTTAAACGACTTTTCGCATGCCTCGAAAAGACCGTTTAAGTAGGTCGCGCCAAGAGCTCTGTCGTAAAGGCCGTAGCCGGGCTTACCGTCCTCACCCCAGATCATTCTGCCGTGGTCGGGACGTACGTAGCCATCAAAGCCTGTTTCAACAAGGGCTCTCGTAATTTCGTACATATCAATAGAGCCGCAGGAGGAAAGATGTCCGCTCTCCTCAAAGCTGCCGTCGAGCATAATAAGCACGTTGCGCATATGCATAAACGCAATTCTGTTCATCGCGCTGTACTTTCTTACCATTTTCACAATGTCGTTCGTCGCTGCGCAGCCAAGTGAGCCTGTGCAAAGACAAAGACTGTTCGCAGGGCTGTCAACTATCGAAAGAAATCTGTCAAGATTTGCCTCCGAGGTTATAATTCTCGGAATACCGAAAATGGGATAAGGCGGATCGTCGGGGTGAATCGCCATACGCACGCCGCACTCCTCGGCAACGGGAATTACTTTTTTGAGAAATTTTTCAAGGTTTTTCCAAAGGCCCTCCTCGCCAAGCTCACCGTAAGCCGAAATAAGCTCGCGCACCTCACTCTGAGTGTAGCTCGAGTCCCAACCGGGTAGGTGAATATCGTCCTTCAAGGGATCGAGTCCTCGCATCTGCTCCCAGTACATAACGAGACTTGTAGAGCCATCGGGCGCTTTCTTATCAAGCTGAGTTCTTGTCCAGTCAAAGACGGGCATAAAGTTGTAGGTCACACACTTGACGCCGTACTTTGCACAGCGTCTCACGTTCTCGCAGTAAACGTCGAGGAGTGCGTCAACGTCACCGCGTCCGAGCTTGATATCCTCGTGAACGGGAATGGACTCAACCACGTCAAAGAGCATACCGTTTGCCTCGACCGAGTCCTTCATTTTTTTGATTGATTCCTCGGGCCACACCTCGCCGGGCTTGACGTCGTAAACTGCGGAAACTATTGAGTGGATATTTGGTATCTGGCGAATGTATTCGAGCGAAATAGGGTCACTCTCGCCGTACCATCTGAAGGACATTTTCATTTTAAATATACCTTTCATTAAGTTTTTAGGTCGTATAAGGTAATTATACCTTAACTTTCTCCTTTAGTCAATGCTTTTATCGTCAAATTTACACAGGCTTAAAAAATCGGGAAGATATCCACGTTTATTATTCCCAAAACGAGAGATAATAGTAAAAACGAAAATTTAAGGAAGCACTCAATGTTAAAAAAACAAGCCGTGCCGCGCTTTGGCACAAAGGATAAAATAGGATATCTGCTCGGAGATCTCGGAAACGACTTCACCTTTATTCTCTCATCGAGCTTTCTTTTGAAATTTTACACCGATGTCATGCATGTTTCGGCGGCGGTCGTCGGTGTCGTTATGATGGCGGCGAGGTTCTTTGATGCCGTGACCGACGTCACTATGGGGCGCATTGCAGACCGAATGAGGCCCACCCGTGCCGGAAAATTCAAGCCGTGGATACTCAGAATGGGCGGTCCGGTTGCTGTCGCATCCTTTCTGATTTATCAGAGCTCGCTCGCATCTGCCCCTCTTGGTCTGCGTATCACTTGGCTTGCGGTAACCTATATTCTGTGGGGCTCGGTCTTTTATACCTCAATCAATATCCCATACGGCTCTATGGCGTCGGCAATTTCCCCGTCTCCCGAGGACAGACAGTCCTTGTCGACTTATCGCACGATGGGTAGTACCGTTGCAGGTGTGATTATTGGGGTTGGCGTGCCGCTTTTCGCCTACGATACGGTGACAGTGGGCGGAGTCACAAGTGCCGTTATGAACGGTGGGCGCTTTACGCTTATTGCAGGCATTTTTTCTGCTTTTGCGGTAATATCCTACATTCTTTGCTATTTTCTTTGCACCGAGAGAGTGCGGACCGAGGCGAGCAGAGCGGATAGCCGAGGGGTTGCTTCGCTCCTTGGAGATGCCTTTCGCAACCGCGCTCTGATTTCTATAATCGTGGCATCGGTATTGATGCTTTTCTCGCAGCTGACTATGCAGCAAATGGCAAACTACGTCTTTCCCGACTATTACGGCAACGCTTCGGCACAGTCGGCCTCAACGCTTGCGATGCTTGGCTCAATGACCGTGTCAGCGGCGATTGCAAAGCCTTTGTCGCGCCGCTTTGGTAAGGCGGAGGTCGGAGCTGTAGCAAGTCTTTTTGCTGCCGCAGTGTCTATATTTCTTTACATTTTGAGACCGGAAAATGTATGGATTTACGTTTTGGTCAGCTTCGCGATGTGGTTTGGCCTCGGTATTTTCAGTATGGTTTCGTGGGCGCTCATAACCGATGTTATAGACGATTCTGAGCTTCGCCGCGGAGTGCGTGAGGACGGCTCGATATACGCCTTGTACTCTTTTGCGAGAAAGCTCGGACAGGCGGCCGCAGCAGGTCTTTCGGGTGTTTTGCTATCGCTTATCGGATATGAAAAGGTGGTGGGCGAGCCGCTTTCTGACGGTGTGCTTTCGGGAATTTTTGACTTATCCACCCTTGTCCCCGCTATTGGATTTGCCGCGCTCGGTCTCGTTCTGTGGTTTTGGTATCCTCTTCACAAGCGGCGCGTCGAGGAAAATGTCAAAGCGCTTAAGGAGAGGAGAACTGAGTAGGATTTACCGCAGTTATCACGCCTTTAAACACTCAAATTTTGCTTTTTCAAGCGATTTAGGCGCTACAAACACCCTGTATTCGTTCGTTTTTGTGCAAAGTACCAAACTTTTTGGTCAAAATGTACAAATGTACAAAAAGCTACTTGATTTTTATAAATGCGACGGGTATAATGATATTGTTGTTATTATAAATAGACAAAAGTGAGGGGTACCCCTCACGGCATTTCGGACGAAATGCCGACAAACCTCCTATTAACCGTGAAGCTCCGACCCCGGAAAGCAGAGCTTTTGTCGCGTGCGGCAGCCGGACGAAGTACGGTGGGGGCGGAGTCAGCGCGAAACTAAATTAATAAAGTCTCACTGCGTGCCGTTTCGGCACAGAAAGGAAGGTACTGATGGAAAACAGAAAGCTGCCTTACGAGGAAGCAAAAATCGAGGTTCTCAACTTTGAGTGCGCAGATATTATTACTTCCAGTGGCAACATTGACGACGATGGCGTTGATGGAATGGAAAACTAAATCATGTAATTGCGAAACTTAAATTTAAATTTATTTTAGATTAGAAAGGATATAGCATGAAAAAGGCAAGATTTATGAGAGCTATTGCAATGCTTCTCGCACTCGTCCTTATGCTCGGTGCGGCTGTGGGTGTTTCGGCTGCCGATGGTGTCGACGGTACTGCAAAGATTATCTCAAAGAACGTTGACTACAGTGCAGAGCTTAGCCTCGTGTTTGCGGTTGATCCTACAAACGTGGACACCGCAGGCGGAGATGAGGTTTATCTCCTTGTTTGGAATTCTGAGGTTGCTGCCGAAACGGCTCTACTCGGAACGGAAAATCAGAAGAAAAGCGGAGTAGTTTCAGACACAGCAATTAATGATGTACCAAATCCCCTTCTCTTTACTACCGACCGTATCCCCGTTGACGAAATGCAGAAGGACTTTTACGTCAGAACCTGCATAGTTCGCGGTGCGGAAGAAATTTACGGTGAGCTTATCATCTACAGTGTTGAGGATTACGCTCTCCAGCGTCTCAGCGAGAGCGACGTTACTGCCGATCAGGCAGAACTCTACTACAACGTTCTTAAATATGCTATTGCAACAGACACAGTGCTTAACGACGGCACACAGGTAGATGATAAATACGTTATCTTCGTAGCAGACGGCATGACCTTTGGTGAGAAGGGTGCAAAGATGGCTACTATCTGGGAGGGCGCTAAGCCCTTTGCAGACGACTGCGTTGTAAAGGATGCGGCAGGTAACGTTGTCAACGCAACCGGCGCGCTCACTCCCGGTCTCTACACCGTATCTCCCGCACCCGTGGCTGAAGAGACTAATTAATGGAAAGGAACGGGAAAATCAGTATGAAGAATAAGAAACTCATAAAAGTATTTGCTGCTATCATCAGCTGCCTGCTTCTTGTTGGTGCTGTGATTGGCATCTCCGTAGCGGCAGAAGAAACCGCCCCCGCAATTGAGTATAAGAACCTCGCTTATGAGGGCGCGGTTCAGATAGTTTATTACGTTAAAGAGGCTGATGTAAAAGCCGCAGAAGATAAGGGTTACACTGTAAAGCTTGCGACCTGGACCGAGGCAGATAAGTCTGACCTTGTAGAGAAGGAAGCAGAGAGTTTTACTAAAGTTGTTGGCGAGACAGAGTATACCGTCTTTGCTTCTAAGGGCATAGCTCCGAAGATGATGCGCGACACCGTTTACGCTCAGACTGTTCTCTGCGATAAAGAGACCGGTGAGGTGGAAGTTAGCGGTGACATAGTTGAATACTCCATTTATACATACGTAAAGAACAGAATTTTGAAGGGCTCTACCGCTGATCAGAAGGCGCTTTACCACGCACTCGTTGATTACGGCGCATCGGTTCAGAAGGTCCTCGGTTATAAAACTTCTGTGCTTGCAAACGATATGTTCATGGATTATTCAAAATTCGGAATAGTGGAACCTAAAACGACCACCACGTACCTCAATTACAATGAAGCTACCGGCACATGGGCTAAGGGTACCGCAGATTCTCATCAGTATATTGTTGTGCACGGTAGCGGCTTCCACACCGAGCTTGGCCTTGATGGCAACTCTTTTATTTACACTAAGCCTATTGTAATCAAGAGCATAACCGGTGCGGGAGACACTATTACTTGGAATGATGTCGACTACAAGGCAGGCAGCACTATTCCTAGGGATTGGCTTGGTTTTTCTTGGGGATATGGTGATGAAGAATATGCCTCCTTTAACGTGCAGCATAAAGAGTCTACAACCGGTGATATTCTTGCGGTGTTTGATACAAACCTTACGGTTACCGACAATGGCATAACCAATGCCACCGCCGGCGCCGGCTTGCACATATTTATAAATGCAACACCTAATAGCTACGAAGGAAACGATCCTACCATAGCAAATACCGGTATCACGCTACACGCGACCAACTTTGCGATACGTAAGCTAACTGCAACAAACGCCAGCGTCGGAGCCGACGCGGTTTACCGTGCCTATGGCAGTACCATAAATCTTCGTATCGTAGCACGTGCTGTTGAGGGAGATTCCACCAAGGCAACCTTGACCCTCTACGTTGACGGCGAGGAGATAAACAGCGTAACGAGCAGTGCGAAAAACGTTACGGATTATTCCAATCCCACGCCGGGCAGTCTCTTTTTCATGACCTGCGCGTCTGCCCGCAACCTTGAGATGACCTTCACTGACACTACCTTTGTTAATTATATCTACTTCAACGAGATTCCCGGTACTAACGCTGTTAGACCGGTTGCTACTGATGTATCCGGCACAAAAACTACGGAGAAAACCGCAACCTTAAACGGCAAGACCGTTGGCTACGAGATAAGATACACCAACGCTTGGGACGAGGCAACTCAGTCTTACATTCTCTCTAAGGGTGTTTACATCACCTCTATTGACGGCAAGACTGACGATTCAGAATCTATCACTCTTGACAGTCAGACACTCAAGGTAGGCGATGCTATTTCAAAGGGTCAAGTGGCAGACTCTACCGAGCCCTATACAAAAATTACCGCTACGGCTGCAGGTGCAACTGTTGACGGCTCTATATTCCAGTTTAAGACCGATCTTGTTATTGACTCAACTCACGTAAGCGGCAACGCTAATGCGAACGCGCTGCTTCTTGGAATAAATTCCGCAGATTCGAACAACTTTAGTATAGTTAATTACGGTGGCAACATCATCTTCCATGATGGCGCTAATCGTCATGATACAGGTGTTGCGTTTGGCGAGAAGTTCGAGCTTGTAATCCGCGGATACGAAACCGGAACCGAGGGCTCCTACCGTATGAAATACTACGCAAACGGTATTCTCATATTCGAGAAGACGGTAAATGCGAAGCCCACTGCTATTCAGCTCAAGGCATATTCTACTACCGTAGATATGAAGCTTACATTCACTAATACCTACTGCGACAGCTATAAGATTCCTGACATTAGCAATGTCGTAGGTACTAACGCTGTTAGACCGGTTGCTACTGATGTATCCGGCACAAAAACTACGGAGGAAACCGCAACCTTAGACGGCAAGACCGTTGGCTACGAGATAAGATACACCAACGCTTGGGATGAGGCAACTCAGTCCTACGTCTTCTCCAAGGGAGCTTACATTACCTCTATCGATGGCGCTGAGTCGATAACCGTAGGCGGAAAAACGCTTAAGGTAGGCGATGCTCTCTGGAGACCTCACGGTTATGATAGCACTGAGCCTTATGCAAAGATTGCCGCTGTGGATGCAGGTGCGTCTGTTGACGGTATGGTATTCCAGTTTGTAACCGACCTTGTTATTGAATCCAGCTGTGTGAATGCCGACGGCGGTTATACTAACAACGTTCTTCTCGGAATTAATTCGGCAGACCAAAACAACTTTATGATAATCAACAAAGGCGGCAACGTTTTATTTGGTGACAATAATACTGGCGTTGCTTTTGGCGAGAAGTTCCAGCTCGTTATCCGCGGATACGAAACCGGAACCGAGGGCTCCTACGAGATGAAGTACTATGTGAACGGATTCCTCATCCTCACCAAGACGATAACCGTTGCACCTACTGCTGTTCAGTTCAAGACTTACTCGCAGACTGCTGATATGAGCCTTACATTCACTAACACTTACTGCGACAAGTACACAGCAGCAGCAGAATAATCCTTCTCGGATATTCTAAAGCAAAATTAATCGGTACGTAAGTACAAACGGCGACAGCCGCGGCAATTTGCCGCGGCTGTTTTTTGTTTGCAAAACACAATATCTTGATATTTCCTCTTGACAAAATCACAATATGTGGTATAATATAACTACCCCTATTTAAAGTTCAAGAAAAAACAAATACTACATATATAATATAAGGAGAGCTTTATGAAGCTTATAAAACGAAACGGCTCGGAAGTTAATTTCGACCGCGAGAAAATATATGCCGCGATAAAGAAGGCGAACGCGGCTGTCGAGGAGAGCGAGCGCATCACAGAGGAGCTTATTTCGGAGATTGTGGAGAGGGTTGTCGACAGATGTGAAAAGCTTTGGCGTTCTGTAAACGTCGAGGAGGTACAGGATATGGTTGAGCGCGAGCTTATGGACGTGCGCGCGTTCACGCTTGCAAAGGCTTATATCACCTATCGCTACACGCGCGAGCTCGTGCGCAAATCGAACACGACAGACGATAAAATTCTCTCGCTTATTGAGTGCAATAACGAGGAGGTAAAGCAGGAAAACTCCAATAAAAACCCCACAGTCAACAGCGTGCAGCGCGACTATATGGCGGGCGAGGTGTCAAAGGACATAACTAGGAGAATACTGCTACCCGAGGATATCGTAAAGGCGCACGAGGACGGCAGAATACACTTCCACGATGCCGACTATTTCGCGCAGCATATGCACAACTGCGACCTCGTAAACCTTGAAGATATGTTACAGCGTGGCACGGTTATAAGCGGCACTATGATTGAAAAGCCGCACAGCTTTTCCACCGCCTGCAATATTTCAACCCAGATAATAGCCCAGGTTGCATCTAACCAGTATGGCGGTCAGTCGATAAGCCTGACGCATCTTGCTCCCTTCGTAAAAATCAGCCGTGAAAAAATTCGCCGTGCTGTGAGAGCAGAGCTTTCCGAGGTTGGTGTTAACGACGAGTCAGCGGTAGAGAAAATTGCGGAGAAAAGACTCCGTGAGGAAATAAACCGTGGCGTTCAGTGCATACAGTATCAGGTTGTAACACTGCTTACAACCAATGGACAGGCACCGTTTATCACAGTGTTTATGTATCTTGGCGAGGCAAGAGACGAGGAGGAGAGGCATGACCTCGCTCTCATTATAGAGGAGGTGCTCCGTCAGCGCATCGAGGGTGTCAAAAACGAGGAGGGCGTGTGGATTACTCCCGCTTTTCCGAAGCTGATTTACGTACTCGAGGAGGATAACGTCCATCCGGGCTCGAAGTATTATTACCTTACCGAGCTCGCCGCAAAATGCACGGCAAAGCGCATGGTGCCGGATTACATCTCTGAGAAGATAATGCGTGAAAATAAGATAGACAAAAACGGAGAGGGACACTGCTATACCTGTATGGGCTGCCGCAGCTTCCTCACACCGTACGTTGACGAGGACGGAAAGCCGAAGTACTACGGCAGATTCAATCAAGGCGTCGTAACCGTCAACCTTGTTGACATCGGGCTTTCCGCTGAGGGAGATATGGATAAGTTCTGGCAGGTATTTGACGAGCGTATGGAACTTTGCCACAGGGCGCTCCGTTGCCGTCACGAGAGACTCCGTGGCACACTTTCCGATGCTGCTCCTATACTCTGGCAGTACGGTGCGCTCACCCGTCTTAAAAAAGGAGAGGTCATTGACAAGTACCTCTACGGCGGCTACTCGACGCTCTCGCTCGGCTATGCGGGGCTTTGGGAGTGCGTGTATGCGCTCTCGAAAAAGAAGCTCACAGAAAAAGAGGGCGAGGAGCTCGGACTTATGATAATGCGTAAGCTTAACGAGTATACGGCAAAGTGGAAGAGAGAGGAAAATATCGACTACTCACTCTACGGCACACCGCTGGAAAGCACGACCTACAAGTTCGCGAAGTGCTTGCAGAAGCGTTTTGGCATCGTAGAAGGCGTAACCGACAAGAATTATATTACAAATTCTTACCACGTACACGTGACCGAGCCTATCGACGCGTTTGCAAAGCTCTCGCTTGAGGCGAAGTTCCAGGCACTCTCACCGGGCGGCGCAATCTCCTACGTCGAGGTGCCGGATATGCAGAATAATATTGATGCCGTCCTTGGCGTTATGGAGTATATTTACGACCATATTATGTATGCCGAGCTGAATACCAAGAGCGATTTTTGCCACGTTTGCGGCTTTGACGGCGAGATAAGGATTGCAGACGACTCCGGAAAGCTCGTTTGGGAATGTCCGAATTGCAAAAACCGTGACCAGTCGAAGATGAACGTTGCACGACGCACCTGCGGCTACATCGGTACGCAATATTGGAATCAGGGACGCACGCAGGAAATCCGTGACAGAGTACTACATCTTTGATTAAAGCAGAAAAGAGGCACACAGGTGCCTCTTTTCTTAAAATATACTTTCTCTTTTGGTGGGTATCTCTCGCTTTCTGAATTTCAGGGCGGAGATGCCTACTTTTTTTGCGAAAAACTCGGAGAAGTAGTTTTCATTCTCAAACCCCACCGCCAGAGCTATCTCCTTTACGTTCATTCTGCTCTCGATAAGCAGACGCTGGCTTTCAAGCAGTCGTTTATTTAAGATATACTGCTTCGGGCTTATATTAAAGGTGCGCTTGAAGTAGTTTGAAAAATACATCGGGCTTATGTTCATAATGGCGGCAAGGTCGGAGAGGCTGATGTTTTTCGTGTAGTTGTGGTCAATATATTTTAAGACCTCGTCGAACTTCACTATGTCGGAGATGTCACCCGTAACGTCAGAGACAAAGTCCGAGAGAATGAGGTCGAGCGCTCCCTGCACCTTAAAGTGCGCATCCATAGTCCCCTTCGCATAATTTTCAACAACCGTCTGAAAAAGGAACTCGGTTGATTGGTTTACGGGGGCAGAAAATCTGTCGGCAAGGTATCTATACAGCGAGAAGAAGGGAGATGAGGATTGGAAGTGAATATAGTATTTATCCATCTCCTCATCGACAGCGCTCTCCTTTATCGAAAAGGCAGGGAGGAAGTAGACTCTCCCCGGCAGTAGCGTCAATTCGCGGTCGTAGAGCGACACCCTCGCACGCCCGCTTTTCAGTAGATACAGGCGGTGGTACTGAATGTCGGTATGATGTATATTCCACTCTATATGATTCCACTCCTCGCCGACTCGGCTGACTGTGGCGAAGGAAACTGTGTAGCTTCCGTTTCTGAAAAGTCTGGTTTTCATATAGGCCTCCAAATACCGAATGTAAAGTTTGTTAAGTTTTTTGTGTGTTTTCTTTATTGATTTAATTATATAGCAAAGTTATAATAAAATCAAGGGTATACTTCAAAGTTTAACTTGAAAGGATTTTTGATATGGCAAAAAACAGATACGTGGGTGATTATCCGGTTATTGGAATTCGCCCCTGCATTGACGGACGCCGTGGTCCTATGATGCTCCGTGAGAGCCTCGAGGAGCAGACGATGGCTTTGGCTCAGGCGGCAAAGAAACTTTTTGAGGAAAATCTTTTTTACTCAAACGGCGAGCCTGTTAAGGTTGTTATAGCAGATTCGAGCATAGGTCGTGCGCCTGAGGCGGCTGCTTGTGCAAACAAGTTTAGGCGTGAGGGCGTTGACATTACGCTTTCGGTTACTCCCTGCTGGTGCTATGGCTCTGAGACGATGGATATGGACCCGAAGACGATTAAGGGCGTGTGGGGCTTTAACGGTACGGAGCGTCCCGGCGCAGTTTACCTTGCGGCAGTTCTTGCCGGCCATGCGCAGAAGGGTCTTCCGGCATTTGGCATCTACGGTCACGAGGTTCAGGATATCGATATGGTAAACGATATTCCCGAAGACGTTAAGGAAAAGCTTCTGAGATTCGGAAGAGCCGCTGTTGCAGTTGCCACCATGCGAGGCAAATCCTATTTGCAAATAGGCTCTCAGTGCATGGGTATTGCCGGTTCAATTATTGACCAGGATTTCATGGAGTCCTACTTCGGTATGCGTATTGAATCCGTCGACGAGGTTGAAATTCTCCGTCGAATAGAGGAGGGCATCTATGACGAGGAGGCATATCAGAAGGCGCTCGCTTGGACAAAGGAGCATTGCAAGGAGGGGCGTGACGACAACCCCGACTCAGTTTCCTTTATGGGCGAGGACTATCGCATAAAGTTCACCCCCGAGGAAAAGGAAAAGCAGTGGGAATTCACTGTTAAGATGTACTGCATAATAAAAGACCTTATGGCAGGCAACAAGAACCTCAGTGATAAATTTGAGGAAGAAAAGGCAGGTCATAACGCTATTGCAGGCGGCTTTCAGGGTCAGCGCCAGTGGACTGACCATTGGCCCAACTGTGACTATCCCGAGGCGCTTTTAAGCTCTACCTTCGACTTTGAGGGGGCACGTGAGCCATTCACACTCGCTACCGAGAACGACGTTCTTAACGGTATGTGTATGCTCTTTATGCGTCTGCTTACCCACAGGGCGCAGATATTTGCCGACGTGCGCACCTATTGGTCGCCCGAGGCGGTAAAGCGTGTTACGGGCTACGACCTTGAGGGCAAGGCTAAAGAGAATGACGGAATTATACACCTTCTCAACTCCGGTGCGGCGTGCCTTGATGGCAGCGGTGTTTGTACTGATGAGGACGGCAACCCGACGATGAAGCGCTGGTGGGAGGTAACCGACGAGGATATAAAGAAGATGACCGACGCTACGGTATGGTGCGAGGCGGGCTTTGATAACTTCCGAGGAGGCGGCTTCTCGAGCCATTTCACAACCCGTGTCGAAATGCCCGCCACGATGATACGTATGAATCTCGTCAAGGGCCTTGGCCCCGTTATGCAGATTGCAGAGGGCTGGACAGTTAATCTACCCGATGAGGTTTCCGACGCACTTATGGAGAGGACTAACCCCACCTGGCCGTGTACCTGGTTTGCACCGAGATGCACAGGCGAGGGCGCATTCAAGAGTGCGTACGACGTTATGAACAACTGGGGTGCGAACCATGGCGCAATCAGCTACGGCCACATCGGCGCAGACGTTATCACTCTTTGCTCTATGCTCCGTATTCCCGTATGTATGCACAACGTCCCCGAGGATAAAATCTTCCGTCCTGCCGCATGGAATGCTTTCGGTATGGACAAGGAGGGACAGGACTACCGTGCCTGCGCAACCTACGGCGCACTGTATAAGAAAATATAAATAAAAAATGTCCTGCGTTTTGCTAAGTTTTATTTACAAAACGCAGGATTTTTCTATGCTTTTATATCTCTTGTCAGATTTTTCATCCAGTCGAAGCGGTTGATTTTTATTGCCGCAACGATGCACTTTAGTATCTGGTCGCATTTAAGGCAGGCGAAGACTATAAATGGCGGTGCGCCGAGGTAGGTTGCTATGAGTGCAGACGGTATAACGACGCACATGACGAAAAAGAGGTCGTTTTTAAACACGAAGGAAACGTCACCGCCGCTTTTAACGAGACCCAGCAGCCCTGTTGCCTGATACGCAGTGCCGACCGTGGTAATAGAGAGGACGGTGATGAGGGCACTTGCCTCGCGCTTGGCTGCCTCACTCACTCCGTACATTGATATAAACGGACCCTTTAGGAAAAAGACCGTAAGTCCTGTCAGAATACCGACCCCAAGAAAGATTAGCTGCACGGTTTTCGCATACTCGCGCATAAGGTCAACCTTACCCTCACCGACGGTCTTGCCCGTGATAATGCTTATTGCACCCGCCATACCGTTCATTACGACGTAGGTGAGGTTATTCATAGCGTTTGCAATGCTTAGAGCAGCAACGACTCCGTCAGCACTTTGTCTGCCCATTATCGCGGAGTTTGAGAGCATATTTACCGCCCAGACAAGCTGGCCCGCAACGATAGGCGCGCCATACCTTATAAAGTCGCGAAGAAGCGTTTTGTCGAGGCTGAAAAGCTCTCCTATCCGAAGTCCGAGCCTTTTGTCAATTACGAATACGTATACCGACATTATAACAGTTTCGAAAATTCTCGCGACAAGCGTTGCAACAGCGGCACCTCTGACACCAAGCGCGGGAAAACCGAGCGCACCAAATATCAGAATATAATTTAAGGTAACGTTTACGGCGAGAGAGGCACCCGATACGTAAAGGCCGACGCGCGCTATCTCAACGCTTCGCATTGAGGCAATCATTGCCTGAGTTGCTGAGAAAAAGCCGAAGGAAAAGGATATTATAAAAAGATATTCTGCTCCGGTCTTGATTATCTCGGAGTCGGGTGTGAAAAGCGAGATAACGAAGGATGGCGCTATCGCGCAAATTAAGTTTAAAATAAGACCAAAAACTAGAGCTATTCTAATACCGATAGATGCTATTTTCCCTACGCTCCGCTTGTCGCCGCGTCCCCAATACTGTGACGCGATCACGAGAATTGCACCCTCGATGCCCGTAGATGCTATCTGTAGCAGAGTTTGTATCTGTCCGCCCATATAAACACCTGACACCGCAGCATCTCCGAGCGTGCCTATCATTACGTTATCGGCAAGTCCGACAAGAAAGGTAATGAGGCTTTGCGCCGCTATGGGAAGCGCTAAGAGAACGAGGGATTTATAAAAGCCTTTGTCTTTTGTGATTACCATATTTATATCCCGAAGTTTTTGTTAGTATAGTATTAGCGCGGAGCGCCGTTTTTATTACGCGCTCCGCGCTCGTTTTTCATTTCTAAAGCTGCCGACACTCGATTGCGTGGCTTAGCCGTTTATCCTGCGGTCAGGACCGACGAAGGCTAAAATTCTCGTTCCGCTGCCCATAATACGTGAGTATATTCTGTCCTCGTATTTTCTTGAGAGCTCCTCGGGGGAGAGATTAGTCGAGATTATGGTCGCGAGAGCGCGGTTTTGCCTCGTGTTAAGGAGATTGTAGAGGCAGGCTACCGAGAACTGTGTCGTAAACTCTGTGCCGAGGTCATCTATTATGAGCAGGTCGCACTCAAGATACTTCTTTCCCTTGGGCTCTTCATCGTAGCGGCGACGGAACTGGTCGTCGTCAAAGTCAGAAAGAATATTCTGAGCCGAGTCGTATATTACGTCGTATCCGCGCGAAATGACCTCTCTTGCGATGGCGGTTGAAATATGCGTTTTGCCCGTACCGGTGTTACCGATTAAGAGTAGATTTGAGCGAGACCTAGAAAAGTTTTCGACGAACTCGCGTGCGGCTTCAAGGTTCTTTTCCATTCTCGCTCTGACCTTTTCATTGTCAGAATAAACGTCAAGCGAGAAATTATCAAAGGACTGCGTTTCGATAAGTTTGCCGATGCCGGAGGAGGCGATAGTAGCCTTTATAAGCTCCTCTTTAAAGCAGGAGCACATACGAGTGCCGTCAATATATCCGGTGTCAGAGCATTTTTCACAGCAGTAATGGGTATCGGTATAGTCCTCGGGGAATCCGAGGGAGACGATTATCTTACGGCGACGGCGGTTGAGCTCTCTGTTACGCTCTTTTATAGGAGCGATGTCGCCGCCTGAGACGGCGGTGCGGAAAATCAGAGGTCCTGTGCCTGAGAGCTCGGCATCAATCTCTGCAATTTCTGGGGAGAGAGCTCTTACCTTTACGGCTCTCGCGTCTGCCTCGGCTACACTCGAAAGCCGTCTTGACTCTATTTTTTCCTTAACCTTGTGGTAGTTTTCGTAGCTATACATTAGCTTTCACCCTTTCCGTCTGTTTTAGCATCCGTGCCGTAGCTGCGCTCGAGCGCGCGCTCGAAGGCTTCATTTATATCGAAATCGCCATAGCGAACAGGCTCAGGCCTTCCTTTGCGTCCCATCTTTTTCTCGGCCTTTTCGGGCGAGGCAGTCTTTGTCGATTCGGAGTGAGCGATACACTCCGCAACGGTCTTACAACCTGCCTCGTGCCACGATGTGATGATTGTGTCCATATATGATATAGAGCCTTGTGCTTTGATTGTCGCTCTGTTGTACGCCTCTGTAACTATTGCCGTGCCAAAGCCGAATTCGACTCCCCAACGGTTGAATAGCTTTTTCTCGGCGGGGGATAGTGCGCGGCCGTAGATGCCCAAAATTCGCCTGAACTCCCTGTGAATATCGTTCTCCTCCGCGAGCGCCTGTATGTATCTTTCAAGCTCCTCGACTGTTGTGATCTCTACTTTCAAAAGATCCATTGCCTTATCGCGAAGCAGCATAGGAGTAAAGCGGGTGTGTGTTCCGGAAAGATGCGCTCCTAGAAGCAGCAAATATTCCGGCGAGAAGGAATACTGAGTGGTAAGCGAGGTGATTATTTTTATCTCACTTGTCGAGAGTGAGTCCGTTTTCATAAGCCTTGCTATCTCGTCGATAAGCGAGGCAAGCCCCTCGTCGCGTATGGTTTTTGCTGTGTCGAGAGCAGACTCCTCGCAAAGCTCGCCCCGCCTAAGTCGTTGCTCAAATTCCTCTGTGATTGTCGGATTTTTTTCACACGGGTCAGTATCTCTTATAATACCTTCCTCGCTAAAGAGCGCTATCGCGGCTGCAACGCGCGAGCGTGATATGCCTGTTTCCTTTGAGATAGACTCGGGGGAAAGCTCGCAGCCTTCGTGAGCTATTAAGGCGAGAAGCGTTCGAAGCTCCTCGCTTGATGCCGTTTTTACAGCTGAAGAGGAGGCGAGTAAAGCTCTTGAAACCCAAAGCCTCATTTTTTCTCCTCGCTTCCCGACTCGCGGCTCTTAAGCTCGTAGCAGAGCCTCATAAGGGAGTCGCCGAGGTGTATATTTTCAACGATAACCGACTCGTCTTGGAGCTTAAGCTCCATATTCGCAAAGTTCCAAATTCCGCGCACACCGGCAGAGATAAGCGTCTTCGCTACTGACTCTGCTGCTGCCTTGGGCACAGTGAGAACGCCTATATCCACTGATTCTCTTTTGCAGAAATCGTAAAGGTCGTTAACGCTATGAACGGGTATGCCGTAAATTTCGGTGCCTATTATTGATTCGTCAACGTCGAAGAGGGCAAGACGGGAAACACCGCGACGCCCGAACATTCGGGTTGCGGCAAGCGCTCTGCCAAGGTTTCCCGCACCAATGATAACCGCGCTGTATCCTTCGGTAACGCCGAGAAGCTCGCTGATTTTTCCGTATAAATATTTTATGTTGTAGCCGTAGCCCTGCTGTCCGAAGCCGCCAAAGCAATTAAGGTCCTGTCTTATCTGCGAGGCCGTGACTCCCATAATCCTCGAGAGCTCCGCCGAGGAAATGCGGAGTCTGCCGTCCGAAAGCAGGTCGCCGAGGTATCTGTGGTATCTCGGAAGCCTCTTTATAACAGCGGAAGGGACTGGAGTTCTTTCCGCATCTCTTATCCTTGCATCAAACGTGCCACGCACCTTATCTATGCTTTCCATGTCTTTTTATATCCTTAATGTAAATAATGATTTGCATTTTAAGTAATTGAATCTGCTGCACTTGCATTTAGCGAGGAGCCTGCGAGCTCGCCCGCTACGTATTTATAGTAGCCCTCGGCGGCAATCATAGCCGCATTGTCTCCACAAAGGGACGGGACAGGTATAAAAATGTCCACGTCGCGCTCAGAGGCAAGCGAAGAGAGCCTTTTTCTTAGATGCGAGTTCGCGGCAACACCGCCTGCCATAACTAGAGAGAGACCGGGGTGCTCGTTGAGTGTCTCATCGATTTTTTTTGCGACGGCCTCAACCGCTTCGTACGTGTAGCTTGCCGCAAACAGCTCTCTCGGAATCTCTCGCCCTGACTGCTCGTAGCGGTGAAGGAGATTTATCGCCGCGGTTTTGAGTCCCGAGAAGGAAAAATCAAGCGTGCCATCGGTGAGCGCGGGGGAGGGGAGCGCCAGCTCGCGAGAGCGATAGACATCGCTCTTTTTGTATTTCTCGTAATAGTTTTCCTTATCACCTGTCGCGAGAATAAAGCCCTCGCGTGATAGCTCGTCAAACCCGCGTCCCGCAGGGTATGGAATTCCTATCATTCTTCCGATCTTGTCAAATGCCTCACCTATCGCATCGTCACGCGTCGTGCCGATGAGCGAGATTTCGGTGTAGGAGTCCACTCTGTAAATCGCCGTGTGGCCGCCAGATACGGTAAGAGCAATAAAGGGGGGCGTCGGCACTCTCTCGCCAAGGTAGGCGGCGGCAATGTGTCCTTTTATATGATCTACTGCGACGAGCGGTATGCCGCGCGAGACGGCAAGACCTTTTGCAAAATTTACACCGACAAGTAGCGCTCCGATAAGCCCGGGGTTTGCCGCAACGGCAACGAGGTCTATCTCGTCAATGGACACTCCGGCAGCTTCAAGCGCCTCGTAGGTAATGCGCGATATTGCCTCTGCGTGAGCGCGGCTCGCAATCTCAGGTACGACGCCTCCGTAAAGACGGTGGGTGTCAACCTGCGAGGCTATAATATTCGATTTTACGGAGAATGCGCCGTCACACCGGACGACCACCGCTGCGCTCGTCTCGTCGCAGGATGACTCAAATGCAAGTATTTTCATATATCGTACACCATCAGTATTGCGTTATCGGTTGGATTTTTGTAATAGTTTTTCCTTACTCCGCACTCGCGAAAGCCAAGCGAGGAGTAAAGCGCGCGCGCGGGGGTATTCCTCTCCCGCACCTCAAGAAAGAATGAGCGAAGGCCGCGGAGCGAAAGCTCGGAGAGAGCAAAGGAGAGAAGACCTTTGCCTATCCCGCATCTGCGGTATCTTTCATCTACCGCTATTCTGTACAGCTCGCCCTCGGGGGCAATAAGACCACTAATTAAGTATGCCGCAACTCTGCCGTCAATGATTGCGACAAAGCTTGCTTCTATGTAGGAGAGAAGCGACTCCTCTCCCCACGGGTCGGAGAAATTTTCCGACTCAAGCGCGGCAATTGCAGCGGCATCATCACACCTTGCGCGTCTTATTTCGAGCTCCACTATCAGAGCTCCTTTGCAATTTCCTTTATGAACGCGCGAAGCTCGTCGCCGGTCTCGGGGTGAACAAGCCCCTTGACAATATTAGCCTTTAAGAAGCCAAACTTCGAGCCCATGTCGTATCTTTCGCCCTCGAATTCAAGTGCGTAAACCCCCCCGCAGCGTGCCATCTTAGCCATAGCGTCTGTGAGCTGATACTCGCCGCCCGCGCCGGGGGTAAGCGCGTCTATAATGTCGAACACCTCAGGGGTGAGAAGAACTCTGCCGAGGATAGAGAGGTTTGAGAACTCCTCGCCGGGCTTCGGCTTTTCTATCATATCGGTGCAGAAGGTAACCTTGTCCTCACCCTTGATGGCGTCGACCTTAAGCGAGCAGTACTTCTGTAAATCCTTAACGGGTACAGGCTTAACGCCAACGACTGCCTTGCCGTACTTTTCGTAAACGTCTATCATCTGACGGCATACGGGAGTTTCGGAGAATACCACGTCGTCTCCGTAGAGCACAACGAAGGGCTCGTCTCCTACGAACTTGCGAGCTCTGCCTACTGCGTGGCCAAGACCCTTGGTCTCCTTCTGGCGAAGGAAGTAAACGTTTGCCATATTGGCAATCTCATAGAGCATATCAAGCTCCTTTTGCTTGCCCTTTGCCGCGAGAGCCTGTCCGTACTCAATAGATAGGTCAAAGAAGCTCTCCATAGCATCCTTGTCTCTGTTGGTTATGATGAGAATATCGGTGACTCCGCTATCGACTGCCTCCTTTACGAGATGGTAAATTGCGGGGAGGTCAACTACAGGGAGCATCTCCTTCGGAACTGCGTGGGAGATAGGCAGCATTCTTGTGCCAAGACCTGCTGCGGGGATAATTGCTTTCGTAACCTTTTTCATTTTTTAGTCCTCACTTATATAAATTTTATTTTCAATCAAGTAGTGTTGAAAGCTCCGAGAGTATTAAATCTCTTGCTTGTTCAATAGTGTCCGCCTTAGGCGTGCAGCCTGCGGCAAGATTGTGTCCGCCACCCGAGAATTTTTTTGCCACGAGCGCTACGTTTTTATCGGTGGAGCGAAGAGAAGCCTTATATTCGCCTGAGTCGGTTTCCTTAACAACGAAGGAGAGGACGGCACCCATAAGAGAGCGCACCACGTCTATTGCGGTTTCAAAATGCTCGGCTGCAATACCGAGCGCGTCGCGCTCTGCCTTTGTTATTGTCGCGTAGGCGATTTTGCCTTTCTTCGCCGTCATAATTTTCGAGGCGACGAGCCCCTCGGCACACAGCTGTGCTCTTGGCTTAGAGGAAAAGAGCCTGTGGTTTATATTCGCGTGGTCTATGCCGCACTCGATAAGCTCGGCGGCGACTCGATAGGTCTCGGGTGTTGCCGATGAGTAAGCAAAGCCGCCTGTGTCGGAGGCTATAGCCGCATAGATAGGTGCGGCAATCTCGGGGGTTATGCTGATAAGCCCCATTCTTTCCAGTTCGCGCGCTATACCGTATAACACTTCACCGGCGCTCGACGCGCCCTTTATCGTGTAATGCGGAGCAAACGGTGTGCTTATTTCGTGGTGGTCTATCATAAATTCGATATTTTCACCGGAAAGCGGGCCAAGCTGTGAGGGAGAAGGCACGTCAATGCTGACGCACTCGTAGCCGCTTGTGTTTTGCGTGGCAGTGAGTCCTTCGACTAAAAAGGCAAGCCTTTCGGGGATTTTATCACCCGAAATGTATGCCGCCTGCCTTCCAAGAGCTTCGAATATGCGGCAGAGTCCGGCGCCCGAGCCTACCGTGTCGCCGTCGGGCCTTACGTGCATTACCACGAGCGGCCGCTCGAGCGAGAGGAGCCTCTCTATACATTCGGAAAGGGAAAGAGCCTTAAACTCAGTCATTTTCCCGCCTCTCTTTCGGCATCCTTTGCCTTGATTTCTTCAAGGAACCGTGCAATCTTTGCACCGTGCTCAATAGAGCCGTCCTTCACGAAATAAAGCTCGGGGGTTATGCGAAGATTGAGTGACACGGCAAGGTGGTGGCGGAGCATTCCTGTACACTTTTTCAGTCCTGCGAGCACCTCGTCAGCGTCGCCTATGCAGGAAAAATACACCGTTGCCTGTCTCAGGTCTGGTGCTACCTCGGCGCGCGTTATGCTCACGAAGTTGTTTGCCACCTTCGGCTCGCGAACCTCGCCAAGTGCTATCGCAAGCTCCTCGGCAACTGCGTCGTTTATTCTGCCTCTTCTGTGCTTTGACATTTTTAAGTCCTTTCTTTTATACGTAAATTGTTCTCCCGCTCCCGAACCGAACAGATGCACCGCATTCCTTTACAACAAGGCGAGCGCCCTCAATTGCGGGGCTTATTATCTTCGTCTGCGTTAAAGACGCGAGCGTTTTTTTAAGGTGCGAAAAGTGTGTGCAGCCTAAAATCAACGTGTCGGCGCACGTTTTACTTATTTTCTCGGCAACCGCTGTGAAGGTTGTCATCTCGGCTTCGGTTATTTTGCCGTCGCGAGAGCCGCCCTCGACAAGAGAGACAAGCTCCTGAGCGGCGATTTCCGCAACGGGAAGGCTTTGTGAAAGCTGCGAAATCTCTTTCCTGAACGCACCTGACCGTACGGTTGCATCGGTTGCTATGACGGCAATGCCGAGTCTTGACTCACGCACTGCAGCGTGTGCAGCTGGGCGTATTATAGGTATGGAAATCTCTCGTTCCGTTTGCGAGAGATGCTCCCACACCGTTGAAGCTGTGCAGCAGGCGATAAGAATTTTTGCAGCGCCGAGAGCCTTTAGCCGTCTTATATCTTCGGTGACGAGCAGAATAAGCTCATCCTCGCTTTTTGTGCCGTACGGAGAATTTTTCCTGTCGGCAAGGTAGACAATATCCGCACGTGGCAAGAGCCGTCTTACCTCGTATAGAGAATTAAAGCCACCGACACCGCTATCGAATATACCTATCATACGGTGAGCGTGTCGGATATGAGAAGCGCTATAAGCTCTCTCGGAGAAATTCCGCACCTCCCAACGAGTCTTGGATAGAGGCTCGTCTCTGTAAATCCCGGAAAGGTGTTAATCTCGTTAAAGTAAAGCCGATTGCCGGAGAGGAAGAAGTCAAGTCGCGCGAGATGTCTTACGCCTAAGTGCGCTACAATTTTTTTCGACCAATTGCGTATCCTGTCACCGAAAAGCTCTTCATAAGAGGAGTGCGGTGACACTCTCGCCTTGGAATCTTCGGCATATTTTGACTCGTAATCGTAGAAACCTTGACAGGTAATTTGACCGAGTGGTGTAAATAATTGTTTGCATCTCGTGCCTAAATATGCACATTCAAGCTCGACCCTATCGTCAATATATTCTTCAATCAGAACCCTGCCATCGCTTGCCTCTATGGCAACGCGCAGAGCTTTATCGAGTTCATGCTTGTTGTTTGCCCGACTTGAGCCAACGGAGCTACCCTGCCTTGCCGGCTTTATAAACATAGGATAGCCAAAATCTGTTTCGGCATTCTCTATAGCTGCTTTGGGTGAGTGGGTGTCACTATCCGCTATCGCGAGATAGGACTTAACTGTGGGGATACCGAGACCGGAGATTAGCGTTTTAGTAAACGCCTTATCCATAGAAACTGCTCCTGCCGCGACACCGGAGCCAACGTAGGGAACATCTGCCGCATCAAGTAAGCCTTGTACGACCCCGTCCTCTCCGCGCTCGCCATGCAATAGCGGTATAGCACAATCGATTTCGATGAAGCCGTCATCAGACCTTAAGCCGTGCCGTGTGGGGAAGGCATTCGCGCCACACGAAACGTCAGCAGGGAGCGACTCTGTGTCGGGCAAAACAAGCCACTCTCCTCGCTCTGTTATGTAGGTTGGGACAACCTCGTATTTTTCTCGGTCTATGAGAGGGCACACAAACCTAGCCCCTGCGAGAGAAACCTCTCTTTCATCTCCCTCTCCTCCGAAAACTAAGGCAATTCGTCTTTTTTTCATAAGCTCTCCTCAGTGTTTTTTCTCATTCTATGAGAAGAGCCGATTTTTAGTTATTTTCTCCTTAGCACCGCAACTCTGTCGCGGCCGGCGAGATCGGGTAAAATCTCGCAATACATACCGTTTTCCTCGGCTATTTTTCGCAAGGCATCACCTTGATCAAAGCCTATCTCGTAGGCAATGAAGCCACATATATCTATTTTTTCTTTATACATCGGAGTTAGCGCGCGGTAAAAATCGGTGCCGTCAATACCGCCGAGAAAGGCAATACTAGGCTCCTTGTAAATTTCCGCATCGAGCTCGCGGTAAGCCGCCTCTGAAACGTAGGGAGGGTTCGAGAACACGGCAAAGCATTCGCACGGCTCGCAGGTCAGCACGTTTGCGAGTATAAAATTAATTCTGTCAGAAATCAGGAGTGTATCTGCGTTTTCGCGTGCTATCAAGAGCGCAGCTTCAGAGATGTCAACAGCTGTTGCAGTAGTGCTTTCCGTATTATTTAAAATCGAGAGCGCAACGCACCCCGAGCCTGTACAAAGGTCGAGAAAATGCACACCTCGCGGCAGATTTTTAACCCCGTAATCAACCAAAATCTCAGTGTCAGCGCGGGGGATAAGAACCGCCTCGGTTACCTTGTAGCTCTCCCGATAGAAGTCGGCGCGGCCCGTGATATACTCAAGCGGTACTCGAGCGGAGCGGCGCTCAATTGCCTCTTTTACAGCAGGCGAGTCGCAGACGGTGTCGGGCGAAATAAGCTCGTAAATAGGCATTTCCCCGACGAGGTGAAATATCCGCCTTGCCTCATCTCTCGCATTCGTAATACCTGCTGCGGCAAGTCTTACTTCAGCTTCGCGGAGCGTCATCGTCGTCGCCCGTTTCTTCTGCGGAGTCCGGCTCCTCTGAGTTTTTCTCCCAAGCGCGATTGTCGTAAAACTCGCGGAATTGGGGGAAGTCGTCGCGCAACGCACACTTTATCGAAACTATTGCAACCTCGAGCATATCGAGTGTCGGCTCCTTGGTAGTTATCCTTTGCACCCAAAGACCGGGAGCTGAAATGACGCGTGTTACAATATTATCGTGCTTGCCGGCAAGCATAATTATTTCATATCCCACGCCCATAAGCAGTGGCAGGATAAGAAGTCTTATTAAAGTGTAGAGCCAGGTATCGAGACCCGGGATAAGCGTTTTTATAACAATTCCCGCAAAGATGCCGAGTAGAATCATAAAAAACATAAAGCTAGTGCCGCAGCGGGGGTGAAATCTCCTGTGGCGCATAGCATTTTCGGGCGTCAACTCCTCGCCGGCCTCAAAGCAGGCAATGGATTTATGCTCTGCCCCGTGATACATAAAGGTACGCTTTATGTCCGGCATGAGCGAGGTTAAAGAGAGGTAGAGAATAAAAATTCCAACCTTCATAACACCCTCAATGACTGACGACCAGATGTCACCGAGCGAAATATTCCAAATGCCAAGCAGCGCGTTTATTCCCGCTACCGCCCAGATGGGAAGGAACAGAAAAAGGAAAACCGAAAGCAAAAGACCGAGTATTACCGATACGACCATAATGACGTCGGTAAGGCTTACGCGGAGCTTTTCCTTTAAGAATTTCTCAATCCCAGAGGGCTCGCCCTCTTCCTCGTCAAGACCTATAGCCTCGGCGGAACTGCCGAGAGTCTTAACGGAGAGAATCATCATTTCAACGAAATTTATAACGCCGCGCAGTATTGGCAGGTTAAGTATCTTATGCTTTTTTCTCACCGACACGAAGCTGTCGTCGGTTACGGCAAGAGTACCGTCTTCTTTACGGCAGGTAGTAACCGTGCGCTCGCCGGCCTTCATCATAACGCCCTCGAGCACCGCCTGACCGCCGACACGGTTAAGACGGCAGTTTTTTTCTTTATTACAGCTTTTCATATATCTCCAAATAGCCTCGCGCGTAAAATTTTTGTTTGAGCACACGAGTTGATTATAACATTATAGCATATTTTATTTAAAAAATAAATACTTGTTTTAAAAAGTTTACAAATGCATAAGCATTGAAAGCTTAAAATTTCTATTCAGCGATTGACAAGAGGTGGATTTCTATGGTAAAATAAGATGGAAAAGTTTAAAAGGTGGAGGATGGAAATGCTTAAGGTTGAAAGAGTATCAGTGATGAATTTTGAAAACGCCATAAGAGGCGCGCGCAATCCGCTTAACAGCTGGGCGAAAATGGATTCCTACTACGATGAGGACGGAAACTACGTGCTCGGTGAAAACGACCTGTCGCTCGCGACGAGGCTTGCGAAGGCGGGTAGCGACCACAGGAAGTTTTTGCGTCAGATAATGGTGTCTATGGATATTACAGCTCCACTTTATTGGTGGAAGGAATTTGATACCTACAAGGTTGGCACGGTAGCAAACTCCACCTCGACTATGCATAAAATACAGGCGAAGGAATTCACTCGCGAGGATTTCTCGTGTGACAGAATGACCGAGGCTTCCCTCTCTGTTCTTGACTCGGTGATTTCCTTTCTCGAGCGTGAACGCAAAAGATTTGTGGAAACGAAGGATAAGTCCGCGTGGCACAATATGATTCAGCTTCTGCCCTCGTCATATAATCAGATGAGGACGGTGACGATGAACTACGAGGTGCTTATCAATATGTACTATGCAAGGCGCAGTCATAAGCTTGCTGAGTGGCATGTGCTTTGCGACGCTATAATGGCTCTTCCGTATGCAGAGCAGCTTATAAAGGTAAAGGAAAACACCGAAGCTTAAAATGGCGAATATATTTGACCTTTTCAAAAAAATTGAAGAAAAACGCGACACGGGTATGCCTATAACGTGGATTGTTGCCGGGCTTGGCAATATAGGCAGAGAATATGAGCACACGAGGCATAACGCGGGCTTTTTAGCTATAGACTATATAGCGGAAAGGCTTGGAGTTAAGATAGACCGAGTGAAATTTCACGCGAAGGTTGCAGAGGCAAATTTCGGCGGTGCAAGGGTGCTGCTTATGAGGCCCACGACGCTTATGAACCGCTCGGGCATGGCACTTGGAGAGGCTGCGGCATTTTATAAAATCCCGGCAGAGCGTGTGATAGTTCTTCACGACGAAATAAGCTTTGAGCCGGGTGTCATAAGAATAAGGCGCAAGGGGTCGGCTGGCGGTCATAACGGATTAAAGAGTATAATTTCGGCTGTCGGCGATGAGTTTCCTCGTGTGAAAATCGGTGTGGGTAAAAAGCCTACGCCCGAGTACGACCTTGTCGATTGGGTGCTCGGTAAATTCTCCGAGGCGGACCTTACTGCGATGGGCGAGAGATACCCCGATATTTTCTCGGCGACAGAGCTTATAATTTCGGGAAAAATTGATGAAGCAATGAACAAATATTCAAGATAGGGAAGATGGTATGCAGCTGTCGAGTCTTATCCGCCTTGACGGTGAGTTCCGCGGCTTTGTACGGACTCTCGGCGAGGCATACCGCGCCATAAACCCTCATCCGATAGCGGTAAGCGGTCTTGCCGGCGGTGCGCTTCCGGCCTTTCTTGCAGAGAGTGTGAGAGAGGCAAGAGCGGTGTCGGACGGCCCTGTGTGCATTATCGTGCGTGACGAGGGCGAGAGGGAGAGAGTAACCCGTCTTCTTCTCTCCTCTGGGTTAAGAGCCTTAGGGTACAAAAGGCGCGAGCTTGTATTTCATAATGTAAGAGCCTCTCACGACGTTGACCGTGAGAGGCTATCGGTGCTCTCTCGCATTCTTAGAGGCGAATGCGACGCCGTAGTAACGACGCCTGCGGCGGCGGCAACCTATACTATGCCAAAGGAAATGCTCGCAGAGCTTTCCTTCGGAGCCAAGCTCGGTGATGTGATAGCTCCGGAGGATATGGCAAGGCGGCTTGTCGCGCTCGGCTTTGCCGCCGTTGATATTGTAGACGGCGCAGGACAGTTTTCACGTCGCGGCGGCATACTTGATTTTTGGGACGGTAATCAAAAAGAGCCTACCCGTGTTGAGTTTTTTGGAGATGAAATAGACAGAATTTCGCATTTTGACCCCATAAGTCAGCGCTCCGGAGAGGGGGTAGCAGCGTTCGAGATGCTACCGGCAAAAGAGGTGATAGTCAACAGCGAGTCGAGGGGGAGAGTCCTTGCTGCTGTCGAGACACTTATGGAGAGGGCAAAGGATGAGCAAACGCGTGAAAGGCTTGCGCGCGAGGCAGCGATTTTATCCTCGGATGCTCCAATAGACTTTTGCGATAAATATCTTGGTATTATATATCCATCGCACGAGTGCCTTTTCTCGTATTTCAACAGACGTTGTGCGGTTTTCGTGCTTGATAGCGCGGCATGCAGAGAGGATATAAAGAAGCACTCGGATTATTACTCTGAGAGTGCGAAGTCACTAGTCTCGCTAGGTGCTTTATCGGAGTCTGCCGCCTCTTACACGGGTGGCGTGTCAGATTATGAGGACTTCCTCACGAGAAATCTTGTTATTCATGAAAATGCTTTTTCGGGCGGGGCTCCCGAAAAACTCTCCGGCCTTTTCGGCTTCCGCACACGCAAAACTGTCTCCTACGGAGATAACGGTAGAATGCTTATCGAGGATATTACAGCTTTGAGGCGCGCTCTATACCGCGTGGTGCTTGTGTGTGAGACCCAGGCTGGTGCTGACTCGCTGATTTCCTCGCTTGCAGACGTGGACATTGCCGCACTTCCCATATATGATAAACCCGAGTTTGACATTGGCTCCGTCGAGGCGGGACGGGTGCTCGTTACAGTCGGCTCTGTCGAGGGCTTTGACCTTATTACTCCGAGGGTTGCCGTGCTCTCCATGGCGCGTGACGAGGGTAGGATGGTTATGCAGAATAAGCGCCGACAGAGAATACTCCGCAAGGTCGGGGGTGCTACTGCACGCCTCATGAGCTATGCCGACCTTTCGCCCGGTGACTACGTTGTTCACGCAAGCTACGGTATAGGTCTTTTCGAGGGTATCGAGACCGTTACGGTTGACGGTATTACAAGAGATTATATAACGATACAATATGCCGGCACGGATAAGCTATTCGTGCCGTGCGACAGACTTGAGCTGATAGGTAAATATATAGGTGAGCGCGATAAGGACGGCAGGGTAAAGCTCTCAAGGATGGGCGGTACCGAGTGGCACAGAACTCGCTCACGCGCGAAGGGGGCAGCGCGGGATATGGCGAAAAAGCTAATCGCGCTCTATGCTGAGCGTCAGAGACGTCCCGGCTTTGCCTTCCCTGAGGATTCCGAAATGGAAAGGGATTTTGCAGATGCGTTCGCGTATGAAGAAACCGAGTCGCAAAGTGTTGCAATCCGAGAGATACTCTCGGATATGTGCCGTCCTGTGCCGATGAACCGGCTTCTTTGCGGAGACGTAGGCTTTGGAAAGACCGAGGTTGCACTTCGCGCTGCATTTAAGGCTATTATGGGCGGCAAGCAGGTGGCAATACTCGTGCCGACGACTATTTTGGCACTTCAGCACTATCAGACGGCACTCTCGCGTATGCGTGAGTATCCTGTCACGGTAGAAATGCTTTCGCGCTTTAAAAAGCCTAAGGAAACGGCTGAGATTATAAGAAAGACAGCGCGAGGCGAGGTTGATATCCTTATCGGTACTCATCGACTTCTCTCAAAAAATATTAAATTCCGCGACCTTGGACTTCTCATAATTGATGAGGAGCAGCGCTTTGGTGTCGGGCAAAAGGAAAAGCTCAAGGAGATGGCGACGGGCGTCGACACTCTAACTCTCACTGCAACACCGATACCGCGAACTTTAAATATGGCGATGAACGGTATTAGTGACATTTCTATTCTTGACGAAGCGCCGGGCGAGCGCCGCCCTGTACAGACCTACGTGCTTGAGCACGACGATGCAGTGATTTTCGATGCCTTGCGTCGCGAGCTTTCGCGCGGAGGTCAGGTGCTCTACCTATATAATAAGGTTGATTCTATTGCCCTCTGCGCCGGCAGGATTTCCTCAGAGCTTCCCGAGGCGCGCGTTGCCTACGCTCACGGACAGATGGATAAGGATGAGCTTGAGGATATTTGGCACCTGCTCGTTGAGGGCGAGATAGATATTCTCGTTTGTACAACTATTATAGAGACCGGCGTCGATTTGCCTATGGCAAACACGCTTATAATAGAGGATGCCGATAGATTTGGTCTATCTCAGCTTCACCAAATACGGGGTCGAGTTGGCAGGAGCGAGAGGCAGGCATACGCCTATTTTACCTACCGAGTCGGCAAGGCGCTCTCTGAGGTTGCTGAAAAAAGGCTTTCTGCCATACGGGAGTTTGCCGAGTTTGGTGCAGGCTTTAAGATTGCGCTTCGTGACCTTGAAATACGAGGTGCCGGCAATCTTCTTGGCGCGGAGCAGCACGGCTATATTGACAGCGTTGGTTACGATCTCTATGTAAAGCTGCTATCCGAGGCTGTGCTCGAGGAAAGAGGAGAGCTGAATCCCCGCGAGGAAGCGACGGTTGAGCTGGCGACCTCGGCACACATACCAGAGAGCTATATTGGGGCGAGCGCACAGCGTATGGAGATGTATAAAAAGATATCGTTAATTCTCACCCCGGAGGATGCGGACGATGTGAGGGATGAATTTCTTGACCGATTTGGAGAGCTGCCGCGAGCCGTTGAGAGACTGATATCCGTTGGTCTTACGAGAGCGCTCGCTACAGAGGCAGGTCTTTTAAAGGTTGAGGCAAAGGGCAACACCATTACCTTTATACCGCGGACACTCAACCTTGCTGTGTGGTCGGAACTCTTCGGTAAATATACAGGAATGCGCTTTGTTTCGGCAGGAAATAAAACAATTGTTTACAAATTCAAGGGTGAAGCGGCAGAAATCTCTGCGGATATACTCGCTGAATATATAAAAATTAGAAATCAGGAAAACGAAAAGAATGAGAAATAATGAAAGCGCGGTGCGCCCCGGCAGACTGACTAGGCTGATTGCGGTGCTTCTTTCTGCGGCACTGCTTTTGGCAATAGGTTTTGGTGCGGGCATAGGAATAATAAATGCAGTAGAGGATGCAGCGGCCGCTGTGCGCCTTGAGGGTGTGAAGCTGAATAGCGGGGAGGTGCGCTATCTTGCCTCAACCTACAAAGCCACCTATATGACGGTTCTTCGCGCATCAGGTGTGTCAGGTGTCAGCGATACTGACACCTTTTGGTCGCGTACGGCGGACGACGGCAAGACCTACGGAGAGAAGCTCGAGGCAGGTTTCGAGGAGTATCTTCGCGGTATTCTTGCCGCAAGCCGAATATTTTACCGATATTCAAATTACAACGCAGCCGACCGTGATGTAGTTGACAAGGCGGTAAGGGACAAGCTTAATTACTCGGCAGGCGGCTCTGTCGAGCGCTTCAATGAGATGAGCGAGAAATACGGCTTTACCTACGAGGATTTTGCCTCGGCCTCGGCATTTATCTACCGTGCTGAGCGTGCAAAAGCTGTAATTTACGGTGATGGTGGTACGACTCTTTCAACAAGACCCGAGGAGTGTGGGGATTATTTGTCCGAATACACTCGCGTTAAGGTTATGTTCGTGCGCCGCTTTGACCGCCTTAACGACTCGGGCGAGACCGTGTCGCTTACCGATGCAGAAAAAGCGGCAAAGGCTGAAAAAATCGAGAATATAAGAAGATATATTGCAAACGCTGCGGCAGGTCTTGATAATGCGATGAGCCCCGACGCCTTCGATACCTTTCTTCGCGACGAGACTTTCTCCGACAGTGACCCTGATTTTTTTAACACGGGATACTATCTTCATCCCTCAGCGGAGCAGACCGGATATTTTAAGGAAGCATTTGCTGACGTATATGATACGGCGATGGAGCTTTCCGTCGGTGAGTTTGGCGAGGCCGAGTGGGAATCGGGTGTTGCGTTTATCTACAGACTCGACGTAGAGGACAACGCATACAAGGATGAGGATAATCTTATGTTCTCCGATTTTTATTCTGACCTATCCGATATCCTTTACCCAGAGTTACTCTTGACTGTCGGAAAGTCAGCGGAGTTCACTGAGCACTTTAATGCTGTGTCAGTCGTCGATATACCGTATAACACCCTCTTTGTCGCATCCTTTGATGAAAAATAGGAACCGGCGTGAAATCTCTGTATAAGCGCTTTCTGTGCTTTGCGAGCTTCTCACAGCAGTTTTTGCGATTTGGAGCTTAAGTCCAAATCGCCGTACGGATTGTGATACCGAAAATTCGTTTATGCTTTGCGCGGTCGGCGCGGGCGACAGAATGGAGATTGTAATGAACCCCTTTTTAATAACCCTCGGTGCAACCGCAGTTCTTCTTCTTACTGCGGTCCCGGGCTACCTTTTTACCAAAACACGCTTAATCGGAGAGGAGTGCATCTCTGGCTTTTCAAAGGTGCTACTTTTCGTCTGCCAGCCATGCCTTGCGGTCTACACATTCGGTAGACTCACCTTTTCGGTGGACAAGCTTGTCTCGCTCGGTATCTTCGCGGCCCTCACGGTTGCAATCTTTACCATCGTACTCGGCGGCTCTTATCTCGCGCTTCGAAAGAGGCAAAAGGAGCCGATATACCGCATAATAACGATAGCCACCACCTTTTCAAACAGCGCGTTCTTCGGCATACCCATTATTGAGGCACTTTTTCCGGAGACCTCGGACGAGTTGATTATTTACACCACGGTGTTTGCCCTTGTTATGAACGTCGTGGGCTGGACGGTCGGCTCGGCTATCATATCCCGAAATCTTCGCCATATAAGCGTAAAGAAGATTTTTCTTAACCCTCCTATGCTTGGTACAATCATAGCCTTAGTCCTCTTCGTTTCGGGGATACAGCTTCCAACGAGCCTCTTTGATATGATAACCACCTCGGCAAGAATGTCATCACCCCTCTCTATGATAATACTCGGCATGCGGCTTGGTACGATGCGTCTTGCGTCGCTCTTTTCCGATTTCAGAATATACCTTACCATAGCCGTAAAGCAACTCCTTATGCCGCTCGTGGCGCTCACGCTCGTTCTGTTGCTGCCTGTGCCGCGCGAGGTTGCCGTCACCTTCTTTGTCATCTCAGCTACCCCGTCTGCCTCGATAGTACTAAATTTTTCCGAGATACTCGGAGAAGGGCAAAAGGAAGCGGCAAACACCGTTCTTTTAAGCACAATGCTTACTGTTTTGACAGTTCCGCTTATGATGCTTCTCTTACCTCTGTTACAATAAAATTAAAAGTCCCGCTTCCGCGGGACTTTTAATTTTGAGTGTGCTGACAAACACAAAAACAAAAAAGAGCAGGTCCTGCTCTTTTTTGTTTGGTTATAATTATCTCTGAATTCTACCGGTAGCATTACCGCCGGCGAGAGCCTTAACCTCGTCAACGGAAACTGCGTTGAAGTCACCCTCAATGGTGTGCTTGAGGCAGGATGCCGCAACCGCGAACTCAACCGCATCCTGAGTAGAGTAGCCGTTAAGGCAGGCGTAGATAAGACCGCCGCCAAAGCTGTCGCCACCGCCGACACGGTCAACGATGTGCATGTGATAGGACTTAGAGAAGCAGTAGTTCTCACCGTCATAGAGGAGTGCTGCCCAGTCGTTGTCGTTTGCGCTGATGGAGGAGCGGAGGGTGATAGCCACCTTCTCAAAACCAAACTTATCAGAGAGCTGACGGGCAACCGACTTGTAGCCCTCATGGTTGAGCTTGCCACCTGCGATATCGGTGTTCTCGGCATCGATACCGAATACGTCGTGTGCGTCCTCCTCGTTGGAGATGCAAACGTCAACATACTCGCAGAGCTTCGTCATTGTCTCGCGAGCCTGTTCTCTTGTCCAGAGTTTCTTTCTGAAGTTGAGGTCGCAGGAAATCTTTGCGCCGTGAGCCTTAGCAGCCTTGCAGGCATCGAGGCAAATCTCAGCGACGGTGGGGTTAAGAGCGGGAGTGATACCGGTGAAGTGGAACCAGTCAGCACCCTCAAAAATCTCATCCCAGTTGAAGTCCTCGCGCGATGCCTCGGCAATAGCCGAGTGCGCTCTGTCGTAAATAACCTTAGAGGGACGCTGGGACGCACCCTTCTCGTTAAAGTAAATGCCGACTCTGTCGCCGCCGCGTACGATTTTAGAGGTATCAACACCGTATCTGCGGAGTGCGTTAACGGCGCTCTGGCCTATCTCGTGCTTCGGGAGCTTAGTTACGAACGCGGAGTCGAGTCCGTAGTTCGCGAGAGATACAGAAACGTTAGCCTCGCCGCCGCCGTAAACAACACCGAACTTATCAGCCTGAGTAAAACGGAGATAGCCCTCGGGCGCGAGACGGAGCATAATTTCACCAAAAGTTACAACCTTCATTAGTTAAATTCCTTTCGAGATTTATATTTATTAATTTTTGTGATTCCAACCGCATATATTGTAACATACGGCAGGTGTAAAATCAAGACGCTTTGTGTAATTTATAAAACTTTTTAAGAGAGCGCAGCGCGAAGCTCGCGAAGACACTCACCGCAGATTTTTTTACCCTTGAAATCAAAGATTTCAGCGGAGGAGCCGCAAAAATGGCAGGAGGGGTTATATTTTTTTACTATTATGGAGTCGCCGTCTACGAAGATTTCGGCGGGGTCGCCGTTTGCGATGCCCTGCTTGGTTCTTATCTCCTTTGGGATAACTATTCTGCCAAGCTCGTCAACGTTTCTTACTATTCCGGTGGATTTCATAATTGTTTACCTCGCTTTCTCAACACGGTTTTACCGCTTTTTAAGTAGATTTTAACACAATTTGAAATGCTTGTCAATAGAGTTGACAAGTTTTGGTAAAACAAGTCGAAAAATACAATTATGCTTTTGCAAAGGAGAGAAAAATGCAGGCTGTAAAAGAAAAAGAGAAGTTCAATTCGGTGCTCGAGGTGCTGCCGCGCGGGATGGCTGCCGAGCTTTCAAGGCGCGCAAAAGCGAGGGTTGAGGGTGCTCGCTCGGTAAGGGAGATAAGGGTGCGCCGAGAGGGAGTTTCGAGTGTTTTGTTTTCTCATGAGTGGGTGAAGCTCTCTACGCGTGTCGGAGGAGAGGAGCTTTTGCGGTGTGTCACAGCTATATGCGAGGGGGCACTTTACAGAGAGAGGGACAGGATTGCTGAGGGGTATATAACGATGCCGGGCGGTATTCGGGTCGGCATCTGTGGCAGGGCAAGGTACGAGGGTGAGCGTCTCGTCGGAGTGAGTGAGCTGCAGAGTCTTGTCTTTAGGATTCCGACAGGGGAGTGCGAGTTTGGCGAGGAGCTTTTTGAAATATACAAGTCGGGCATTGGGCGCGGAATGCTTATATACTCACCTCCGGGAGTTGGTAAGACGACGGCACTACGATACCTCGCCAAGCGGGCTTCGATTGGTAAATTTTCTACACGGGTAGCCCTTATTGATGAGAGGTATGAGCTTTCGGCTGAGGATTTTTCGGACTCAGAGGTTGAGCTTCTGTCGGGATACAAAAAAAGTCTCGGCATCGAGATTGCGATAAGAACCCTCTCGCCCGAATTGATTTTCATCGACGAGCTTTCCTCATCCGATGCTACTGCGGTGATGAGCGTTATTCGCTCAGGAGTGCCTATCGTCGCAACCTCGCACGGCGAGTCGCCCGATGACTTATACAGCAGAGCCGGCATGGGCGATCTCGTGACATCGGGCGCGTTCTCGGTTCTGGTAGGAATTTCTCACACGGGTGAGGGGTATTCATTAAGAGTGGATAGAAAATGACTTGGATTTTTAAGCTTTTTGGCGCTGCCATAGTGCTAGCTTCAGCGGCTTCGCTGTCGAGGCGGTATTGTGAGCACTTAACCTATCGTGTGGAATTGACTCAGGGTTTTTCCGAGCTCCTTTTACATATAAGGAACAAGATAACCGTCTTTCTTGCGCCGCCCTCTGAACTTATCGCCGGTTTTGGAAACGAGTCACTTACCCGCTCCGGCTTTGTCGCACTTTGTGAGGAGCTTGGCTCACCCAAAGATGCGTATTTAGAGATAAGGAATGGTTTGCCCCTCTCGTCCGAAACGCGCCGCATTTTAGATGGCTACTTTGATGCATTTGGTGCCGCCTATAAGGACGAGCTGATAAAAAGCACCGAGACCGCGGCGGCAGCGCTTGAAAAAGAGACGGCACTTGCCTTAGGGGAGCTACCGCGCGAGAAAAAGCTGTCGCGCACGGTGATTTTCGCGATAGCCCTAGGCGCTATTATCCTTTTCATTTAGGGAGGAAAAATGGAGATAGAAATTATACTTAAGGTAGCGGGAGTGGGAATGATAGTCACCGTCGTTTGTCAGCTGATGTCAAGAGCGGGCAGGGACGAGCAATCAACAATGGTTTCGCTTGCGGGTATGGTGGTGATTTTGCTCCTTCTTGCGACGAAGATAGGCGAGCTTATAAATCAGATACGGCAGGTGTTCGGTCTATGATTGGCAAGGCTGTAGCTACGGCACTGCTCGCGGCTGTTTTAGCCTTTATTCTATCGGAGTACGGTTACCGCGGGAAAAAGCTGTTTTCGGTATGCTGCATAGTAGCGCTTCTGGCTTTGGGGCTTGAGCTTTTTGGTGAGGCTGCATCTGGCATAGGTTCTCTTGTTACTCTTGCAGGACTCGGAGAGGCGGCAGGGTGTGCCGTTAAGATAGTTGGTGCAGGATATGTTTTTGGCATAGCCTCGGATATTTGTCGAGAGCTTGGTGAGACAGGGATTGCGACGGCTCTTATTACCGTCGGCAGACTCGAAATTTTTGTTACGGTTTTGCCGTATATTGTGAAAATGGTCGAGCTTGGCATGGAGACGATAAGATGAAAAAATCGAGGAAAATAATAACAATAGTTGTCATTCTAATGTTTTTTACACTTCCGGTAGCAGCAAATGAAGTGTCGGACGGTTATCTTGCAGAGTTCGAAGAGGCACTTCCTGAGGGGTACGGAGATTTCTCGAATGCGGAAAAGCTACCCTCGCTTGTCGGAATTGATGCTCTCCTTTCTACTCTTATAAGCGCCGCCGCAGGCGAGGGAGGCTTGCTTTTTCCATTTTTCATTTTGCTTTTGGGCACATTGGCGCTATCTTATTTGGCAACGCTGTCGGGCGGTGCTCTGTCGGGCACGGTCAATGCTGCGGTTTTGGTTATTTCGGCCGTCCTCATCTTCGGCGCTCTTTATCCCGCCTTTTCCGAGGCCATGGATACAGTTGCGGCGCTTTCCTCGTTCTTTTCGCTTGCCGTGCCCATAATGACCGGGATTACGCTTGCCGGGGGTGGCGTTGCCAGCTCAGCTGTACAGGCCGTTGGAATGAATTTTACCCTTTCTATTATCGGTTCGCTTGCGACGCATGCTTTCGTTTCGGTGGGGGCGTTTGCTTTTTCGCTCGGGCTTGTCTCTTCTCTCGGTGATGACAGTGCCGCTATGCTCGCCAGAGGTGTAAAGTCGCTTGTCGGTTGGCTTGTCGGCATCACAACTGCCCTTATTGTCGGTACGTTTTCTTTACAGACCGTTATCGCCTCGGCATCAGACTCTGCCGCTATGCGTGCCGCAAAATATGCGGCTCAGGGTATAATCCCAATCGTTGGCGGCACGGTTTCTGGCGCGCTCTCAACTCTTGCGACGGGCCTCTCTTACGCAAAGGACGTCATAGGTGCGGGCGCTATCGGAGTGATGCTTATCGCCTCACTCTCGCCTCTTGCGGTGATGCTCTTATATAGGCTCGCACTGTCTGTCGCTATATCGTTTGCCGGCGCGCTTTCCTCCGACGGTGCTTCAAGACTGCTTACAGCATTCCGTTTTGCTGCCGATACGGTAATAGCCGTTTATTCCCTATCGGTGCTCACCTACATATTTGAAATAATACTCTTTATGAAAGGCGGTGTCTCACTGCTGTGACGGAATATATACTTTCGATTTTTGGTACGTGTGCGCTGCTTGGTGCACTTTCTCTCATTCATTACAAGAAAGAGGGGGCCGAGTCCACGGCACAGCGCATTCTTTTTGCAGCTGCGCTTATTTTACCGCTTCTTGATACCGCGACCTCCATTGGCGGAGAGCTTCCGGCTGTGCCGCCATATTCAGAAGATATAGACGGTGAGTATATAGAGGTTGCGTGCGATGCCTTCTGTGATGGAATTTTGAGAGCGGTGTGTGAGCGTTTTTCGCTTTCTAATGGGACGGTAGCGGTCGAGGCTTTAGGGTTTGATTTTCGTCTTATGCGCGCAGAAAAAATTAAAATAACTCTCTCGGGTGCGGCTGTAATAGCCGACAGGCGCGCTATAGAAAAATTTATCGAGGGCGAGGGGCTCGGGGAATGTGAGGTTAGGCTGCGTGTCGGATAATATTAAGTCTTTTTTGCAGCGGAACACATCTCTGTTAAAGGTGGCACTCATATTTCTCGCAGGGATTTTGCTGATTGCTTTCTCCGGCTCGCACGGTGCTGTTGACACTCCTTCCGTATCACAGGGAGAGGAGCTTTCCCAGCTGTGCTCGTCGGTTTTCGGTGTAGGAGATTGCGAGGTCATAATAAGCTACGGTGAGGCGGGCGAGGTGGCGGCGGTTGCCATAATTTGTGAGGGCGCAGACTCACCCACCGTAAGAAAAACGCTGGTCGATATGATAGGATCGCTTTACGGGATAGGCTCGAACAGAATTTCTATCGTAAAATCTAAATGAGAGAGGAATATATCGGAGCGAGTCCTCATAGGCTTTATCAGTAACTATTTTCAAGGAGATATCATACAATGAAAAATGAAAAAATCAAAAAATTCTTTTCTTCGAGGACCGCAAGAGGCGTAGTGGTCGCAGGCGCAGCGCTTCTTATCGGTGCTGCCGTCTATCTTAACTACGCGTGGTTCTACGACCCTGCAGGCTCACTCGGCTACGGCGATAATAATATGGACGACAATTTCTCTGATTCTACTGGCACGGGCGTCGGTGAAAACGGGGAACAGGATTACTTCACATCTACCGCCCTTGACAGAAAGGAAGCACGTGACGAAGCGATTGACGTATTAAAGCTCGTAACCGAGAGCGAGGAGTCGAGTGAAGAGGCAAAAGCCGAGGCGGCTGACAAAATCTCGAAGATTGCCGTAGACATTCAAAACGAGGCGAACATCGAAACCTTGGTTAAGGCAAAAGGCTTTGAGGAATGTGTGGCTATCATTTCCGAGGACGCTGTGAGTGTAATAGTCAGTGCGGACGCTCTCCAGGCGGCAGAGGCGGCACAGATACTTACGATAGTATATGAAACCACGGGAATTTCGCCCGAAAAGGTGAGCATCATAAATAAACAGCAATGATTTTTTCCGGGCGGTGGACGCTATTATGCGTCTTTCGCCCTTTGATTTTTTGCGCGCTAATATTTTTTTATAAAAGGGGTTGACTACACCGCTTTTGTGTGCTAAAATAATAAGCAATTTAATAATCAAAGCAAAAAGAGGTAAGAAACAATGGAAAAGCTTAAGGTTGGTATAATAGGCGCTACCGGTATGGTAGGTCAGAGATTTATAATGCTCCTTGCTGAGCATCCTTATTTTGAAATAACCGCCCTCGTGGCAGGTCCCCGTTCCGCAGGGCAGAAGTATTCCGACGCTGTAGCGGGCAGATGGAAGATGAAGGCTGAGTGTCCCGAGTGGATAAAGAATATGACTGTTATCTCCTCCGATGCTGTTGACGAGGTCGGGGCTCTCGTTGACTTTGTTTTCTGCGCGGTGAGTCTTTCTAAGGACGAGACGAAAGCGCTTGAGGAGAGATACGCAAAAGCGGAGATTCCCGTGGTGTCCAACAACTCCGCGAACAGATGGACCCCCGACGTTCCTATGGTAATTCCCGAGGTAAACGACGCACACCTTGAGGTTATCGAGGCGCAGAGACGCCGCCTTGGCACAACCCGCGGCTTCATTGCCGTAAAGCCGAACTGCTCTATTCAGTCCTACGTGGGCGCGCTTACACCTCTGCGCAAGTACGGTATCAAGGAGGTCGTTGCTACTACCTATCAGGCAATCAGTGGCGCGGGCAAGACCTTCAACGAGTGGCCCGAGATGATAGATAACCTTATCCCCTACATAGGCGGTGAGGAAGAGAAGAGTGAAAAAGAGCCCCTCAGAGTTTGGGGAGAGGTAAAGGGCGGCGAGGTTGTACCCGCTACCGCTCCCGTTATTACCACGCAGTGCCTTCGCGTGCCCGTTACAGACGGTCATATGGCGGCTGTATTCGTAAGATTTGAGAATAAGCCCACCAAGGAAGAAATTCTTGAAGCATGGAAGAATTTCAGCGGTAAGCCCCAGACTCTCGGCCTGCCCTCTGCTCCCGAGCAGTTTATCACCTACTTTGAAGAGGATAACCGCCCTCAGACCGGTCTTGACCGTGACCTTTACGGCGGTATGGGCGTGTCCGTCGGCAGACTTCGTGCCGACACCGTCTACGACTACAAGTTCGTCGGCCTCTCGCACAACACCCTTCGCGGCGCGGCAGGCGGCGCGGTGCTTATCGCTGAGCTACTCTACAGAGAGGGATATCTCACTAAGGCGTAATCTAAAAACAAAAATGAAATACCCCCGGTTTTATCGGGGGATTTTTGTTTTTGTGAATAATAGTTTGCATTTTAAGCAATACTTTCCATAAATCAAAGGTGGACGCAGCAGATGTGCTGCTAACACGGAAAGGAAAAAAGAAAAATGACACTTACCGAAAAGGAAAGAACACTTTTATCAGACTTAAAGTCTCAGGAGCAGCTTTGCATTGACAAATACACAAGATACAGTGAGGCGGCATGTGACGGCGCGCTGAAAAATCTCTTTTCCGAGATACGAAACACAGAACAGAGCCATCTTGACACAATCAATCAGATTCTCGGCGGCACCGAGGTGAAAATGCCTGCGGCATCCCCTTCAGCCACTGAGGCGAAGAAGAACTTTGCCGTATCCTCCTGTCCCGCTGACAAAAAGCAGAATGACACCTACCTTTGCCGAGACGCGCTCGCTATGGAAAAGCATGTTTCCTCGGTTTACGACGTATCCGTATTTGAGTTTTCGAGTCCTGTACTTCGCGACACCCTCGCGCATATCCAGAAGGAAGAGCAGAACCACGGTGCTGAGCTTTATAACTACCTCTCGGCAAACGGCCTATACAGCTAACCCACGCCCGTCCTTAAAAAAGAGCAAAACGGGAAAGCGTGCTGTTCTTAGCGGATAATTTATAAAACATCTTGCCTTATTTGCTCTGCAGTAAACAAATAATTAACGCCGACAGACCTCGAAAATCTGTCGGCGTTCGCTATTTGATAAATTGGAATTGGCTGCACACTAAAGCATAATTATTCCGCATCCATAACCAAGAATTGCATTATCGCTTTTTGCCATTCTTTGTAGAGTTGTGGGATTGCAAGGCGGATTATGCTTGCCATAATCAAATAAATTCTCCATGGCTTGTTCCGAATCGTTGCACGCACCAATGATAGAAAAGTGTTCAGCAAACTGCTTGATATTTGAGTCCTTTGGAAGCATATTTAGCATCTGCGGATAGAGTAACCAAGAGTAGCAAAGAAAAGCTTTGTATTCTATGAAAGGAAAGCAATCTTTGAAAAACACCTTGGCTTGGTCAATAGATTCACTAACCAAAGTAGCACTAATAGTTGCACCTTTCTGAATATGACAATTTATCACAGGAGAGCCGTTGGGTAATGCGAGTTTCTGTTCTTGTGTAAATACCATATATGGTTCTCCAATGGTTTCCTCATCCCAATAAATCATTTTGAATGTTTGATATTGCAATACCTCATATGCCTCCTATTCAAAAGTTCTTATTTAAAATTTACAATGACATTCAGCGAATGTCAACAATCGGATTATAACACATTATAATAATTTTGTCAATCACTGAATGTCAAAACAGGGTGAAATATGTTTAAAAATAAGAACGACGGTAAAAACAATCTGTGCGGTGACAAAATTCGCACACTTAGGCTCTCTTGTCCCACAAAGCTTTCGCAAAGGGCGCTTGCTGATAAAATGCAGCTTAACGGAATTGATGTTGATAAAAATGCGATTCAGAGAATAGAGGCGGGCAAACGCTTCGTTACTGATATTGAGTTGAAGGTGCTATCCGAGATTTTCGGAGTTACAGCCGACGAGCTGATATCACGGTAGCTTTATTGCCGCGACGAAAAAAGAGCAAAACGGTTTCCCGTTTCGCTCTTTGGATTATTTTTTCTGCGAGTGCGCGGTGTACTTTGTCACACCGGTGATGGTCTCTCCGTCTATCTGCAAGGCGCAGGGCGTGTCAAACTCCACGGTTATCTCGTGACCTGAAAGCACGTTTACCATTTTCTTATGCTTTAAGTGCTCGCCCTTGAAAAGAGAGGGGAAGGCGAGCAGCGTCTTAATCTTGCCCGAGCCGTGCCACACCATAAGCGAGAGCTTGCCGTCCTCGGATAGCCTGTTCTGCTCCGGTGTCGGCATCATACCGCCGCCATAGTATCTTCCGTTCATTGTCGGGGCAATCCACACCCTTTTGTATTCATGCTTTACACCGTCAACGGTGACGGTGGCGTTTTTCGGCTTGAAGTGAAAGAGTAATCCCTTTATTGCAATCGAGGTGTAGCTTATGTCGGTCGCACCTGCCGCCTTCATAGCGTCGCCTATCTCACAGCAGTAGCCGTCAATTCCGAACCCTACGTTGTTTAAAAAGCGGTAGGTTTTGCCGTTCACCTCTGCCGTCGGCAGATTCCTTATGTATTTGGAAAGGTCGATTTCCTCTCCGGGCTTGCCGTCTATGTCTTTCAGAAAATCATTGCCCGTGCCGAGAGCAAGATAGAAGATTTCGTTTTTGATATCGAGATCTGCCGTGTCGTTTATAAAACGGTTGAGCGTGCCGTCACCGCCGCAAAGAACGATGCTGTCGTCCTCGTCAAGCCCGGCAAAAAAGCTGGGGTAGCTCTCTATTTCGGCCATATTTACAAGCGCGCAGCCGTCGGGATATGTAGCCTTTACCGCGGCGAGCTTTTCTTCCTCTGTTCCGTGTCCTGCGTGAAGATTATACAGTACGTATTTCATTTTTTAAATTCCTTCCTTGACAAAAGTCCACATAAGTGGTAAAATGATGTTACGAGTGTCACGATGTTACAATCGTAACACGAAAGTCGAAAAATGTCAATCCCGAAAGGCCGAAGGTGAACACCGCGAGTCGTATTTGTAACACCGGCCGCCTTCGTAACAGGAGTTTTTATGGACATAAAGGAATTCGAGAAACCGAACCGCCCCTCCAACCGCGAGGCGAATGCCATAACGCGCGAGTCGCTATTTGAAGCACTGCTTATCCTTGTTGAGAAAAAGCCGTTTGAAAAAATTACAGTCAGTGAACTTGTAAAGCGTGCCGGTGTTTCGCGCACCGCCTTTTACCGTAATTATACATCTATAACTCAGATTGTTGAGGAAAGACTGCTTGGCCTTCTAGATACACTCCGCGCCTCGCTCGCGGAGCCTCATTATGCCGACAATATGCGTTCGTGGTATTTCGATATGCTTGTGTATCTTAAAGAAAATCATGCCTTCGTGCTTGAGATTCTTCTTCGAGCCACTCATGCCGATTTCCTTGAGATGCGGGTGCTTGGCGGAATTTACGAGAAAATGGGAAGGATACCAGAAAAGCGACTCGGCTATACCGCCTTTAACGGCGCAGCAAGAGAGCTTCTCACTCACTGGGTTCTTGGAGGCTGCACAGGCGACGTTGGCGAGCTCTCCGATATGCTCTATAGGCTCCAACAGCTCTGTTTCGAATAAAAAAAGCGGCAATCTGCCGCTTTTTTCTACATTATATACATACGGTATGCGCGCGAGTTAGTCCTCAAAGGGTTCGTCCTCGTCGTCCTCTTCCTCGAGGTCTGCGTCTTCGTTAAACTTTTTTGCCGCCGCAGCGTTAAGGTAATACGAGCTGCCGGCCTCGGATACGAAGCTGTATTCGTCGTCAGAAATATCAAAGATTTGCCCGGAAATATAAAGGTTCTTTCCGGCGCGGCAAAGCACTTCTAAGAATTCGCCCACGTCAAACTCGTCGATTTCGATACCGTAATCGTCATTTGATATGGTTGCCGTAGTTTCATCTATTTCGCCCACGGTCAAAAAATCGTCGTCGTAGCTTACGTAATCACGGGAAAATTCAAAAAAATCAGCAAGCTCTCCCGATTCGAGAAAGGATATGAGCTTCTTAATTTCGGCGCGCGTGCCCGAGAGGGTTATTTCGAAATAAAGTTCGTCGTAAAGTGTCATATTAAGCCTCTATTAGTGTTTTTTGCGAGATAGAGTATAGCATAAGTGTTGGCGCTTGTCAAGTGTGTTCTGCAAAATATTAAATACTTGACATATTGTTTAATATATGCTATTATTATATTCTCAAACAGTCAAAAAGGAGATATTTCTATGAAGCAAACGAAATCTGCCGTAGTGCATACCGTTTTTGTAGCTATTTTTCTCGCCATTGGCGCAGTTGCGTTCCTTGGGTTGATTATCTTTGATATTGAAATGTTATCTCTTCTGCCGCTTCCGCCCGCGGAGGGCTCAGAGGGGTTGAGTCAGGGACTCGGACTTGCGGTAGCCGCAGTGTTGGTCATTATATGCGCCTTTGCAACCGCAATAGTTTCTGCAATCGGTATAATAATTTCGGCAGTAGCGGTAAAGGTGCGCTTTGGCGGTGCGAAGCTCTTTTCCGTGATAGCACTGATTTTCGAGATTATTTTCACTGTAATATCGGTGACAAGTGTCATTTTTGTTGCTGTTGGTCTTTAAATTTCCAAATATTGTATAAAAATTTCGAAAAAAACATAAAATATTTCTGAAATCCCTGAAAATTTTTTTAAAAAAGGGGTTGACAAGAGAAATAAAGTGTAGTATAATAGACAAGCCGACTCGCGAGGG
>JAZNHD010000052.1:0-21659 GCA_045576815.1 Eubacteriales bacterium
AATGAAAATTGTCTTCCTAAGACCGCCTTGGCCTCCGACTTGCAAGATACTCGTACGCAAGTTCGGATATCTCGCGGACGGTATGACCTACTACTATCTCACTGGGATTTGTCTCTGAGCGGTTGTAGTCATCGGTTTTAACGAGAAATCCACCGGGCAAAAGTGAGGATATAGCTCCCCTGAGCGTGTAGTAACCGCGCCTGTCGTCCTCGGTGGCATCGGTACTGCCTAAGACGAGTGAAACCTTTACATCGGGCGAGAAAACAGTAAACTCCTCGGGCGGTGTGGGGTCGGTATCAAAGTCACACGATGATATACAAAGAAGCGTTGCAAGAAGCGTCAGTAACAAAAGAATTTTTTTCATATCAAGTATCCGCATGCGTTTAAAAGAAACGCGTGCAACACCGAAACGGAAAAGCTCACTGCCCGTTTTCGTACTCTTCGTTAGCACTGTTAATGATTTCTATAAAGTCTCTGTAATCCTTGTAAGTGAGAAGCGGCACCTCGTTCACACCAAGGCAACCGAAGAGACCGTTTATGGTGTAATAGATAGCAACTGTAGTACCATTTACGTCACCCTCGGCGATATTACTTCCTGCGGCTACCGGAACCCCCTCAGGCGCCTGCGAGGTACGCCCGGGATAGAAGGAGAAGGAGCCGTCGGTGTATCTGAACTTTGAGAGCTTATTTATTGTCGCATCAATCATCTCGGGAAGCCTTGCGTAAATCTTCGCTCTTATAACGTCGACATTCGTATTATCGGTAGCGTTGGGATCGTTATTTGCCGCAACGTTGCTTATAGCCGCCCCAAGACCGCCCCATGAGTTGTATATAAAGCATATATTGTGATCCGAAGGTTCGTAATCCGAAAGAATAGTAGCAATAGCAGAGTCGATTACCTTATCCATATGCTTTAAGCGCCCACCAAGTGCGCTATACAGTGCGCCAATCTTGATTATTCCGGAAATTTTGTTGTATTCATGATCACGCCCCTCTCCCCAATATCCTGTCACAGGGTCCTGGAAGGTATCGAGATATGTGATACAGGCATTGGCAAGCCCTGCCGCCTTTATCTGAGAGGCCTGGCTGCTTAGGATATGACCGACACCGTGGAAATTGTTGCGGATAAGGAGATTATCGATATAGGCTATAAGCGCCGCTTCCGACTGAAGATGCGAGGGGAGTGCAGAGGTAGTAAGAACAACACTGGACTTATGGGCCTCGGTATCCATAAAAGCAGAAATCACAGCCGCGGTAGCCGATGCCGTGCCCCCTTCTATACGGTCATTCGCCGGCGTATAAAGGGGCTTACCACCGAGTCTGTTAATAATTGAAAGGCACTGAGTGTAATCTCTGCCGCGCCTTGTATCGCTTATCGATTTGCCCCACTGCGGATGGTAAAAATATCCGTCATCGTCACTCTGCATATCCTGAATATACGCAAGACACCTCACCCGCATATCCTCAGGGAGCGCCTGTATCCATGAGTTATTAAAGCTTCTGAAAAGTCCAAGCTCTTGAAGCATATCTATAGCCTGACAGGTGCTCTCCGCATCGGGAAGCAGGGCGTATGTCTTACCCCTATACGTTGTTGTTTCATTATCGCGCCCGCTATTCGAATAATAGAAGCAGCCGGTCGCGGGGTCGTAAAGATTTGCCATCCACTTGACCCAGTTAGCGCCGTAGTAATCATATAGTTCCCTTACAGCGTCGGCAGCGGCCTTGCCTATTTTTTCTTCAAGCTCAGCCCAACACCCCTCGAGATAGAGCACCTCCTCAGCGTCAACCTTCTCATTCAGCATCGCCTCGTGAGAGGCCTCGGAAAAGCTGACGTACTCTACAAGGTCGTAATCGAGCACGAGCGTAGTATTTCCATTTACAATCATGTTAAGAAAATAATCAACCGCCGCGTCTATCGCATACTTACCGTCGCCGGCTATGGCAATAGCACCCTCGTAGCAATAAATTACGAAGTGGGAATATCCCTCGGGGAGCGTATCCTTTCCTGCAAGATACTCGTACGCAAGTTCGGATATCTCGCGGACGGTATGACCTACTACTATCTCACTGGGATTTGTCTCTGAGCGGTTGTAGTCATCTGTTTTAATGAGAAAGCCGCCGGGCAAAAGCGAGGATATAGCTCCCCTGAGCGTATCGTAGCCGCGCCTGTCGTCCACGGTGGCATCGGTACTGCCTAAGACGAGCGAAACCTTTACATCGGGCGAGAAAACAGTAAACTCCTCGGGCGGTGTGGGGTCGGTATCAAAGTCACACGATGATATACAAAGAAGCGTTGTAAGAAGCGTCAGTAACAAAAGAATTTTTTTCATCCTAAGTCTCCTAAAAACTAACTGAATGTACATACTACGCACATTATATCATACACATTCTACCATACAAAGCGATAAAAGTCAATAAAAAATACACCCGATTTTCGAAAAAATCGGGTGGCTGTCAGAGTCTTAACGTTATATAGAGCTCTCTTCTGTTTTTCTGTTTATGATTTCTATAAATTCCCTATAATTCTCCTCATTAAGAAGCGGAATTCTCGTTGCACCGAGAATCGGGAACAAGGAATTCAAAACATAGTAAATAGCTACAGTAGTGCCGTTTATATCGCCCTCGTTATATCCGCGCGAGGTGAAAACACCCTGATTATCAACAAGTGACGTGCCGTCACAGTTGTACGAGAAGGAGCCGTCCGGGTGTCTGAAAAGCTCGAGCTTTCTGATAGTGGCATCTATCATCTCGGGGAGTCTTTCATAAATCTTTTTCATCACGACGTCGATGTTGGTGTAATCGGTAGCATCGGGATTATTATTTCTTCTGACGTTGCCGACAGCCGTACCAAGACCGCCTATGGAGTTGAATACGAAGCAGATGTTATCAGGAACTCTCTCTGAAAGAATAGTATCAATCGCGGAATCTATAACCTTCTCCATATACTTCATACGTCCGCCAAGACCGCTGTAAAGCGCGCCTATTTTGATTATCGCCGAAATCTTGTCGTACTCATGCTCACGGCCCTCGTCCCAATATCCCGTCTCAGTGCTCTGATATGTATCAAGGTGAGCAATACACGCCTCGGCAAGTCCGGCCGCCTTTATCTGTGAGGTCTGGCTGCTTAGTATATGACCGACACCGTGGAAATTATTGCGTACATAAAGATTATCGATATAGGCACAAAGCGCCTCTGCTGACTGAAGATGCGCGGGAAGAGTAAAATTTTCATTCGCCTTCGTTTGCTCGCCGGAGCTCTTCTCTTTTATACGCTCCGTCGCAGTTTTGTAAAGAGGCTCTCCGCCCATAATTTTAATAAGCGAGAGGCACTGAGTATAGTCGCGGCCGATGCGCGCGTGTCCTATTTCCTTACCCCACTGCGGATGATAAAAATATCCGTTACCCTCATCCTGCATATTCTGAATGTACTTAAGGCAGCGCTCTCTCATATTTTTGGGAAGCGCGCGCGACCAATCGTTATCAACGGATTTGAAAAGTCCGAGCTCCTCGAGCATATCAAGCGCCTGCCAGGTGCTCTCCGCATCAGGTAGTAGGTCGTAGGTCGCGGTAACACCGTTCTTTGTGTAGGTTACAGTATCATAATCGCGTGAGCTGTTAGCATAATAGAAGCAGCCTGTTTTACCGTCGTAAAGGTTTGCCATCCACTTAATCCAATCAGTTCCGTAATAATCGTATAGCTTTCTCACTGCATCAGCTGCCGTTTTGCCTATTTTCTCCTGAAGTTCATTCCAACTCGACATAAAATTTCTCCTGACGTCTTCATGCAAAATATTTGTCAGCGCAATAACGCTATTACCATTCTAGCATAGCAAAAACCGAAAGTCAATATTTTTTACAAAATTAAAAGCCGCCCGACAAATGCCGGACGGCTTAGGATGTTTATTCTGCGGGTGTGGGGGGAGTGTAGGTTTTGTTAGCGTCGTAGCTGCACTTAATATTATCTATATAAAGCGAAGCCTGAGTATCAGTTCTGTCGTAAATCGTGATACAGTTAATCTTTTCTACGACGGGCTTTGCCGAAATTTTGTTGTAGTAGTGATTACTCTCGCCGGCGTAGATGCCGTTGATGTACACGACGATATGAGCCTCGGTCGCGCTCACGGGATGGTATTCAACCTTAAGATTGAACCAATCACCAACGTTTTCCGAAACTCCAAGGTCAACAGCGGTAGCATTCGCAGTAGATTCCCACGTAGCGAGCTTAACCTTGCCGTCCACAACGTCAAGAGAGAGCATGAAGGCGCTCAGGTCAATATCGCTAAAGAGTATCTGATAAGCTCCACCGCCATCAGCTACCTTCACAACGTCGTCAACGCAGATATCAGCCTCAAAGGTGAAGACGGATTTCTTAATAAGGGTGGAGTCAATACCCATTTTAGCCTCTCTTTGTCCCTGAATCGACGTAAGCTTATAAGCCTTGTTTTCTGCATTAGCCGTTGTGGCCTTCGTCTCAACCGAGTAGAAGCCTTGGGTACCCGAGAAGAGAGTAAGATCCGGCTCTTCTGCCTCAAAGTCAATCGTATCGTTCACAACACTATCCGGCTCAACCATGACACCGGCTCCGGGTACTACGTCAGCATCAGAGAAGGGTGCTGCCGTCGAGGTGATACAGTCAATGTTGTCTATTAAAATCCTCGATGCAGGAGAGAGTCTCGCGAAGAATTCCAACTTATTGATGAACTTAATGGGTGCAGGCTTTGGAACCGTGCCGGTCTTATCGCTAAAGTAAGGCTGGTTGTCGGCGATATAGTTTACGAAGTAGTTGTCACTTATCTTTACGCAAACACCGTTCTTGTAAACCTTGATTTTAATCTCGGACGTGCCGTCGTCGTTCGTAATTACGTAATACTCAAACTTGAGATTGAACCAGGTATTAGTCTTCTCGGTTATCTCAAGATCGTTTACATATTTCGAATCAACGAATTGGTCGGTCATATTGTCACGAATATAAACCACACCGCCGCCGGTTGTAATCTCAACCATGTAAGCGTACCAGTTATTCTGGTTCGTATTCTTGAAGAATATCTGATAAATAGGACCTGTATCAGCAGAATCAACGAAAAGGTCAAAGGAGAGGGTGAAGCACTGCATCTTCGTATTCGAGCTCTTTGCTTCAACGTTAACTTGGAGATAGTTGTTGTATATAGAGTTAATTGCAAGAACCTTGCCGTCCTCGCCGTCCCTCTGCTCGTGTTCTATTATCTCTACGTACTCACCTTCAGCGTCCACGCCACCTGCAGTAACGCGTGCGGGATAATCGATTCCCTCATAATCCTCAAAGTCAAGCAGCTCGTTTGCGGGAACGGGGCGTTTTACAACCGCACCGGCAGTAGTAACTATCTCGCGGAAAGCCACGTAGTCGGAGTACTTAAGCATAGGTACTCTTTTAACGTTTAAGCAACCGAAGAGTGAGCCAAGTATGTAGTGCATAGCACAAGCAGTGCCGTTTACGTCACCCTCGTTGTAGCCAAGAGAGGCAATAACGCCCTGGTTATCGGTAAGAGAGGTACCGTTCTCAAGGTAAGAGAAGGAGCCGTCATCGTGCTTATAGGGAGTGAGCTTCTTTATGGTTCTGCTTATAAGGTCAGGAAGCTTAGCATAAATCTTAGAATAAAGTATATTCTCATTGTATATCGGTGACTGACCGTTTTCCTCAGCAACTCTGTTTGCGTGCTTTATACTGCTTATTGCAGACTGGAGTGCGCCCCAAGGGTTAAATACGAAGGTAATTTGAGTAGTCTTGGAATCAATAAGGAGTATGTCGATAAGAGTATCGAGCATCTTGTCACCGTGCTTGATTGCGCCGTTTACACTTGAGTAGAACGCCGAAATCTTGATAACACCGGATGCTGCCTGATAAGCTGCCGTGGGATTAGCTTCGAGATTGTCTAAATCAATATCCTCCCAAAGACCCGTCTCGGTATTCTGGTGAGCGTCTATGTAGTCGCAGACAAACTCGCCAAGTCCGGCAGCAACGATCTGCTGGGTTTCACTCGAAAGCGTGTGGCCGAAGGTGTAGGAGTTTTGGTTTATCTTGAGCGACTCAAGGTATGCGAGCATTTTTTCCTCGCTCTGGAATCTATCGTCTACGACCGCCTCAACAGTGCTCTTGTGAGCATCAGTATCCATAAAGGAGGATATAACGGAGGACGTAGGACTGGTCTGGTCACCGATATTATCAAGAGCCGTATCGTAAAGAGGCTCTCCGCCCATACGGCGAATGAGGGTGAGGGCCTGCGACAGGTCGCGGCCGCGGCGCGAGGAGTTGATGTCCTTACCCCACTGCGGATGGTAGAAATAACCGTCATCGGGGTCCTGCATAGCCTGTACATACGCAAGGCACTTCGCTCTCATATCAGCAGGAAGAGCGTCAGCCCAGCTGTTATTGAAATCCGCAAAAAGACCTGCGTCAAGGAGCTGGTCAAGCGCCTGACAGGTGCTCTCTACGTCTACTAAGAAGGTGTCGTAGTCACGCGCACTGTTGCAGTAGTAGAAGCAGCCGGTATCGGGGTCGTATAGGTTCATCATCCAAGTAGCCCACTCGGTGCCGTAGAAGTCGTAAAGACGCTGGAGTGCCTCGGTTGCCTCAGGACCCATCTTCGCAAGAGCCTCATCCCAGCGAGTCGCAAACTTAGCGTCGGAAATCGCCGAAAGCTCTGCGTCAAGCGCAGCGTTATACGCGGTTATCGAGAAGAGCTTGAGGTCGACGAGATTGGGAGCAACAGCAAGAGATTCTCCGGTAAGATAGGTCTCAACAAAGTATTCAATTGCTATCGGAAGTGTAAAATCGCTGTTCGCAACTATTGCAATCGAGCCATTATATGCATATATAAGGTAAGCGCCCGTGTCACCGTCGTCAGTGTAGCTTGCGTTGAGCAGCTCAAGCGCCTTCTGCGTGGCGGTACGGTTGGTGTTACCTATGATTATCTCGCCGGGAGCCTCGAGATAAATGTCGGTCTTGTGAAAGAAACCTTCTTCCCCCAAGATGTCCTTAAGGGCTCTGCAAATCTCATTATAGCCTTCCTCTTCGATTTCCTCTGCGAAATCGGCTATAATGACCGACGGCTTAAGGTCGTCAGCCTTTGAATAAATCGTCACGTCACTCGAGCACGAGAAAAGGCATACCACCGAGAGTGCCACGACGAAAATCGCGATTAAAACTTTTTTCATATAGTTTTCCTTTCTTTATAGTTGTATCTATCTTGTGAGCCGAAGCTCTTTCAAGCCGTATAGGTCTTGTCTGTGCATATCCTGCACTTAAGGTTGTCAAAGATGAACACAAGACGGGGCTCTGCCGAAACGAAGGCTGCGCCGTCCACAAAATCAAGCGGCTTGTCACCAAGGAAGCTCTCGCTCACCTCGGCGCATTTTCCGTCTGCAAAAAGCTTAACCCTTGCGGTGCTCTCGTCTATTGGGTAATACTCGAGCTGCAGGTGAATCCAATCGCCCACCTCACCTACACGGACAGGTAATGTATCCTCGGGGGAAAAGAACACTTCTCCACCCTTCACACTAACGGGCACGGACGTGGCAGCCTTATCACCGGTGTAAAACTCGATATCAAATATTCTGCCCTCGTCAAGACACTCAAGAAGCAAAACGTCAACGTCATAGGTGAAGGCCGTAATTTTCGTCACCGGAGGCTTACGCAGAAAATCGACAGCATTATAGCGGACTCTGTCTACCTTACCCTCCTCGGACCACCACTTAAGCGTAGAGTTCTCATAGTCCTTTGGGTCGGGAGTTATGTCAAAGCCGCCCGACGAGCCCATAAATCTGTGGCTCATGCCGCCGCCCTCAAAGTCCTGCACCTCGGCGTACTCGGCAGGCTTGGGAATTTTCTTTATCGGCTTTGCCTCTCTTATCATATCTAGGAATTTCTCAAAATGCACGGGGTTACAAAGCGGCACTCTCGCAATTCCAAGGAAGCCAAACATAGAGCCGAGAATATAACTCATACCGCAGGCAAGCCCATTGACGTCACCCTCGTTTGAAGAATTGGAGGTCAGAACGCCCTGAGAGAGACCGAGCGACCTTTTCTGCAGGTAGGAGAACGAGCCGTCGGGCTTTCTGAATTTAGAGAGCTTTTCAATGGTTTTATCAACCATCTCGGGAAGTTTATCATAAATTTTACGTCTGACAAGCGTGATATCATACGGCGGCTCTTCGCCACGTGCTACTGCGGCATCGTTAGCCTTTTTAACACTGCCTACAGCAGTACCAAGACCGCCTATGGGATTGAATACATAGTTTATGGGCTTGGGGTCTTCATCGGAGAGAATAACCTCAATAGCACTGTCAATGATATTGTAGCCGTACTTAATCGGTCTGCCGAGAATGTTGTAAAGCGAGCCCATCTTTATAACTCCCGATAGAGATGCGTAATTCGCGCCTATCTCCCAAAGTCCTGTGTCGGGATACTGCTTTGAATCTATGTAGTCGCACACGAAATCTGCAAGACCTGCCGCGACTATCTGCGGGCCTTGTGCGGCAAGGATGTGCCCCATACCGTGCGACTCGTGTCTTATATCAAATTTCTCAAGATACTTGAGCATTGCCTCTTTTGAGAGAAGATGAGGGGCGAACACCTGCTTTTCCTCCGCATTTTTCTCAGTCGGCTCAGCCTTTTTCTCTGCCGCAGTCTTTGCAGCAAGTGCCTCAATGCGCTCGTTCGCCGTGGGATAAAGAGGTTTACCGCCCATTCGTCTTATTAGCTCAAGGCACTGGCTATAATCTCTTCCGCGCCTTGCCGCACCTATTTTCTTGCCCCATTGCTTGTGGTAAAAGTAGCCGTCTTCCTCATCCTGCATTGACTGCATATATGCAAGCATACGGTCGCAGGTTGTCTCCGGCAGCGCCTGCTTCCAGCTACCGTTATACCTTACAAGACCTCCGGCAAAATCAATTATACCGAACGCCTGACAGGTGCTCTCGGCGTCGGTGAAGAAGCCCTCGTTATCTCGAGCGCTGTTAGAGTAGTAAATACAGCCGCTCTCGTAATCATAAAGGCTGCCCAGCCAATAAAGCCAATCAATACCGTAAAAATCGTAAAGCTTACGGAGTGCGTCTGCCGCAGGCTTACCCATAACCCTCTCAGCCTCGTCAAAACGCGTGTCCCAACGTACCTGTTCCTCCTCGGTCAGCTGATATCTTTCATCGTTCACTTTATTTCACCTCAAGTCTGTCGTGTGCCGCTTCTATCTTGACACGTAATTTTAGAAAACCTTGGTTATTAAACACCGGAATTCCGAGCATCTGACAGGTGCTCTCGCAATCGGTCAGGCAGCTATTTTTATCCCATGCACAGTCTGCGTAATAAGAGAAGCCTGTTTCGCGCCGTAAATACCGGCAAGCCAATCCACCGCTGAACTTCATCAAAATGATGTTTAAGCTTATCGTCATTCACGGTATTTTACTCCTCAAAAGATATAAGCAAGCAAGCGCTCCTATGCATCGCGGAGCGGGCCGTTTGTTAACTATGCATAATTATTATGGCAAAAACTGTGCAAAGTTCACATAAATATCTTTTTTACACTTTAATAATAGCACACCTGACGTGATGAAGTCAATCCTTTTTCCAACTATCGTTCATTTTTGTGCAAAATATACATTTGCTTTTGTGCAAAATATACATTTGAACAAAAGAAAAGAAAAAACGGAAAACGCAGGCAGCGCTTTCCGTTTTGGGAGTGAATTAATTACCGTCAAATCCGTCATTCTCAAAGAAATGAGAAACGTCATCCGTACCATTATCCGTCTCGGGCGGTGTGACTGCAGGCTGGGATTCAATCTTCTTTAGCTTAAAGGCTGCGTGAACGCCTGCCGCGAAATAATAGATGAGAATGCCGTGAATAATCATATCGATAATCATATCCGGCGCGATACCATATAGCATAATCATAGTGACCGTATCAATCACGAAAAGCACAAGCGCCGCAATAAGCCACCCTACTCTGCGCTTTCGGGACATGAAAAAGCAAAGCGCGTACACGGCAAGTATAGCAAAGGCGATAGCAAGCATTACCGCAAAAAATTCATCACCGAGAAACTCGGGCAAAAACATATCTCCCTGATAGTACTCGGGCGGTAGCTTGCCGCACAAGTACATTGCGTTTACAGCGATGTTATAAGGAACGGCCGCGGAGAAAAGGAAATACGTACCGTCTCCAAACAAAAGCATAAAAAGATTTACAACAGTCAAAGCTATGACCACAAGCAAATCTATACGAGCGCTCTTATACCTGGTCTCAAGCAGAACCTCTGGTGACACCGAACTCTTTGCATCTCTTTTTTTTAACATATTTGCCTCCCAAGTAAGTCTTAGTATAATACTTGCACTATTTTAGCACACAAAAGCGGATTTGTCAACAGAAAACCCGCTTTTGTGATGCCTTGCTTCAATTTTATCCGACAGAAGATGAGATACAAAAAGCAGACTTAGGTCGGATTTTTGATTATATTCCAAGCCAAAGGCTTGGATAAAAAAGATATTTTTGCTTTTTAACCGATGGATTTGAACCTTCACATATAATAAATGATTTTCGAGCATCGAGAGAAAAGCTGCGTCAGCACCTTTTCACTCTTCACTTTTACCTATTACCTATCGACAAGTTTCGTAAGTGAAAAGTGAAAAAGTAAAATCGACAAGCTTCTGTCCAAACTTGTCGATTTTTGGCCTACCCGATAGGATTCGAACCTACGGCCTTCAGAGTCGGAGTCTGACGCGCTATCCAGCTGTGCCACGGGTAGTTATTAACACTAATATCTTTTATTTTACCACCTTCAGTCACATTTGTCAAGAGGAAAGAGAGTCGAATTTTGGTTTCCAATCCGAAACATCAAACTTAGCACTTGCAAGGTCGCCAATCCGATGCCGTGCTTTTTAGGTAGACTAAAACAGCCATAATGCAAACCTTAGTTTGCATTATGGCTTAAAATCACATATCAAGCAAGGCTATGTGCTCGTAGGTTTCACGCTTCACTGCGACATAGCTGTCACCGTCACGGAGCATTACTACAGGCGGCCTCGGAATACGGTTATAGTTTGATGCCATCGAGTAATGGTACGCGCCTGTTGTGAGGCAGGCAAGCAGCTCTCCGCGACAGATGTCGGCAGGAAGCGATACATTCTCTTGAAGTATATCTCCGCTCTCACAGCATCTTCCAACCACCGAGCATTTGACCGAGTCGGTGGGAACCTCACGGCTCACGGGAAGAATAGTATAAGGAGAACCGTAAAGAGCAAACCTCGGGTTGTCCGTCATACCGCCGTCAACCGACACATAGGTCTTATAGCCCGGAATTCGCTTTACTGTACCTACGGTATAAAGTGTAAGACCTGCGTCTGCAACAATGCTGCGACCTGGCTCAAGCAGGATAGTAGGAAGCGCTATTCCGAGCTTTGACGAGCGAAGATGCAGGTACTCGCCGACCTCAGATAGCACTGCCGGAATATCGACCGTCGGCTGCTCACTCGTATAACGCACGCCAAGACCTCCGCCAATATCAAGCTCAGAAGCGGTAAAGCCGTAAACGAGCCTTATGTGCGCGACAAAATCCAGCATCACACGCGCCGCAGATAGATAAACGTCCGAGTCAAATATCTGCGAGCCTATATGACAGTGGAAGCCACGAAGCTCTATCCCGTCAAGCGAGAGCGCTAAACCCACGATTGCATCAGCCTGTCCCGTCTCGATTGCCGAGCCAAACTTGGAATCCACCTTGCCGGTAGCGACAGCCGCATAGGTGTGTGGGTCAATGCCGGGGGTTATGCGGAGAAGAATTTTCTGCCTCGTACCGCGCTCGCGAGCTATACGGTCTATAGCAAAAAGCTCCTCCTCGTTATCAACGACAAGCGTGCCGACACCCGAGTCAATAGCGTACTCTATATCCGTGTCGGTCTTATTATTTGAGTGAAAGTATGCGTTTTCAAGTGGGTAACCCGCGCGGCGTGCGGTGTAAATCTCACCGGAGGAAACGACATCAATGCCCATCTTCTCCTCACGCATAATTTCGTACAGTCTCACGAATGACGCCGCCTTTGAAGCGTAGAGAACACGGCAGTTTTCACCAAAGGCCGCCTTAGCAGCGGAAATATAGGTGCGGCATCTCTCACGTATACGCTCCTCGTCGTAAAGATAAAGCGGTGTGCCGTATTTTTTAGCAAGAGGGGAAAGCGGCATACCTGCAAAGGTAAGCTCACCTCTACCGTCTCGTCCTATATTCTCGCAAATCATCTCGCGGTTTTCGAGTTTTTGCATAATTTTCTCCTTTCTCGGAGGATTAATACGTACCCGTGTTAAAAAACGGGTTAAATTAAATGTCTGCGAAGCTCCTCGGCCGAAAGCGGCGAAAGGTATGCAGGGGGCACGTCAAGAACGGTAAGAGCACCGCACTTACCGAGGTTATGCATCTTATAAACGGCTCTTGCATAGGCTACGAGAACACTGCCGGTGAACTCGGGGTTTGAGTCAAGATTTAGTTTAAACTCAATCGTATGAGTATTCTCACCCGACAGTCCTGTGACACCGCATCTTATAACCGAGCCGCCATGCGGCATACCGCCGTGCTGCGACCTCAGCTCATCGAGAGTCACGAAGTTAACGGTAGTGTCGTAATCGGCAAAATAGTTCGGCATATTCTTTATCTCGCGCTCTATTCTCGCCGTGTCTATCCCGTCGGCCGCCACGACGTAGCACTCTCGTCTATGCTTTTCTCTCGTTGAAAGCTCAGGCATCTCACCGCCTCTTACCGCCTCGAGTGCCTCAGGGACGGGGACGGTATACTGGCGGGCATCAACGACACCTGGTATGCGCCTGATAGCATCAGAATGCCCCTGGCTTATTCCCCTACCCCAGAAGGTGTAATCGCGGCCAGATGGCAACGCGGCAGAGGAAAAAAGCCTTGCAAGCGAGAAAAGTCCGGGGTCCCATCCGGCAGAAATAAGCGCGGTATGCCCGCTATCTTTAGCTGACGCGTCGGTTTTATCAAAATGCTCCGAGATTTTCGCATGGGTATCAAAGCTATCGACCACGTTGAAGTCGCGCGCCAAGGCAGGCGTCATTTCAGGCAGGTCGGTAGCACTGCCGCCGCAAAGAATGAGGACGTCAATATCGTTTTTATATTCAAGAAGGCCATCGGCAGAATAAACACTCGCGCCCGTCAGAGTAACAACACTCTCGGGTGCGCGGCGGGTGAAAACGCCGAAGAGCTCCATATCGGGTGCCGTCCTTACAGCGAGCTCAACACCGCGACCAAGATTTCCGTAGCCATATATTGCTACCTTCATAAAAATTCTCCTTTAAAAATCAAACACGGGTGGCAGTGTCTGCCGCCTTTTTATCATTGACAAGGCTCTTCATATCATAAAGGCCGGCAGGCATATCGACTATAAACGCAGCGGCTGCAAGAGCCCCCTCGGCAAAGAGCGCGCGACTGTGCGCCTCGTGCTTTAAGGTTAACGTCTGATTAGGTGTAGCGACTATAACCTCGTGCTCACCGACAACGTTGCCGAGTCTTACGGCATGAATACCGATTTCCTCCTTATCGCGCTTCCCTTGTCCGCTCCTGCCCGGGTTTGCGTATGCACCGTCACGCACCTCGCCTATCGCGCGAGCAAGCATAAGAGCCGTGCCGCTCGGTGCATCGAGCTTTCTCGTATGATGCTTCTCAATTATTTCGATATCTGCCTCGGGCATAGCCGCGGCAGCCGTTTTTGCAAGCTCGACGAGCAGTGCTACGCCGAGAGACATATTTGCAGAGAAAAACACGGGTATCTTCTCCGCCGCACTGTGTATTTGTGCCACCTCGTCGTCGGTATGTCCTGTAGTGGCTACAACTATGGGACATCTTCTCTCGGCTGCGAAATCAAGCACCGCACCAATCGCCGTGTGATGCGAAAAATCAACTACACAGTCAATGGGTACGTCGGCAACGTCCGAGAGCGAGGTGTATGTAGGCACGCCCGCGGTCACAGGCATAGGGTCGACACCGGCCGATAGCACAGCGCCTCTGTATCCCGCCTCGCAAAGCGCTGCGACCTCACGGCCCATATGGCCGCCTATACCGTTAAGTAATATATTCATTTTAGTCCTCTCAAATCAGCTTCTCTTCTCTCATAAGAGCAAGAAGATTTTTTTCCTTTTCGGTATCCATCGTGGTAAGGGGCAGACGCACATAGTTCTCACAGTATCCCATAGCTGCCATAGCCGCCTTTACGGGAATTGGATTAACCTCGGAGAAGAGAGCGTTAACGAGCGGAATAAGCCTTAGCTGAAGCTCGCGAGAGGCTGCTATATCCCCCTTAAAGAAAAGCTCGCACATATCGTGAGTAGCCCTTGGCATAGGGTTCGAGAGAACCGAGATAACGCCCTTACCGCCAAGCGAGAGAATAGGCACTATCTGGTCGTCGTTGCCCGAGTATATGTCCATTTTGTCACCGACGAGGGCGGCGAGCTCGGCTATCTGCGAGATATTGCCCGAGGCTTCCTTGATGGCAACGATGTTCGGGTGGTCTGCAAGGACTGCCGCCGAGGCAGGCGTAAGGTTGCAGCCTGTGCGGCTCGGTACGTTATAGAGTATGCAGGGCTTCGTCGATGCGTCAGCAATAGCACGAAAGGACTCTATAAGTCCGCGCTGAGTAGCCTTATTATAGTAAGGAGTGACAAGGAGAACGGCATCAGCGCCAGCCTCGCAGGCGAAGCGAGTCATCTCTATCGCGTATGCTGTATCGTTCGAGCCTGTGCCGGCAATAACGGGGACTCTACCAGCCACGCGCTCTACGCAGAATTTTATAGCATCCTTGTGCTCAGTGTCGGTAAGAGTCGAGCCCTCGCCCGTCGTACCAACGGCAACTATCGCGTCAATGCCCTCTGCTATCTGCCAATCGATAAGGCTGCCAAATTTTTCATAGTCAATTCCGTCCTTCGTAAGAGGTGTGATAATGGCGGTAGCCGCTCCTGTAAAAACTGTGTTTTTCATATTAAGCTCCATTTCAAAACAAAAAAGATAGCCACGGGGCTATCTCACGCAAACCGAAAACGGTATGTACGATAGCACTCCGCATTACTGCGACAGCAGAACGGATATTGTCCGAGCTGCCAGCAGGCGAATTCCACAACGCCCACTTCGGCACCCACGCCTTTTCCGCACGGCCTTGGAGCCACTCATGTGCGGTACTATTCGTGCAGTGCACCTCTATCTTCCCTTTAGGGATAATTTATTTTAACATATATTAAAGCACTTGTCAATAGCTATGCAAAAATTCGCTCAAAATATAGAAAGCCCTCGCGGCAAAAGCCGCGAGGGCAAGCACTTAATCTAACATTTGATTAAGTATAAGGATTATTCGTATATAACGAACGTAGTCTCAGTGAAAGTGAATTCGGCATATCTTGCGAAGGAGATCTGACGGAACTCAATACGACCGCTCTGCTCATCAATGTTGCTATCCTTAATACCGTTGATAGCGATAGCTGCTACCTCCTTGGTATATACAGGTGCAGTCAAATCACCCAAGAAGAACTTAAGAGTCATCTTGGACGAGTCGGTTGCATGCTCGTGAAGCTCAACACGGAAATACGCGCCATCCTTGAGGGAAACGTAACCGTGATCACCGCTTGAATTGAGGCTGAAGGAAAGGTTAGAGCCACCATCCCAGAAGAGAGCGGGAGAGAGCAAAGCCTTGTTGTAGGCGATAAGACCGCCATCTTGGTTACGGTTATTACCGTGCTGGAGATATTCCGACAGCGCGATACCCTTAACATCAATCATTAACTGAAAACCGTACTGACCCTGACCGTTATTGTCATACTTAAGTTTGGTCTGGAATGCCATAACAAGAGTATCGGTCTTGGGAGCGGAAACAGCCGGATAAAATTGAACGCCGTTCTCAACGCCGCTGAAGGATCCGCCAAAGTCGTTACTTGCAAGAGTATCTCCTGCCTTGTAGGTGATATCCGTAGTACCGTTGTTGATAGTGATTACGGACTCCTCGCCTGCCTCGTTCTTGATGGAAACGATGGTAATCTTCTTATACATTATGAAAGAAGTGCCATCCTGGCTGGGACCTACGAAGGAATTATTCTCATTCCACTCCATAGTGTACTTGGTGTAACCGGTAGGGTCAGTGGGCTGGGAAACCGTAACAGAGGAAGCATTAGCCCAGATATCTATGGTAGCGGTTGCGCCAGGAGTAACACCTGCCTGAGGTCTAACTCTGACGGTGTTAGTGTAATCAACGGTGCCGAAGGGCAGGAAGGTGATGGTAACTTCAGCGCCTACGTCAACAGAAGCAATCTTATAGGTGTATGTAGTGTTGGTACCATCTACAACGCCGTCGCCAACCTGAGTTGCACCGGTAAGTCTGATAGTGCCATTATCGGGAGCTACAACAGTGAAGGTAACCTCAGAACCGATATCCTGCGCGTCGGTAGGAATGGTGTTTTCAAGGTTAGAGGGGTTAACTACAGTGATAATAGCGTACATTTCGTATCCGCAGATGTCGCAAAGACCGTCAACGGTAGCAGTGTCAGCGTGAGCTGCAAAAAGGTTCTTAGCGGTAGCGCAAGAATCCTCATCGGTACAGGTTGCTGCGTGCCAGTGGCCGCTTGCATCCTTCTGCCAATTAGCAGTATCGTAGGTGTGAACGTGAAGACCGGTCTTAGTACATACATCGCACTCGCCGTCCTCGTCCTCGTCAACGTGAGCAGCCTCATCAGCCTTTCTGTCGTGCTCACAGGTAGAGGGACGCCAGTGATTATCATCATCGGACTCCCATTCGGTTTCGCTGAAGGTATGTCTGTGCATTTCGTCATAATCGCAAACGTCGCACTCGCCATCCTCGTCCTCATCAACGTGAGCAGCGGTGTTACCCTTAAGGTCTGCTACGGTGTCGGGACAGTCGGGTCCGCAGATTGCAGGATTCCAGTGACCGTCATCATCAAAGTTCCATGCAGTAGTGTTCCAAGTGTGAGTATGAAGTCCTTCATAACCGCACTCGTCGCACTCACCGTCTCTTGCGGTGTCAACGTGAGCCTCGAAATCCTTCTTCTCGGTGTTGTGACCGCAGGTCGCAGCGTACCAGTGACCGGTTGCGTCGCTGGTAAGAGTAGCGGCAAAGGTGTGCACATGTGCGGTGTATTCGCAAACGTCACACACTTCGTCTTCGTTTTCGTCTACGTGAGCTGCATACGAGCCTTTCTCCTCGGTGTGCTCACAGGTCGCAGCGTACCAGTGTCCCTCGGCATCGCTCGACCATTCCTCTTCATAAGTATGGGTGTGACCGCAGGCTACGAAAGCCGTAAGGGTAAGAACCATACAGAGAAGAACCAATAAAGCTTTTCTCATTGAGAAAATCCTCCTTAAAAATTTAATTTCATTAAATAAATGAAATCAGAATACAGAGTCAGACTGTTGAAGTCATAATCTCTTGTATAAAGTATACCAAAGCGCTCACGTATTGTCAAGCAAAATATTGCATTTTTTTTAAATACGTTAAAATGTGTTAAAAATCGCCAAACATCTTTGTACAAAATAACCAAAGCAGCAGTGCCCCAAAAAAGACGCTGCTGCGAAGACTAAATTGTTTTTGCCGTTTGAATACCAATTAAAATCAGCCTTCTGCCGTTCCGACCGGCATTAATTAAAATCCGAAGTATTCCTTTGCGTTGTAGTAGGCTATTCCCTTCACTATTTTGCCGAGCGTGTCGTAATCCTCGGGATATTCACCCGACTCTACCCAACCGCCGATGAGGTTGCACATAATGCGGCGGAAGTACTCATGGCGCGTGTAGGACACGAAGCTGCGGCTGTCGGTAAGCATACCCACGAAGTTTGCGAGCATACCGAGGTTCGCAAGCGCACGCATTTGCGCCTCCATACCGTCGCGCTGGTCGTTGAACCACCAGCCTGAGCCAAACTGAATTTTACCGAAGGTTCCTGCGCCTTGGAAGCAGCCCATCATAGAACCGAGAACGTAATTATCCTTGGGGTTCAAGGTATAAAGTATCGTCTTAGGGAGCGAGCCGCCGTACTCAAGGTGATTAAGAAGCGCACCGAGTTCTTCGGCAATGGAGAGGTCGTTTATCGAGTCGTAGCCTGTATCGGGTCCGAGCGACTCGAACATTTTCTTATTATTGTTACGGAGAGCGCCTATGTGAAGCTGCATAGCAAAGCCGTGCTTTACGTATTCTTCGGCACAGACCTTAATGACGGCAGTCTTGAAGGAGTCGGTTTCCTCTTTCGTGAGCGGCTCACCCGACATGCGCTTTGCGAAAACTCTCACAGGGTCACCGAGGGCGAAGGGTACGTACTCAAGCGCGTGGTCGGCGAGCTTACAGCCGCACTCGGCAAAGTAGGCTATACGCGTCCTGAGCCAAGAGATAAACTCACCGTAGGTCTTAGCACCCGTACGCTCTACGTAAGAGAGCCACTCGTCCTTACCTATTTCAACCGCCTTATCGGGACGGAAGGTCGGGAGAATCTTTACCTCAAAGCCTGCGAGCGCCTTGTGGTATTCAAGAGTATCGAGTGGGTCGTCGGTGGTGCAGACGGTCTCAACGCCCGAGCGGCGAATGAGCGATCTGGCACTGTATTCGGGGGTGGCTAAAAGCTCGTTACATCTATTCCAAATTCTCTTTGCAGACTCCTCGCACAGAGGCTCGTCGATACCGAAATAGCGAAGAAGCTCAAGATGAGTCCAGTGATATATCGGGTTGCCTATAAGGCGCGGAAGAATTTTCGCAAAGGCCAGAAATTTCAGATACTCGTCCCCGTCACCGGTAATATATTTTTCATCGACACCGCCCGAGCGCATCTGACGCCACTTATAATGGTCGCCGCCGAGAAAAAGCTCGTATGCATTTCTAAAGCGGTGGTCCTCTGCAATCTCACGCGGAGAAAGGTGGCAGTGATAGTCGATTATCGGTAAATTCTTTACCATTTCATAGAGCCTTTTCGCAGGCTCGCTTTTCAGCATAAAATCTTCCTTTATAAATCCCATAGGGGTGTTATCCTTTCGATTTCTATAGTTTTACGATACCATTATAACCCCAGGCTATGCAAAAAACCTTAATTTTTTTGACTTTTGGTTAAATTTCCAACTTTTTCTTGATTTTTTTGCTCGCTTGTGATATCATTATTATAAAGAAAAGGAGATGGACTTATGGCAGGACCGCTTTTTCCGGCAGGAAGCATTTTGAGATACACAAGCACGCTGATACATTCCGACAGCGCGTCGGCCCATCACACAGGCGACGGGCTTTTTGAGATTTATTACACCGTAAGTGGCAGATGCAGATATTTCATCGACGATACGAGCTACGTGCTGCTGCCCGGCGATGTTGTGCTTATACCCTCGGGTGTCATACACCGCATTAATTACGGCAGAGAGGAGCACGAAAGACTGGTTATCGAATGTACCGCTGATTTTATTCCCGAGGCAGCGCGGGAGAGTCTTTCCGAAAAGCCCCGTCTCTACCGTTCCCCCACCCTCTCGCGCGACGTATTTAATATAATGAAGAAAATTGAGGCGGAATACGAAAATCCGGACGCCTTTTCGACCGATGTGGTGAGAACGCATATGCAAATACTCTTTTACGAGCTCGCGCGCTCTGCTGTCGGAAAAATTCCCGACTCGAGATCTGCGGTGGTTAAGGATGCTATCGCATATATCAAAAAAAATTACACAGGCGACGTCACCCTTTCCGCAGTCGCCGCAAAACACTTCGTCAGCCCGGAGCATCTTTCGCGCAGCTTTAAGCGGCAGACGGGATTTGGATTCAGCGAATACCTCTCGCTCGTAAGACTCGGTCACGCTGAGGAGCTACTCAGGAAAAAACGCGGAATGAGCATTTCCGAAATCGCTTATGCCTGCGGCTTCAACGACTCAAACTACTTTTCCGACAAGTTTAAGCGCGCCTACGGAATTTCACCGTTAAAATACAGCAAAACCGAATAAAAGGCACAAAAACAAGAGCAGAAGTAGAGGATACACCTTTACAACTGCTCTTATTTTTCATCTTAACATTATCTTACTCGTATAAAACCTCATACTCCGGCAAAGCCTTCCACTCGTCAGTTGACTCAAGCACATTGCTTATAGCCTCGCAGGTGTCAAGAAACAGCTGTCCCCTTTCATCGTCCGAAAAAAAGGAAAGAGAAATGTTTTTCGATTCAACCGTTTTTGCAGTACCGTTTAAGCGGACGGTTAATATGAGTGTTGCGCTGGGCTTGGAGCAACCGTTTTGCGGGTCATAAACGTCGGGATAAGAATTTACGTCCAAGGCGACAATCATACTGTAAATATATTCCTTGTCCAAATCGGTCAGCTCGTAATAGGTTACGTAATCGTCGGGGTTTGTTGCATCGGTGGTCTTTACCAGCTTTCCGGTCTGGCTGTCATAGGAGCTAACGCCGAAAACATTCCAGGTAAGAGCAAAGGAAAAATCATCGGGAACGGATAATTGATTAGCGTTCAAACCATCATCTCGGGGCGTAGGCCCAAATCCTATATGTCCGTTTTGCGTAGTGTAAAGGACGCTGTCCTTTGCTGGCATAGTAAAGGTGATGATAGGACAGGCTCCGTCATATTCCGTATCGGTGTTTTCACCTATATACTCTCCGTTTAATTTAATTCCAACCGACGGACCCGATAAAAACGCAAGAGTAACTTTAACCTCTTCGCCGGCTTCGTAATATTCATCAAGCGGCTCGACAAGATAGCCCCAAAAGTCATATACGGTTAATTTGTACTTTTGGCTTGTGGGAAAATTGCAAGCAAACAAAGAGAAAATCAGTATTATCGACAAAAACAAAGCGATAATTTTTTTCATTATGTATCCTCCTCTTTAATGTTTTTAATTGTTTGCCTAAATCATTCTTTCACGAAATTTACAAAATCGTCGATCTTAATCAATCCGTAAAAATGAGTTATTCCCTTTTCATCGGTGACGTTATATTTTTCGGTATCCATTATTTTTACCAAACCGTCGGAGTATTTACCCAACGCTACATCAATGTCTATATCCGAGCGGTTGCCGTCAGGATAAACGGTATATAAGTATTGAGTTAGATAATACTGATTATCGAGATAAACACATGGAACGGTTACCAATACATTGTTGTAAGACGACATAGAATAGTACGCACTGCTCTTGTCAGAGGAGTTTAGATAAATAAAGGTCTCATCAAAGGTCAGCGCATTTCTGGCATTTACCCCATTCTTAAAAGTCGGGGTATACAGCCCGAAGTGTTCCATATCCGGCACTGTCGCATCGTCTGATACTATGTCCGTAACGAAAGAAGCTTTGTTTATCTGAAACGCTACGACATAATTTTCGCCTTTATACCATTCTTTAATATCGCTTGCGTTCTCAAATTTAACCCAAGTGTACTCGCTTATGCAGCAGTAATTGAGACTCTCGTCATCTGCTCTGCTGTAGTAAGCACATACAAAATAGCAATTTTCCGAATCAAAGCCCACGTGCAAGGCTTGCGTACCGTTCTTTATTTCGTCAATTTTTTTGGACAAAGATGTATCGGGCATATCGTATTGAACAAAAAAGTTCCGTAAATATTCAATTAAAGAAACAACAAGCTCATCATCCTGTTTGAGCTCTACCGGTGCTTTGTCTTGAGAA
>JAZNHD010000053.1:0-30457 GCA_045576815.1 Eubacteriales bacterium
GAAAATTGTCTTCTAAGACCGCTTGGCCTCCGACTTGGCGATTCGCGCTTGCAAGGTGCTACGAGAAGCAAAGTGCGAAGGTGCGCTGATCAATCAGTTTTTACGTTCGGGAACGAGCATCGGCGCGAATATTAGAGAAGCATTTTATGCTCACGGCAAGGCTGACTTTATTGCCAAACTGCAAATTGCTTTGAAAGAGTGTTCCGAAACGGAATATTGGATTGAGCTTGTTTTAGAAAGTGGATATTTTCATGATAAAACCTTGCTCGATAAATGTACGGAGCTGAAGAAGATTTTAATTTCCTCCCTTAATACAGCAAAAGCAAATCAAGATAATAAATAAATCTCAAATATAACAAATATCTCAATTCATATAAAAAATAATAGTGCAAGGAGCACCATAATGACTGAATGAAAATATAGCGATTTGTTTGCAAAAATACAGAAAAAGCGAAAATGGATAATCGGCTTAACCATTGCTGCAGTTTTATTGGTTTTACTCTTTACTACACCGACACAATTGGAAATAATGGGAGAAACGATCTTTGATTACAAGGGACTGAATCCCATTCTAATTGTGGTGTTGGTTCTTCTTTGCTTTTTCGTTGAATTGATAGCTTATGCTGTAGTTTCGTTGCCGTTGAACACGTCCATGGATCAAGAATGTGATCCTGAAAAGCAGCTTATTTTGAATATGAACCTAAATAAGCAGAAAAATATCGATCATATATATGCCGTTGATTATTTGTATTTGGGAAACTATCAGGAAGCACTCAAATACGCAGAAAAAATGATTCAAAGTTCTAACGAGCAAATGGTTTTGGCGGGATTGTTTAACCAAGCAAGATGCGAGTTTTTCCTTGGCAATTACGATTCGTTTCGTCAAACAGTAGCACAATATGAAAGCAAATTATCCAGTTGTCAGAAGCTTAAACCAAAAACCAAGATTGCATATCAAAAAATCGATAATATCCTTAATTTGATGTGTGCCATTTCCGACAATGATGTAGAAAAAACTAATGAGCTTCGGAACAATGTTGAAATCTGGAACACCTCAAAAGCTACGGAAGGATTTGTAAATTACATAAGAGGAGTTGCCGCATACAAAGTGGACGATAAAGAAGAAGCCATTTATAGATTTAAACTTGTAAAAGAAAATTGCTCGAAAACGGTTTTATCCGGACTTTCTGAGGAATATCTGTCATTGTTGAAATAAGCGGCATCTATTTTGAATGCACATAAAACAGCCTCAAATACTGAAAGAGCCTTGATTTTATTGACTTTTTCAGTGTGGCATCTATTTTGTCAAGATAACACAAAAAGAAAAGTCGCGCAAGCGGCTTTTTCTTTTTGTACTTTTCACTATTCTCTTTTCACTCTTCACTTTTCTCTAAATCTCCCGCGCGACTTTTCCAGAGAAGAGATAAGAGAGAAGAGAGAAAAGAAAAGGTAGCTTTTCTCCCTTGGGTCGAAAAGCATTGATTTTTAGTTAAAAATGTGATATGATGATTTCAAAGAGAGGTGAAGACAATGAATAGCCCATTACTTGAAAAGTCGATGGATTTTGCAACGCAGATAGTACTTTTCTACGAGGGATTTTCAAAGAGTAAAAAGGATACGACAATTGCAAAGCAATTATTGCGTTCCGCTACCAGTGTAGGTGCGAATATAAATGAGGCGATTTACGGAAACAGCAAAGCGGATTTTATCTCAAAATTACATATTTCTCTCAAAGAGACGGGGGAAAGTATTTATTGGCTCACCTTGTTGAAGCGCACAAATTTAATTGTTTACGATTTTGATAAGCTGCTTTCATTAGCCGAAGAAATCAAGCGTATGCTGATCGCTTCCCTCAATACCGCAAAATCTTCGCAAGAAAACAAATAAAAATCCCAAAACCTCTGGACTTTTCTCATTCTTTCGGTATAATGTGTGTTACCAACCGAAAGGAGCGCGGAAATGACAGACCTGAAGCCCTATTATCAAGTAAAACTTACCCTTTACCGATGTATGTCATATTTTATCAACAATCCCCCGAAAACCGATGGTGATAAATATGCTTATGACATTATTCAAAAAGCGTATTGGATCAATGAGAAAAAGATAGAAATGCTGGATTATCAAAAGAGAAATAAGCTGATTGAGAATTATTATAGGTATTTCAGCGGTACACAAAAACAAAAGAAAGGTGGTAGCTAATGACAAAAAAGAATTTTATACGGCAAATTATAATATCTTCCGTATTAACCGCAATAGCTATCGCCCTGATTATAACATTTTGCGTATGTTTGTTTATTCAATACACTAAACCGAATGGGGATAACACCTCCATTTCAGGTGGTTCTGTGGCAGATGTTTATCATGGCGGTAAAAAGAAAGGCGTCATTGTTGAAATGTCAAACGGAGATCAATTGCAATTGGTATATCCTAATTTTTCAGGTGAATTATATTCTGCAATTGGATATGACCTTGATGAGCTTTGCGAATTGCTAGAAGGAGAAGAAATAGAATACCGTCGAATGGACAGACTTCCTTGGGTGACGGAAATTCATGTTAATGATATTGTGATCAACAACAACGAGTTAACAAACAAGCAGATAGTTGCAACGCGTATTTGTATAGTAATTATCGGACTTATTATGCTTGCTTTTCCAATCTGCGGAGATGTTGAGTACATAAAAAAGCAGTATAGATGTTACAAAAAATCAGAGAAAAAGAGAGCAAGAAAAGCTCGGCGAAGTTCAAGAACAACACCATAAAAAGCTCGGCATCTATTTTGTCAACACATGAAAATGCCGCTAAATCATAAAAATCCCTCGATTTTATTGACTTTTTCAGGTTGGCATCTATTTTGGATGCACATGAAACCGCTTCAAAAGTTGAAACCCCCTTGATTTTATTGACTTTTTTAGGGTGGCATCTAAATTGGCGGTACAACACAAAAACGAAAGCAGTCCACTGGACTGCTTTCGTTTTTGCAACGGTGTGTTCCGCACTGCGTGCGTTATGACGGCTTCGCCTTGTGAATTGCGCTTCGCGTTCTAAAAAAGCGAGTTGTGAGAATACGAATGCACAGAGCGAAAAAGGTCAATAAGAATAAAAAGCGAAGTGAATCCATTCCACCGGCACAAATCAAGCATTGAACCGAAAAATATTCGCGGAAGCTTACCCCTCAAATTCCGACTCAAAGCTCGCCCACGGAACGTTGACGGTTGCTTCGTCAATAAGAAGCTCTTTTATATGATAGAGAAGCGGGAAGTCTGCCGGGGTGAGTCTGCCGGATTCGGCAAGCTGACTTACGGCATCTGCCGTGCGTATGCTGATGACAATACCCTCCATCGTGATGCCGGGGAGCTTTTCCATAGCTTCTTTATAGGTATATCCCTGACCGAGAAGGGCGCCCATCTTGCGATTTCTGCCGCCGAAGATGGTAACGTAAAGGTCGCCAAGACCTACGAATATATTACGCTCAGCGGTGCTGTCAAATGCGTCGAGGAGCATATACATTTCCTTCGATGCCTGCATAAACAGTCCGGCCTGAGAATTGTAATGCTCAAACACCTTACCCTCGCGCTTGTAGGAAAGGCCGATTGCAAGAGCAACTCCTAAGGCGTACGCGTTTTTCAGAGCAACGGCGCACTCAACTCCGTGCACGTCGGTAGAGAGACTGATGTGATAGTAATCGGTTTCAAACAGTGACTTTAGCCACCGAAGCGTCTTCATATCCGGACCGCAGAAAACGACCTCGGTCGGATCCTTGTCTGCAAGCTCGTAGGAGGTGCAGGGACCGCCGACCGCGTAGATTTTGAGGTCCTTATCGGTGAAGCGAAGCATATATTCGGGATAGGAAATGAGGTGTCCTTGCTTCCTTCCGTCGTCTATCATACCCTTGGAGATTGAGAGCAGGGGAACGCTTTCGGGAAGTCTTGGAATAACGTTCTCGCAAAACCAATCCATACCAAACGATGAAACACCGCAGATAATTAAGTCGGCACCCTTTATGCATTCCTCCATCTCCTCAAAATAATGAAAGCTGGTCAAGGGAGATGTTACGAAGGGAGCATCAACTCCGCTTGTGTCGTTGTTTTTTCTATACTGAGAGAGAGTTAGGTGCGCGCCCGTCTTTTTGCCGTGGTCAATAATTTCTCTGTCAAGAGGTGAGCCGACGAGGCGAATTGTGTGTCCGTTGTCAGCGGCGGGGAAGGTGATGGCCGTGCCCATCATTCCCGAGCAAATAACCGTAATGATTGCCATATTTATGCCTTTCTGATTTAAAGGTAGGTTTTTATTATACGTTGTTGCGGTAAACGATGGGGGAAAGCCCGGTGCTCTTTTTGAAGAGACGGCAAAAATAGGTGTAATTCAGTATGCCGACGGAGGTCGCAATATGATAGATAGGCATATTGGTCTCACGGAGCAGCTTTTGCGCCTGCTTTATGCGCTGGCGGTTTATGTACTCAGTAACAGTGCAGCCGCGGCTCTCGTGAAAGCTCTTATACAAAACGTTTTTCGAAACGTGGAGCGCCTTGCAAAGATGCGGAATACTGAGGTCGGAGCTCAGGTTGTTTTTGATATAAGTCGTCGCAAAGGAGATAAAATCGTTGTAGTCTATCTCGATAGCGTTTTCAAAGAGAATGTGTGAAAGAAGATTGCTGAGACTGTCAATGCGATCATCAGACAGACCGGGAATTTCTTCATAATACTTAAGAAGCGTGGGTATCTGCTCGCCCATCCAGGAAAGCTTTTTCTCTATTTCATCAAGAGTGAAGGCAGTACGGATAGGGCCTGTAATAATGTAGCCCACTATAACGTCATTTTTGATGATGGGCGTTGCGGCGTCCTTGAGTCCTGCATGGCAGATGTGCGCCTGAAAGGCGCGGGTCGCTTTGCACTCTTCCAGTATGCTCGTGTCCGAGCAGAGACACTTGTTTACACCGATAGACGTATTTTGTATCGCCTTGCAGAAGGGAGTTTCATTCTTACAGCGGTATAAAATGTGAAAATTGGCATCGAGAATTTCAAAATTGATGCCCGTTACCGCGCACAAGTCGTTCATAATACCCTTGAGCTTTTCCATATTGTAATTGACTAGCAAGATATCCACCTCACAATCTTATCTGCATTATAGCATATTTCATACCGTTTTGCAAGGGAAATCTGCATTTTTTAATGACTTTTTATCTCTTTTTGGAATATAGTGCAATAATTAGGGAAAGATGTTCATTGCCAAAATACTTGCGGGAAGGTATAATTAATGTATAAATCTTTTATACATAGGAGGAAATTAAAATGCCATTATACGAAGACAAGCATAATGCCGAAAACGTCATTAAGGTTAGTCAGGCAACTAAGGATTCTGCAGTGTTCGGTACCGCTAACGTTGTTAGCTTTATCGCTGACCAGGTAGCAGCTGCAAAGACCGTTGCATTCGACGGCTGGTACGGCGTTGACTACAAGGCAATAGTTGGCTTTGTTGCAAAGGAAATGGAGAAGCGCGGTGTTGCTTGCGAGTTCATCGACGCAAGCACCATGTACGTATCTAAGGAGGCTCTTGCTGAGTATAAGCAGCCCTACATCACCGACGACCCCGGCTTCGGTTACGTTAACGGTGAGGGTGTGATCTCCGACATTCAGGATAAGGATGCAGTTGCAGCCCTCAAGGCAAAGCTTGCAAAGGCAGACAAGGCTACCGTAGTTTACGGTGCCGGTGCTGCTACCCCCGAGATCCGCGACGCATATGCAAAGGTATTCTACTTCGATACCACCATGCAGCGTCTCGAGCTCAAGATGTGGGACGGTGAGCTTATCCCCTTCGGTTACACCAATCCCCCTGAGTGGTACAATTGGAAGGAGTATCACTACAACGACTTCTATCTCCTTTGGAGACACAAGAAGTATATGTTCACCGCTATGGACTTCTATCTTGAGTCCTACGACCTTGATGACCTCAAGCTCGTTACCAAGGCAGGCTATGACGAGATCGTAGCTACTGCTGTTAAGTACCCGATTAAGCAGGTACAGATCTTCCAGCCCGGTCCTTGGGGTGCATACCGTCATAAGGACCTTTGGGATATCAAGGGTCTTGAGATTTCCGCATGGAACAAGATGTCCGGTCCCGAGATGTCGGTTGTTATCGACTTCGGCGCAGAGAAGATGCTTAACTTCCCGCTCATCAACCTTCTTAAGCACAACAAGGAGGTTACAGGTGAGTACATGTCCACCAACTATCCTGACCTCTGGCCTCTTGACATTTGGCTTGACGACGGATACTTCCCGGATAAGCAGCCCGCAGAGCGTATCTCGATGCCTATCCACAACCATCCCTCCAGCCGCTACGTAAAGAGCCACTTCAACGAGCCTCTCGGCAGATACGAGACCTACTACATAGCTGAGGCTTATGAGGGTGCTAACACCTGGATGGGCTTCAAGGAGAACTGTGACCTTGAGGCATTTGAGAACAAGTGCTACGAGTCCAACAACCTCGTTCCTATCGAGGACTGGAAGGAATACATCTGCAACTGGAAGTCCAACGTGGGCGACCTTTACCTCATCCCTCCGGGAACTACTCACGGCCACGGCGGTAACCAGATGGTACTTGAGATGGATACCAGCCCCTCTATCGCAGGAACTGAGTACTCCTTCTTCCAGTATGACTTCGCACGTAACTCGTGGGACGACAACAAGAAGACCATGACCGGTAAGCCCCTCAAGATGCACCTGAACCATGCATTTGACAACGAGCACTGGCGCCGTGAGAACTACGTTAAGGATCACCTTCGCGCAAGAGCTGAGGTTACCACCTGGAACAAGGAATACTGGATGGATAAGTTCTCCAGCCTTCCCGAGATGCCCTTCGACATCGAGAGAATTTACTTTGACAAGCGCGGTGAGTACACCACCTCCGGCGAGCACCTTCAGATAGTAACGCTTACCGTTGGTCACAACGTTACCATTCGCTCTAAGGCAAACCCTGAGCTCTCGACCAGCATTGAGCGTCTTCAGTGCGTTGCTATTCCTGCAAACTTCGGCGATTACGAGATTATTTCCGAGGACGGCAGCTTCTGCACCTGTGTAATTTTCTACATGAAATAATATAGGTTCATTAGGGGCGCGGGTTATCTGCGCCCCTCTTTTGTACAAAAAAGGAAGTTAGGTATTATGAAAAATATTACCTTTTATATGCCGAAGCATTCGCCCGGCGCGGAGCTTGGCAACCTTATACTTTCAAAAATAACCTTAACTAAAAATAATAGGGGGAAAATACAGTGAAAAGAAGTGAATTAAACAGGCTTATTGCGGAGAACAGAAGCTTCATTGAGAGCCACGGCTTCAAGCTTCCGCCCTTCGCTTATTGGACTGTCGACCAGTGGAAGAACCTCTCCGACGAGTATGTTGAGATTAAGGACTGCCAGATAGGCTGGGACGTTACCGATTTCGGCAGTGGCGATTTTTACAAGGTAGGTCTTTTCCTTATGACTATCCGCAACGGTTGCTTTGGCAAGTATCCGAAGCCCTATGCAGAGAAGATTATGGTCGTTGAGGAGGGACAGGTTACTCCTATGCACTTCCATTGGAGCAAGATGGAGGACATAATAAACCGCGGCGGCGGAAACCTTATGGTAAAGGTTTATAATAGCGTAGACGATAAGCTCGACACCGTCTCTGACGTTACCGTATACTCGGACGGCAGAAAGTACACCGTTCCCGCAGGAACCGTGCTTCGTCTTAAGCCCGGCGAGAGTATCACCATGCAGCAGGGACTTTACCACAGCTTCTGGGGTGAAGAAGGTAAGGGTAAGGTGCTCGTCGGCGAGGTTTCTATGTGTAACGACGACGTAAACGACAACTGCTTCTGGGAGCCTACCGGCAGATTTTCGGATATCGAGGAGGATGTCCCTGCGGAGTTCCTGCTTACCAACGAGCTTAAATAAGGAGAAGGGGCGAACACTCTCTAAAGGAAAGATGGCGCATCGGCACGCAAAAAGCGCGAAAATGTAAACTTCAATAGTCAAAACATTGCAAAAACACTCTTTGCGGTGTCGGTGATGGCGCTGTCTATATCGGGCAAATTGAAAGGAGAAAAACTATGAATGTAAAAATTGCGGCAGTCGGTCTTGCTCACCCGTTTGAAGTGGGCTATGACGATGCCAACAATCTCTTAAATAAGACCGCAAAGACGCTTGTTAATATGGGCATTGACTGTCAGAATGCCGGCGTCGTTATGCACGACCTTGAAACCGTAAAGGCAGCAGCAGACGCCATCAAGAAGATAGATGCCGACGTGCTTCTTATCTGTATCGCGACCTGGAGTGAGGACCACCATCTTCTCGACCTTCTCTCTTATGTTGACAAGCCCGTAATCCTTCGCGCATTCCCTGCGTTTGATACCGGCTCGCTTTGCTGCGCGCATCAGATAGGCGCGGTATTCACCGATATCGGCAAGAGCTACGAGTTCGTTTACGGCGAGCCTGAGGATGAGAAGTGTGCGGAGAAGACAAAGCAGATAGCTACCGCTTACTCGCTTGCAAACTGCATGAGCAAGGTGAGAGTTGGAGCTCTCGGCGGCAGAGTTAAGGGTATGACCGAGATAGCTTACGACGAGTTCTCGATTAAGGAAAAGCTCGGTGCAAGAGTTGTTAACCTTGATGAGAAGGAAATGACCGAGAAGGTTGCAGCTATGTCCGACGAGGCGGCAAAGGCACTCCTTCTCGAAAAGCGCGATATGATAGCACCCTGCAAGCAGCTTTCCACTGACGAAGACATGCTTGTGTCTATGAAGTACTACGCCGCTATGCGCGACCTCGCTGACGAGTACGAGCTTGAGGCACTTTCGGTAAAGTGCTACACTACGTATATGGGTAAGGTTTGTCTCGGTTACTCCATTCTCGCCGAGGAGGGCATCGTGGGCTCCTGCGAGGGCGACGTTACCAACGCGCTTACAATGAAGCTCCTTTACGAGCTTAGCGGAAAGCCGGTAAACAACACCGACCTTCTTTACATAGACGATGATGCAAACACCATTCTCTTTGCTCACTGCGGCTCCTCCGGCTTCTCGATTGCCGAGGGAGATGTTGAGCTTGCACCCTGCCGTCTTGTTGAGACCGGTGTGTGCAGCCGCTTCCTTGTAAAGCCCGGCACGGTTACCGCTGTCAACATCTGCGGCCACGGCGACAAGTTCCGCCTTTCGATTCTTAAGGGAGAGGCTGTTCCTTGCGGCATGGAGTTCCCCGGCAACCCGGTTAAGATTCGCTTTGACAAGGACGTTGAAGAAATCAACGAGGAGATTATGGCAAACGGTATTGGGCATCACTGGATGGTTGGCTACGGCGACTATGTCGAAGAGCTTAAGAGATTCTGCAAAATCAAGGGCATCCGCTGCCACGTTCTGTAATATTTAAAAAATAGGCACTTGCGCTCTTTGACGTAAGTGCCTATTTTTGTTGCAGGAAAAGTTTATTTTATTCCCAACTCCTTGGGGATCTCAATTTCGCCCTCGATTTTTTCAAAGGCTTTGATTTCCTGCCTTATTAAGTAAAGTATTTCTCCGTTTGCGGAGCGCCCGTAATATTTTGAGATGTAGTGTAGCTTGTAATGAAGCTCAGGATCGATTTCTATTCCTAAATGCTTATTATTTTTATTTCTCATAAAAAATCTCCAAAAATCTTAATATAAGTATATTTTAAGATTATTTTGTGGTATAATGTTGTTAGTATACTCGATTAAAGTATACTAATTTTTTTTGGGAGACTTTTTATGAAAATTGCAATTGTAGCTCAAGAAATATAGACGTTACCGATATAGGTGCGTATATTTCGGACGGAGATGAAATCGTTTCGGGCGGCGCTAAGGGTGTAGATTCTTGTGCCGCAGATTACGCAGAGCGGAAGGGGTTAAGGCTCACGCTTTTTCTTCCTCAATATGAACGCTACGGCCGTGCCGCGCCGATTGTACGAAATAAACAAATAGTCAAGTATGCGGATAAAGTTATTGCTTTTTGGGACGGAAGGTCAAAAGGGACACTTTCGGTTATAAAATATGCCGAAAAGGCAGGCAAGCCGTGCGAGGTCATCGTTTGTGAATAAAGCATTGAGTCTTTTTCAGGAAAACCTTCAAATTCTCTGTTGACATTTTCCTAAAAATATATTATAATATACGAAGTTCGTGTCTGTCGGCTTGCCAGCAAGCACGAACGATTATATTTCAAGACATGTGCGAAAACCTGTCGGTTTTCGGTGTGATGCCGCAAGGCAGCACGGTTAATTTTCTCTTGGGAAAAGTAACGCCACATAGATTATAATTATTTAGTTAAAGAAAAAATAGGAGAGGGAAGACTATGAAGGACAAGATTTCGCTTGCCGGCGACCTTGGCAGCGGAAAGAGCACGGTTTCGGATATTCTTATCCGAGAGCTTTCGGCGGAATACTATTCCACCGGTGCTATCGTGCGCTCAATTGCCGAGAGACGCGGAATGACGGTTGTTGAGCTTAACGTGTATATGGAAACGCATCCTGAGATTGACCATGAGATTGACGACGGACTCGTGGCGCTCGGAGATGTGGACAAGCTGCTCGTTATAGATTCGAGAATGGCATGGCACTTTACACCGGACACCTTCAAGGTATACCTTTCGACCGATATTGAGACCAGCGCGCTTCGTATTATGGGTGCTAACAGACGCGGAGAGCACTCTGCAACGCTTGAGGAAACCGTGGCAAGCACGCGCGCGCGTCGTGAGAGTGAAAAGAAGCGCTATAAGGAGCAGTACGGAGTAGATATTAAGGACCTCACAAACTACGCTCTTATCGTTGACACGACGGCGGCAACGCCCGACGAGGTTGCAGAGCGTATAATAGAGGGCTTCTCTCTTTGGCAGAGCGACAGAGGATATAAGCGCGCCTTCATCACTCCCGAAAGACTCAACTTTCCCGATACACCGACCGCCCCCGAGCGTGTTGCCGAGCTCTCCGCCAAAATTGAGCGCGGCGAGTCTGTGCCCGAGGTGACCGTAGCTGAGCGTGACGGTGAGTTCTATCTCACGGCCGGTCTTGAGAGCGCTATGGCTTACGCCTTTAATATGTCAACCTTTATCCCTGCAACCCTCACGGGCGACACCGTTCCCGAGTGTGAGTACGTGCGTATGAAAAATTCAATTTAAAAGAGGCAAGATATGCTTACGTTAAAGAAAAAGACCGCAGGCCTTATATCCGAGGCAACAGAAAACATTTTCGGTGTGGGACTTATCACCGAGACGGAAATATTTGATATGCTAGAGTATCCTCCGGATAAGACGATGGGTGATCTTGCACTCCCGTGCTTTAAGCTCTCGCGCTCCTTGAGGCGTTCGCCCGTGCAGATTGCCGAGGCACTTGCAAAGGCACTCACCTCTGAGGATTACGAGTCGGTCACGGCAGTAAACGGATACCTCAATATAAAGGTGTCTGCTGTGAGCTTTGCACGCCGAGTGGTAGGCGAAGTGCTTACCCGTGCGGATAAATACGGCTCGCCCGAGTGCGGTGAGGGTAAGACGGTCGTGCTTGACTACTCCTCGCCGAACGTTGCAAAGCCCTTCCACATCGGACACCTTGGCACGACGGTTATCGGTCACTCATTAAAGCTCCTTCACGAGTTCGCGGGCTATAAGTGCGTTGGAATTAACTATCTTGGCGACTGGGGCACGCAGTTCGGTAAGCTCATAACAGCTTATAAGCTATGGGGCGATAAGGCTACAGTTGAGGCGGGCGGAGTTGACGAGCTTGTTAAGCTCTACGTAAGAATAAATAACGAGATAAAGGCTGAGGAGGATGCGAGTGTCGCGGGCCTTTCCGAGTCCGAGTCACAGGGCAAGCGCAGGTCTGCGCTTGCTGACGCATCACGTGCTGAGTTTTCAAAGCTCGAGCACGGGGATGAGGAAAACCTTGAGCTATGGCGCTGGTTTGTCAGCGTGAGCCTTACCGAGTATGAGAAGACCTATAAGCTGCTCGGTATTGAGTTCGACAGCTACAAGGGCGAGTCCTTCTACACCGATAAGATGCCCGCCGAGGTTGAGAAGCTGCGCAACATGGGACTTCTTGAAATCGACGACGGTGCGTCTATTGTAAACCTTGACAAGTGGAATATGCCGGTTTGCCTTATCTTGAAGCGCGACGGCTCAACTCTTTACCCGACGCGTGACATCGCAGCGGCGGTTTACCGTAAGAACACCTACAATTTTGACAAGGCGATTTACGTAACGAGCGCGGCACAGTCACTGCATTTTGCGCAGTGGTTTAAGGTTGTTGAGCTCATGGGCTACGATTGGCACGGTGAGCTGGTACACGTACCCTACGGCACGGTCAGCATCAACGGCGCAAAGCTCGCGACGAGAACTGGTAATGTAATACTCTTAAAGGACCTCTTTGCCGAGGCTATCAGCCGTGTTTACGACATCGCAAAGGAAAAGCACCCAGATGACGCTGAGTGCCGTGAGATAGCAGAGAAGGTCGGTGTCGGCGCTATCGTCTTTTATTATCTTTCTAACAACCGTATGCGCGATATCAACTTTATGATGGAGGATGCGCTCTCCTTTGACGGAAATACAGGCCCTTACGCACAGTACACCTACGCGCGTACCTCGTCGGTCTTGGAAAAGGCGGGGGAGTCGGGCGAGATGACCGATGCGCCGCTTTCTGAGGTGGAGTTTGAGCTTGCGAAGACACTCTCCGTCTTCCCCGAAAGAGTTGTGGCGGCGATTAACGAGTACGAGCCCTCGCTCGTTACGAGATATATCCTTGACCTTTGCGCTGCTTTTAACCGCTTCTACCACGAGTGCAGCATCGCAGGCTGTGAGGATGCGGCGCTGAAAAGCTCTAGAATAGCTCTCACGAGAGCAACGAAGCAGGTGTTAAAAACCGCGCTTCATCTTATCTGCATGCAGAGCCCAGATAAAATATAAATGCGTATTTTGCAAACAAAGTTTTACATTATAAGCCAAAAATGAAAGGTGAATGAATAAATGTCCGGACATTCTAAATGGAATAATATTAAGCACAAAAAAGAAAAGGCTGACGCTGCAAAGGCGAAGATTTTCACAAAAATCGGCAAGGAGATGGCGGTTGCTATAAAGGCAGGCGGGCCTGATCCGAACAACAACTCTCGCCTGCGTGACCTCATCGCAAAGGCAAAGGCAAACAACGTGCCTAACGATAACATTCAGCGCACTATTAAGAAGTTTTCCGAAAACAACGACATAAACTACGAGGAAATTACCTACGAGGGCTACGGCCCGTCGGGCGTTGCCATCATCGTTGAGACCTCGACCGACAACCGCAACCGCACGGCAGGAAACGTACGCGCGTGGTTTTCAAAGTATGGCGGCAACCTCGGTCAGAACGGCTGCGTAGGCTATCTTTTCGAGGAAAAGGGTGTTATAACCATAATTGACGAGGATAACGAGATTGACGAGGATAAGATTATGGAGGACGCGCTCGAGGTGGGTGCTGAGGACATTAAGTCGGACGACGGTGAGTACACGATTTACACCGACCCTGCAGAGCTTGACGCGGTGCGTGACGGCATAATCTCACTCGGCTATAAGATTGACACCGCCGACCTTGCTAAAGTGCCCTCGACCTACGTGGAGCTCACGAGCGAGGAGGACGTTGAGAATATGGAAAAGATGCTCGATAAGTTTGATGAGGACGACGATGTGAACGCCGTTTATCACAACTGGGATAACTGATAAAAATTACGGACTGCCCCGACAGTCCGTAATTTTTTTGTTGACAGAGAGCGGCATATGATGTATACTTAATACAGTATAGCGCGCGAGAGGTGATGATATGGAAAGGCTGGCACGGCGAAGGACCGTATTCAAAACAGTGATGGTTTCATCACTCATAGTCGGCTCGTTCGGACTTGTCGGTACGGTCGTATTTTCGCTTCTCGTACTGTATCTGCCGCTTGCTTTTTGCATACTCCTTTTGGGTAACGCTCTTTACGGCACGGTGTTTTATTACATAGGCGCATCAAATGCCGATGCGCTGATTCGTGCCCTTGAGAAAATAAACGATGGTGAGCGACAGATAAGCCTGATTGCCGCCGCAATGCACCGCACAGAGCCTGCGGCAGAGGTGCTCCTGTCGGTCGCTATAAAGCGCGGATACGTTACGGGCTTTACTATTCGCGACGGCGAGCTTTGCGAGTCTATAGAAACTGCAGAAAGACTAACGAAAACATAAAAGGAGAATACTAATGGGAATTATCAAGGCTACTTTTAACGCGATAGGTGGCGCACTCGGCGACCAGTGGCTAGAGGTGCTGGAGGCTGACGATATGAGCGACACCACGGTGTTTACAAAGGGTGTCACCGTGCGCCGCGGTGACAAGAGAAACAGTAACAAAAAGGGCACTGCCGACACTATATCGAACGGCTCTGTCATTCACGTTTATCCGGGTCAGTTTATGATACTCGTTGACGGAGGTAAGATAGTTGACTATACTGCCGAGGAGGGCTATTATAAGGTTGATAACTCTGCCGCACCCTCGCTCTTTGGCGGTCAGTTCGGCGAGGCTATAAAGGATGCGTTCAGAAGAATTATGTATTCCGGTGTGCCGTCCTACTCGCAGAAGGCGTATTTTATAAATCTGCAGGAGATTAAGGGTATAAAGTTCGGTACGAGAACGCCGGTCAATTACTTTGACACCTTCTATAATTCCGAGCTCTTTCTCCGCGCACACGGCACGTATTCGGTAAAGATTACCGACCCCATAAGGTTCTATACCGAGGTTGTACCGAAAAATGCCGACAGAGTAGACATATCCGAGATTAACGAACAGTATCTTTCGGAGTTTCTTGAGGCTCTTACCGCAGCCATAAACCAGATGAGTGCCGACGGTATCCGCATCTCTCACGTGGCATCTAAGTCACGCGAGCTCTCAAGGTATATGGCAAACGAGCTTGACGGCGATTGGCGCGAAAATCGCGGCTTTGAGGTGGCGGCTGTCGGTATTGCCAGCGTATCCTACGACGAGGAGTCGAAGGAGCTTATCAATATGCGTAACAAGGGCGCTATGCTCGGAGATGCCGCAGTGCGTGAGGGCTATGTTCAGGGCGCGGTTGCCAGAGGTATGGAGGCGGCAGGCTCGAATTCCCAAGGCTCAGCTCAGGCATTTATGGGTATGGGCATAGGAATGGGCGCAGGCGGCGGCTTTATGGCAGCGGCATCCGAATCAAACAGACGGCAGATGGAAAATGATAAGAAGGCTAACGGCTGGACCTGTGTCTGCGGTGCTGCTAACGAGGGCAAGTTCTGCTCCGAGTGCGGAAAGAAGAAGCCCTCGGAAAATAGTGGCTGGACCTGCGCATGCGGCGCTGTAAATAGCGGTAAATTCTGCTCCGAGTGCGGTGCGGCTCGCCCCTCTGCCGAGTGGTTCTGCTCTGAGTGCGGCGCTAAAAATGCACAGAGCGCGAAGTTCTGCTCCGAGTGCGGAAAAAAGAGATAAGGTATGGACGCTACCTTAACCTATAAATGCCCGAATTGTGACGCCGGATTGCGATTCGATGCCGAGAGCGCTAAGTTCGTTTGCGACTTTTGCATATCCTCTTTTACCGAGTCGGAGCTTGACGCAACTGATGCCGGTGAGCGCGCAAGGGCGCACGAGGCTTCCGATGAGGCGTTTGCAAAAGAGATAAATGAATATCACTGTCAGAGCTGCGGCGCTGAGGTAATTGCAGACAAGTCGACAGCGGCGGATTTCTGCTACTACTGCCATAATCCCGTCGTGCTCTTTGACAGAGTGACGGGTGCACTTGCACCGTCTAAGATTATTCCGTTTAAGCTTGATAAAAAAGCCGCCGGCCAGGCTTTTCTTCGTTATGCAAAGAAGAAATGGTTCGTGCCAAACGACTATTTCGCCCCTGAGCGCTCGGACAAAATATCGGGTATTTACTATCCCTTCTGGGTGACCGATGCCGATGCCTCCGCAACGATGTTTGCGACGGGCTACAAGGTGCGCTCGTGGAGAAGCGGAAATTACAGATACACCGAGACCTCGCGCTTTGCGGTACGACGCAGCGGAGATATACATTTTGAGGACATAGCGAATTCTGCAATTTCTACAGAGGATAAAAGGATGCTTGAGGGTATCCTTCCGTATCCCACGGATGAGCATATAGATTTTGAGATGCCGTATCTTCAAGGCTTTCTTGCGAAGAAACGGGATATAGAGAGAGAAGCGCTATCCGTCCCCGTGAGAGAGCAGATGGAGGGCTATTCGGAGACGCTCCTTTCGGGCACTGTCGGAGGATATTCCCGCGTAGATTCGAAAAATACCGAGCTTCTTTTACATAGAAGTAATTGGGATTATACACTTATGCCCATATGGATTCTCACCTACAAGCGCAAGGGTAAAAACTATACCTACGCAATGAACGGCTCGACCGGTAAAATATACGGTGAGCTGCCTGTCAGCGGTATAAAGCTCGGACTTTTCTCGGCGGCTGTGGCTCTTGTTGCCGGCCTCCTTTCATTCCTTATCGGATGGGGGTTATTCCTATGAGAAAATTTTTGGGATTTGTATTTGCATTTCTTTTCCTTATACTCCCGCTTTTTGCCTCGGCAGCCGAGACGCGTGTTTACGACGCAAGCGGTATGATAAGCGCAGAGGAGAAAGCGGTGCTTGAAGCTGAGCTTGCGGAGGCTTCGCGCGAGTGCGGCTTTGAGATAAAATTTATGTTTCATGATGACGTTGTGAGCTCGGCATATCTTTCCGAGTCGCTGATGCTGAATATACTATCGGCCGATGAGGATGACGACCTTGCCGTAATTCTTATCGAGAGAGAACACGACGGTTACTACTACGAGCTCTTCCTTTACGGCGAGCCGGACAGCCTTATCGACTGGGACAGAAGTGACGAAATTCTCGACACGCCCCTCGCCTATTCGAGTATTAAGTCGGGCAAGCTTGCCGATGGAGCAAGAGTTCTTATAACGGCTACAGAAGATACTGTAAAGGCTATAAGGTCGGACAGATGGGCAGGCGTCATAGCAACTACCGTAATCATAACCCTGCTTTCAGGCGGAGGTACGGCACTTGGCATTTTCCTCTCGTATAAGAAAAAACAGAAATCCCCGTCATATCCTCTTTCAAAATATGCAAGTCTTAACCTCACCGGTGCGAGTGACGACTTTTTAGGCTCAAGCATTGTTAAGACCAGAGTAAGCTCCTCGTCCTCCCGTAGCGGAGGCTCACGCGGCGGGGGCTCACGCGGTAGAAGATAAATCTATAAAATTCACGCAGTATATTTTGCTGCGTGAATTTTCTTTTTGCTAAAATTTTTTCAAAACCTTTACTTTAAGTCTCATTCGTGGTAAAATATATAATGCGAAAATATTTATTCTAAAAGGAGGGCGAGATGGAGGAGCGCAAATTCAAACTTGTCAGCGACTTTCAGCCGACGGGAGACCAGCCTGAAGCTATACGCACGCTTACCGAGGGCATCGAGGCGGGCGAGAGAGCACAGACACTGCTCGGCGTTACCGGCTCAGGTAAGACCTTTACCATGGCAAACGTAATAGCCAAGCTCAACCGTCCGACACTCGTGCTCGCGCATAACAAGACGCTTGCGGCACAGCTTTGCTCCGAGTTCCGCTCGTTTTTTCCCGAAAACGCGGTAGAGTATTTCGTTTCATACTATGACTACTATCAGCCCGAGGCATACATTCCCGGCAAGGATATGTATATAGAAAAGGACGCTATGATAAACGAAGAGATTGATATGCTTCGCCATAGCGCGACCTCGGCGCTTTTTGAGAGACGGGACGTCATAATCGTCGCCTCGGTTTCCTGCATATATTCACTCGGTGACCCTGCTGAGTACGAGGGACTCTTGGTTTCGGTAAGGCCGGGGCAAGAGATGTCGCGTGACGAGCTTATTCGCCGCCTCGTGTCTATCAGCTACGAGCGTAACGACGTAAATTTTGTGCGTGATAAGTTCCGTGTTCGAGGTGATACGGTTGAGGTTTTTCCTGCATCGGTTAAGGATTATGCTATCCGTGTTGAGTTTTTCGGTGACGAGATAGACAGAGTATCAAGGGTAAATACCCTCACGGGCGAGGTGCTTGAGCATCTTTCCTATGCTGCTATTTTCCCCGCTACGCACTATGCCGTATCCGACGAGCGACGTGAGGCGGCACTCCTTGAAATTGAGGAGGAGATGAGGGAGCGTGTCGAGTTTTTTAAGTCTGAGCATAAGCTCATTGAGGCTCAGAGAATAGAGGAGAGGACGAAATACGACCTCGAGATGCTTCGTGAGGTCGGCTTTTGCTCGGGGGTTGAAAACTACTCGCGCGTGCTTTCCGGCAGACCTGCAGGCTCGACACCTTATACGCTTCTCGATTATTTTCCCCGTGACTTTATCACCTTTATCGACGAGTCGCACGTGACGCTTCCGCAGGTGCGCGGTATGAGCGGCGGTGACTATGCGAGAAAGAAAAATCTCGTTGAGTACGGCTTCCGTCTTCCGTCGGCGTTTGATAACCGCCCGCTTTTCTTCGATGAGTTTGAGGAAAGGCTCGGACAGGTGGTTTTCGTCAGTGCAACACCGGGTGAGTATGAAAAAAAGGAGAGCTCCTCTACCGTAGAGCAGCTCATACGTCCCACAGGGCTTATAGACCCGAAGATTGACGTAAGACCTATTGAGGGGCAGGTCGACGACCTTATCGGTGAAATCCGTGAGACCACCGCCCGTGGCGAAAAGGTACTCGTGACCACCATGACGAAGAATATGGCGGAGGATTTAACCGAGTATCTTTCAACCCACGGCATAAAGGTCAAATATATTCACCACCAGGTCGAGACTATTGAGCGTATGCAGATTATACGTGACCTTCGCTTAGGTGAGTTCGATGTGCTTGTGGGCATAAATCTGCTCCGAGAGGGACTCGATATACCCGAGGTTTCACTAGTCGCAATACTTGACGCGGATAAAGAAGGATTTTTACGAAGCGAAACTTCACTTATACAGACCGTTGGCCGCGCTGCGCGTAACGTAAACGGACACGTTATAATGTATGCGGATACCGTCACCGGCTCGATGCGCGGTGCGATTGAGGAAACGAACCGCCGCCGTAAAATTCAAGAGGCGTATAACGAGAAAAACGGCATAACACCCGAGAGCGTTAAGAAACGGGTTGCCGACGTTATAGAAATAGGTAAGAAGGCAAAGCCCGAGAGGGATAAAAAGCTCACTCGCCTTGAGCGCGAGCGTATGATAGAGGACCTCACTCGCGAGATGCGCGAGGCGGCAAGGGCGCTTGAATTCGAAAAGGCTGCGTACATCCGCGACCGCATAAAAGAGATACGAAATTCGAAGTAAGGAATGGAAAAATGTCAAGAAATATTGTCATTAAGGGCGCAAGAGTTAACAATCTCAAGAATATTGATTTAACAATACCGCGCGATAAACTCGTTGTTTTAACGGGACTTTCGGGCAGCGGTAAGTCCTCTCTTGCCTTTGATACGCTTTATGCCGAAGGACACAGACGCTTCGTTGAGAGTCTCTCATCCTACGCGCGTATGTTCCTTGGACAGATGGATAAGCCCGAGGTTGATTTAATTGAGGGGCTTTCCCCCGCTATATCAATAGACCAGAAGACCACCTCGAAGAACCCGCGCTCCACGGTTGGCACTGTCACCGAAATCTACGACTACCTGCGTCTTCTTTACGCGCGTGTCGGAGTGCCTCACTGCCCAGTGTGCGGCAAGGAGATTAAGCAGCAGTCGCTTGACCAGATAGTTGAGCGGATAATGTCGCTTCCCGAGGGCACTCGCTTTATGGTGCTCTCGCCCGTCGTAAGAGCACAAAAGGGTATGCACGAAAAGGTGCTTGCCGATGCGAGAAAATCCGGCTTTGCGAGAGTCAGGGTTGACGGAAATATGTACGAGCTATCTGAAGAAATCTCGCTTGATAAAAATATAAAGCACACGGTTGATATCGTAATAGACAGGCTTGTAAGCCGCCCGGACGTGCGCTCGCGTCTTTCCGACTCGGTTGAGAGCGCTCTCAAAGCCTCGGATGGCAGAGTTCGTGTGCTGGTAGTCGAGCGTGACGGCACCGAGGGCTGTGAGCTTGAATTCTCACAGAAGTATGCCTGCGAGGAGCACGGCATCAGCTTTCCCGAGCTTGAGCCGCGTATGTTTTCCTTCAACAACCCGATAGGAGCGTGTCCTGAGTGCTCGGGTATCGGAAATATGCAAAGGGTATCGGTAAATAAGCTCTTACCCTTCCCGGAGCTAACACTCCGCGGTGGCGCTATAGCGGCAAACGGCTTTAAGACTATGACCGAGGACTCTTGGACGGGCCCGCTCGTTGCGGCAGTCGGTGAGGACTACGGCTTCACTCTTGACACTCCGATATCCGAGTTTTCCGAAAAAGCGCTTGATGTCCTTATGTACGGTGCAGGTCCTAAAAAATATACGGTTATGCGCTACTTCGGTAAGGAGGGCAGAGAGCACACCGGCAGCTTTGACGGAATAGTCCACATAATTGAAAAGCGAATGAAAATGATGGGCGGCGACTACTATCAGCAGTTTGTCGAGGAGGTTGCCTGCCCGAGATGTAAGGGCAGAAGGCTATCGGATATGGTGCTCGGTGTTACCGTCGGAGGACTTAACATTGACGAGATATGCCGTCTTTCTATTGATAGAATGCTTGCGTTTATCGATAGCCTTGTTCTCGGTGAGAGCGAGGCGAAGATTGCCAGCGAGGTATTGAAGGAAATCAGAGCGCGTCTCGGATTTCTCATAAGGGTAGGGCTTGATTATCTGAACCTTTCGCGCACGGCGGGAACTCTCTCGGGCGGAGAGGCGCAGAGAATAAGGCTTGCGACACAGATTGGCTCAGCGCTCACCGGTGTACTGTATATCCTCGACGAGCCTAGTATAGGTCTTCACCAAAGGGACAACGGCAAGCTCATAGCAACTCTGAAAAGTCTTCGCGATCTCGGTAACAGCGTGCTTGTCGTAGAGCACGATGAGGACACTATGCGTGAGGCGGATTTCATAGTTGACGTGGGCCCGGGTGCCGGTATTCACGGCGGTGAGATAGTTGCTGCGGGCACACCCGAGGAGGTAGCACGGTGCGAAAAATCCTACACGGGTGCCTACCTTTCGGGCAGACGCAGGATTGAAGTGCCGAAGGAGCGCCGTCTTGGAAGCGGCGAGTGGCTTCATATAATCGGTGCAAAGGAGAATAATCTCAAGAATATAAACGTAGACATTCCTCTTGGCAGGATTACTGCCGTAACGGGTGTTTCGGGCAGCGGAAAGTCATCTCTTATAAACTCGATACTTTACAGGACTCTCGCAAAGGAATTAAACCGTGCGATAACCTATCCCGGTAAGGTGGAAAAAATCACCGGTATGGAAAATCTCGATAAGGTTATCTCAATCGACCAGAGTCCCATCGGTCGAACACCGCGTTCAAACCCCGCAACATACACCGGTCTCTTTGCCGATATCAGAAATCTTTTTGCCAAAACGCGTGATGCTAAGGCGCGCGGATATGATGCGGGCAGATTTTCCTTCAACGTTCGCGGAGGCAGGTGCGAGGCGTGCGAGGGTGATGGAGTTAAGTGCATAGAGATGAACTTTTTGCCCGATGTTTACGTGAAGTGTGACGTCTGCAAGGGTAAAAGGTACAATCGCGACACGCTTGAGATTAAATACAAGGGCAAGAGCATCTACGACGTGCTTGAAATGTCGGTCGAGGAGGGACTTTCCTTTTTTGACGGCATACCGAGTATTCAGAGAAAGCTCGAAACTCTCTTTGACGTCGGACTTGGGTATATAAAAATCGGTCAGTCCTCAACCACGCTTTCGGGCGGCGAGGCACAGAGAGTAAAGCTTTCGACAGAGCTCTCCAAGCGCTCGACAGGTAAGACTGTTTATATCCTCGACGAGCCTACCACGGGACTTCACACAGAGGACGTCTCAAAGCTCATAGGAATACTCCAGCGCCTTGCTGACGCGGGTAATACGGTTGTAGTTATCGAGCATAATCTTGACCTTATAAAGACTGCAGATTATATTATTGACCTCGGTCCTGAGGGCGGAGACGGAGGCGGTACGCTGGTTGTCGCAGGTACACCTGAGCAGGTCGCAAGGTGCGAAAAATCCTACACGGGTGCCTACCTAAGAGATAAGCTCTCGGCTAAGTGAGGTAAAATATGCACTACGGAGCTATTAAAAAATTCGATATAGCGAATGGCGAGGGCATAAGGACGACTCTTTTCGTCAGCGGCTGCCGCAACAGATGCCCCGGCTGCTTTCAGCCTGAGACGTGGGCGTTTGACTACGGGCGCGAGTTTGACACCGCTGCGGCAGAGGAAATTTATGAAAGCCTGAAAATACCGTCCGTCAGGGGTGTGACAATCCTCGGCGGTGAGCCCATGGAGCCTGAAAATCAGAGGGGGCTTCTGCCGTTTTTAAAAGAGCTTAAAGAGAGATTTCACGATAAGACGGTGTGGCTTTATACGGGAAACTTATACGAGGACTTGACGGGTGAGTGGGGACCTCATGAGAAGTGTCTTGATATTACCTCGGAGCTTCTTTCCTACGTTGATATACTGGTTGACGGCAGGTTTGTTGCGAGCGAAGCAAGGCTTGGACTTCGTTTTCGCGGCTCGGCTAATCAGAGAATTATTGATATGAACAAAACTCGCAAAGCCGGTAAAATAGTTATCTGGCACGGCTGTGACGGGGACAAAAAATACGTCGAAAGGGAAACTGATAAATGAAAGTAAAAATCAAGCTGCTTGATACGCGCGCGACAGTGCCGACCTACGGTACGGAATATTCTGCAGGCGCTGACCTTTATAATCTTTCGGGCGAGGAGGTAAAAATTCCCCCTCATACCACGGTGTTAATTCACACGGGTATATCGGCGGAGATACCCGAGGGATATTGCGGACTCGTATTTGCGCGCTCAGGCCTTGCGACAAAGCGCGGTCTTGCTCCTGCAAACAAGGTCGGTGTTATTGACTCCGACTATCGCGGGGAGATAATGGTGGCACTTCACAACCACACTGACAGAGAGGCTGCCGTCGAGGGTGGCGAGAGGGTTGCTCAGCTTGCGATAGTGCCGTATCTTAAGGCTGAGTTCGAGTTAACTGACGAGCTTTGCGACACTGCGCGCGGCGCGGGCGGCTTTGGCTCGACAGGCAGAAAATAAGAGACAGGAGATTCAAATGTTAGATTTTTCATGTGACTATAACGTCGGTGCTCATCCCGAGGTGTTAAAAAGGCTTATTGAAACGAACGAGGGGGTAAGCGGCACCTATGGGCTTGACGAGTATTCCGACGCGGCAAGACAAAAAATAAAAGATGCGTGTAACTCACCTCTTTCAAGAGTTTATTTTCTTTCCGGCGGCACACAGACGAATGCAACTGTGCTCGCCTCAATTTTAGCGCCCTACGAGGGGGTTATTTCGGCTACCACGGGTCACATTGACGGCCACGAGGCAGGCGCTATCGAATTAACAGGGCATAAGGTTATGACCGTTCCCTCGCATGACGGAAAGATTTATGCTGAGGAGCTTGAGGCACGGTTTCGTGCTTATGAGACCGATGAGTCTCGCGAGCATACGGTAAAGCCGGGGGCGGTATACATCTCTCAGCCTACCGAGTACGGTACGGTTTACTCGCTCGGGGAGCTAAAAGAAATAAGTGTTATAGCTCATTCTCACGGTGCTAGACTCTTCATTGACGGCGCAAGGCTTGGCTATGCGCTTATGGCAGAGGGGGCTGACGCAACTCTTGCTGACGTAGCGGCTCTCTCCGACGTTTTTTACATAGGCGGCACAAAGCTCGGTGCGCTTTTCGGTGAGGCGGTTGTTATAACCAATCCTCACATCTGCCCCTATTTCTTCACCACAATCAAGGCGCACGGCGCGCTTCTCGCAAAGGGCAGGGTGCTCGGCGCACAGTTTGACGCACTCTTTACGGATAATCTCTACATGAGAATAGGTAAAACGGCAGTAGATACGGCGATGAGGCTGAAGTCGGGGCTTATCTCACTTGGCTATAAGCTGCATATCGACTCTCCCTCAAATCAGCAGTTCGTCATAGTGACGGAGCAAACTCTTATAGCACTTCGCGAGTATGGCGTTGTATTTAACGTTTGGGAAAGGCTTGGGACGGGAGAGGTTGTTATCCGCTTCGTAACGAGCTTTGCGACGACAAACTCTGACGTCGACGAGCTTCTTGATATCATTAAAAACCTCAAAAAATGACAATACTTATTTACAAAAATCCACCAACTTCGACGTTGGTGGATTTTAATTTGCATTATTCAAAGTATTCCTTGGTGAAATAAATATCCTTTTTCGATATCTTAAATTCCTTGCCTGAGAGATAGTCGAGAGCGGTCTGCTCGCTTAAATCAAATGAAAAGCGGAGTCTGTATGAGTATAGTGCCTGATACTTGTATCCGCGAGAGCGGTCAGCTCGGTTGACACCGTATTTTCCGTCACCGACGAGCGGGTGACCTATATGTGCCATATGCGCGCGTATCTGGTGAGTCCTGCCGGTGAGCAGCTCGACCTCAAGGAGTGAGGTGTCGGATTTCTTTGCTATGACGCGGTATTTCGTTATTATTTCCTTCGCGGCACGGGGGTGGTTTTTGTCGTAAACTTTTACTATATTGCGCTCCTCGTCCTTAAGCAAATATGCCTTAACCGTTGCCGCCTCGGGCTTGGGCGTACCGTGGACTGCGGCAAGGTAGTATTTATCAATCTCGCGCCTCTTGATTTTTTCGTTCATAACCCTGAGCGCCTCGGCATTTTTTGCGGCAATTACTATACCGCCGGTGTTACGGTCTATGCGATTGCATAGCGCCGGGGTAAAGCTCTGCTCGGCGTCGGGATTATACTCACCCTTTTGATAGAGATACGCGATAATGTGCGTAATCAGGGTGCTGGTCGAGCCGCGCTCGTCCTCATGTACCGACACTCCGGGGCGCTTGTTAAGTAGCAGGATATTTTCATCCTCGTAAACTATATCAAGGCGAGGCGTTATACTTTCGTAGGAGGACTTGTCGGTTTTTCTGGCGAAAAACTCGTCGGAAAGGAAGCACTGCACGACGTCGCCCTCACATAGCACGGTATTGTTCTCGGCACGGCGTCTGTTTACTTTTATTTTTTTTGTGCGAATTGACTTGTAGAGAAGCGAGGCCGGTAGGTCGAGCGCTTTGCTTAAAAATTTATCAAGTCTTTGTCCCGCGTCGTTTTTACCTATTTTAAGCTCGTGCATACGCCTCTCCTTTCGCTTTATTACTATTTAATTATACTACTTTTTTAGCCCAATTTCAAGGATAAATGAAAGAAAAAGGGCGATTTTATGAAATAGTACGACTTTTCATTTATCAAAACGTGTAAAATGCGTTATAACGTAAAAGATAAAAGTAAAAACTTAGGAGAATAAGCCGTGAAAAATCCCGAGCTTGTTATTATGGCTGCCGGAATGGGCAGTCGCTACGGGGGTCTGAAGCAGATTGACAGGGTCGACGACGAGGGGCATATCATTATTGACTTCTCTATCTTTGACGCTGTCAGAGCAGGCTTCCGTGACGTCACGTTTATTATCAAGCGTGAGATTGAAAAGGATTTTCGAGAGGTTATGGATGCGCACCTTTCCGGAAAGGACGTAAACGTAAAGTACGTATACCAAGAGCTTTCTATGCTTCCCGAGGGCTATACCGTCCCGAAGGGAAGAGTCAGACCGTGGGGCACGGCACACGCAATTCTTTGCTGTCTTGGCACGGTGAGAGCCCCGTTTGCTGTAATCAACGCTGACGACTATTACGGCGAGAGCGCTTTTAAGAAGATTTACGATTTTCTTAAGAGTGAAGGCGGTGACGGTAAGTATCACTACGCGATGGTTGGCTACGAAATAAAGAATACCGTTACCGAAATGGGCACGGTCTCCCGCGGCGTATGTCGGACGGACGGGGCTGGAATGCTTACGGAGATAGTCGAGAGGACGAAAATCGGCGTCGACGGTGAGAAAATTTTTTATATCGAGGACGGAGCGGAGCACGAGCTTATGCCTGACACGCTCGTTTCCATGAATCTTTGGGGCTTCACACCCTCTTATATTGAGGAGTGCTGCCGCCGTTTCCCGAAATTTCTCGACAAGGGCCTTTTAGAAAACCCCGAGAAGTGCGAGTTCTTCTTACCCGCAGTAGTATCCGAGCTTATGGGCGAGGGGCTATGCGACGTTAAGGTTATCAAAAGCTCTGACAAGTGGTACGGTGTTACCTACAAGGAGGATAAGGCGTCCGTCGTCGAGGCGTTTAAAAATCTGAAGGAGCAGGGCATATATCCCGAAAGTTTTTAATTAAAAGAGGCTAACCTTAAGTTAGCCCCTTTTTCTATTTGGTTATAAACATCTGTGTCCAATAATTGCCGCCCGCCACGTAGCCTACGCCGATGTGGGTAAAAGACTTATTAAGTATATTAGCTCTATGCCCCGAGGAGTTCATCCAACCGTTTACGACTGCCTCGGGGGTTGCATATCCCTTTGCGATATTTTCGCCTGCACTTTTATATGATATCCCAAAGCTCTTTATCATTTGAAAGGGAGAGCCGTATGTAGGGCTCGTGTGCGAAAAGTAGTTTTTATCCTTCATATCCTGAGATTTATACCGCGCAACTCTTGAAAGCTCCCAGTCTGCCGTAAGCGGTGCAAGACCGTTTTTCGACCTCTCTCGGTTAACGAGTCTTACTACCTCGGCTTCATAAGAGCTGACCGTGCTGTCGAGTGTTGGAATAACGATTATATCTCCCGGATATATAAGCGCAGGGTTCTTGATGTTCGGATTTGCTGCTTTGAGCTCAGAGAGTCCTACCTCGTATTTTACGGCGATTTTCCACATTGAATCTCCCTTAATTACGGTGTGAGTGGTTGCTGCCGCCAGCGGAGTTGTAATGACACTGATAAGCATAAGAGTGCTAAGCATAAGCATCAGTAGCTTTTTCACTATATTTACCTCCTTGTTTTACTGTATATATTATACCATAACTCCCCCCCTCTTTTCAAATGCAATACTTGGTAATTGCGGCTTCAAGAGGGCGAGAAAACGGCAGCATGACGGGTAAAACCGCATACTGCCGATAGGATTTTAGGGGGTATTATATTCCGAATGCAAGACACACGAGTATCAAAATTATGAGAAAAGCGAAGTTAAAAAGGGTAAACTTTAGTATATACCGGATTGTGTGCCCGGGGTCCTGCTTTGTGTATTCCTTAAAGGTTATAAGGCTCGCGAGTGATGCGATAAGTGTGCCCGCGCCACCGATGTTTACACCGAGCAAGAGCTCTCTATAGTTGTCGGTGAATTGAGAAAGGAGTATTGCTGAGGGGACGTTGCTTATAAATTGGCAGGAGAGCGCGGAGAATACGAGAGTGTTTTGCTCGAGAAGATAGGAGAAGAAATCTCTCACAGCATCTATTCTAGCCATATTTCCGGAGAAAATAAAGAAGAAGACGAAGGTTAATAGAAGTCCGTAGTCAACCGAGATAAGTGCCTGTCTGTCAAGGAAAAGAAGTGACACCACAATGACGAGCAGTCCTATCTGATAGGGTATGCCTCTGAATACTATGAGTATAGATATTGCAAATAAAATCAGGTAAATTACCACACGGGGTATGGGTAGGCTTGCCGCGCGCTCGTGGATTTCAAGCGGCTCCGACTTTACGAAAACGAGGCAGCACACGGTTATAAGCACTACCGAAACGGTAAAGGGTAAAAGCATTATCGACACAAACTCAAGGTCGGGAATACCGAATTTCGAGTAAAGATAAAGGTTTTGCGGATTTCCAAAAGGGGTGAGCATACCGCCGAGGTTTGCAGCGATGTTCTGCATAATATAGGTGAAGGCCATATATTTATCCTTGCCCGTCGTATGAAGCACAAAATATCCGAGGGGCAAAAAGGTCAGCAGCGCCATGTCGTTTGCTATAAGCATAGATCCTATAAAGGTTATGTAAACGAGGGCTAAAATCGCAAGGCGGGCGGTCTTGAATTTTCTGACTATCGCCTTTGCCATAGTGTAAAAAAAGCGTATGTTACGAAGCGCGCATACCACAGCAAGCACCGAGAAAAGACACGCAAGAGTCTTGAAGTCAAAATAGCCGAGATACTCCTTGTCGGGCGGCACGATAAAGGAGGTTATGAGAGCCGCGAGCGCTGCAATCAGCATAACGGCATTCGTCTTTAAAAATTCGCGTACCTTTACCATTTTTCTGCACCTTTCCCATTTTTCCAACGATAAGTATATCACTTTTTTTGAAAAAATCAATAGTATTATAAAAAATATTGACTAAAGGCGGTGTCTTATGATAAACTTGTATTTGGGAAAAGGGGGAGCGTGCCCCTTATTGAATGTGCTCGGCTGAGGCGTGATAACACTTTTTGTCCGCGCGGTCGATTTATACCGAAAAATATGACAAAACAAAGATAATCTACCCAAAACGCGACAAAAATAAACAAAAAAACCGACAGAAGTTATCTGTCGGTTTTTAGCGTCATTCGCAAATTTCACGGTAGGTGCGCTTCATATATTTTTTGTTCATTACCTCTCGCTCTCCAAGCTCGGTGAGGTCGCGGAACACGCGCTCGACGAAGGCGAGCGTCTTAGGATTTCCAATAACCTTAGAGCCGTATCTTAGCCAGTGGTTAAGCGGCATATCGGGGGTGTATTTTTTTCCCGCATAGGTCTTTGTCGCCGCGAGCTTGTCGCAAACGCACTCAACGGCGTATTTGTATGGCATAATGGGCTGCACCTCACAGTCAAAATCCTGCCAATACTCGATGTGATGTCGATTTCTGCCCTTGTGGTGAAGCCAGGCACGGCTTACACCGTTTTCACGTCTGCATGCGATAATGGGCGAGCGATTGCCCTGATAGTATTTAGCACTCTCGAAGAATTCGGTAGGGCCGAACTTTGACATATCGTGTACAATGCCGCGCCAAATTATGCCGCACCTTGCACAGTTTTTGAAAACCCCCCACTTGTGACGTATCACGAGCGAGAGATGTAAAAATGCGTTTTTTAGAAAAGCGAAAAGGCCCATTTTCGACTCCTTAACCGCCGGATGCGGTAAACCATCTACTAATATTATAACTTTGCCGTCGCCCTTTGTCAATAAACGGCGGATAAAAAACAGATTACAATTGATTAATCTACTTGACAATTCGCGCGGACTTTGATAAAATATTACTGTGATGATATAGCTCGAAAGGAGAAAATTATGAAAAGAGTATTATCTTCAATTCTTGTATGTGTTCTTTTAATAGGCTCGCTTCTCTCGTTTGCGTCCTGCGGCAAGAAGACGGTTTCCGGTACTTACGAGGGCTCGCTCAATCTTGGCTTTGTTGCCTACACCGTTACTTATAGCTTTAACGGCAATAACGTCGAGATTTCAAGCCAGCTTACGAGTGCTGTCGGCAGCCTTAATCCTACCGTGATAAACGCTACCTACGAGATAGCCGAGGATGAAGAGGGCAATATGACCATCACCTTTGACTACGGCGAGGCTGAGGCAGGCGACGGAATGGAGGAAGAGGGCGTAGCGCTTTCCTTCACTGAGGGTGCCGAGGGCGGCGTGAAGTACATCAAGATTGCCGGCATAAAGTACAACGAGGCGGAGTGATTAAAAAAGAGGCGGAGCTCCGCCTCTTTTTTTCGTAACTATGGTGACAAACGCAAAAAAATATGGTAAAATATATAAAAAACAGTTCGGAGAAGGTTATGAAAAGAAGAGTTTTGACTTTTTTGACTTTAGTTTTTCTGATTTTTGCGCTTGCTTCCTGCGGCGAGCCTGTGAATATCGACGACACTGGCGAGACGGTAAGCGGCAAATACGTATGGTCTATAAGCATCGGAGTTTCAATGGAGTCCTCTTGGACCTTTGATGGAAATACCGTAACCAATAGATATTATAACGGGCTTGACTACGTTGAAGAGACCTATAATTACGTAATCGGAATTAAAAATAACGTAAAGGTCATAAAGCTGTTTTCCACAGAGGGCTTTGCAAGCTACGAATATGAGTTTGACTACGGCAACGGCTACGTCATGATAGCCGGCGAGCGCTACGAGATTGAGGAAGAATAATACCGAGGTTTTAAAAGTATGAAGAAGATATATGAAGGTGTAGAGGCGCTTATCGGAAGGACACCGCTTGTTTCGCTTGCCTGTCTTTCAGAAGAGTGCGAGATTTTGGCAAAGCTCGAAGGCACAAATCCGGGTGGCTCGGCAAAGGACAGGGTTGCCAAGCGTATGCTTGATGACGCTGAGGCGGCAGGCATTATCGGCTGTGGCTCGGTTATAATAGAGCCGACGTCCGGTAATACAGGCATAGGTCTTGCTATGATGGGTGCTGCTCGGGGGTACAGAGTTATAATAGTTATGCCCGA
>JAZNHD010000054.1:0-3992 GCA_045576815.1 Eubacteriales bacterium
TATGCTTGCGCTTGCTATTGAGGTAATATTTACCTTTGGAAACTGTAACTATTTCGAGGTGGGCGGAATTGTTGCTGCAATTTTGCTTGCGAGTATAGTATCTACCGTTTCGGAGCACAGAAGCGAGCGCGCGTTTGAAAAAATGGAAGCTGATTCGAGGGGGCGGTTGGTCAGTGTCCTGCGTGACGGTGAAATAGTTAAGCTCCCACCGTCAGAGCTCGTTGTAGGCGACGTCGTTTACGTATACGCGGGTGAGAAAATTGCCGCTGACGGAATAATACTTAGCGGCAAGGTTAGTGTTGACCAATCGGCACTAAACGGGGAGAGCGCTGAATGTATAAAGTGGGCAGGTCGTGATACGGGGTGGGATTTGTCGTCTAATCACGCGCTATTCAGAGGCTCTGTCGTTACCGACGGCAATGCGGTAATGCGTGTCGGGAGAGTCGGCGGCAGTACCTACTACGGTATGGTTGCTAAGGACGTACAGACCGAAACCCGCGTTAGCCCCCTTAAGCTGCGCCTCGGAGTCCTTGCCTCGCAAATAAGTAAAATCGGCTACGTAATAGCCATAATCGTCGGCGTTGCTTATCTTTTTGGAAGCATAGTTTTGGATAATAGCTTTGACGGTGATAAAATAGTCGCAACTCTACGGGATTTTCCGTCGCTTATCCTTACTCTGACACACGCATTGACACTGATGATTACGGTGGTTGTCGTTGCCGCACCCGAGGGACTTCCAATGATGATTACCGTTGTTCTTTCGGCTAATATGAAGCGGATGCTCTCGGATAACATTCTCGTAAAAAAGCTCGTCGGTATTGAAACCGCAGGCTCGATGAATATACTTTTTACCGATAAAACCGGCACAATAACCGTAGGCAGACCGCAGTGCGAGAGGATAATTACGGGACACGGTACGTATAAAAATTTGCGCACACTTTCGGAGAGTGGCAAAATATATGAGCACCTTTTACTCTCTGCAAAATATAACACCGAGGTGACTGAAAGTGCCGGTGAACTTTCGGGCGGAAACGCAACCGACAGGGGTATTTACGAGTTTTTTCTTGGCGAAACGGTAGCAAATGTTAAAGTGAAAAAACAAATTCCGTTTTCAAGCGAGCGCAAGTTTTCCTCAGTAATTTTTGATGACGGAAGACAGCTGATAAAAGGGGCGGCGGAGGTAATTATAGAGAAGTCGGAGTATATTCTCAATGAAAAGGGGGAATCGGTTGCACTAGACACTGAAAAAATGATTAGTGAATACCGCTTGGCTACCGCAAAGGGCGAGCGCGTTTTGGCAGTAGCTATCTCAAAAGGAGAGGAGCTAAAGCATCTCACCCTTATCGCTCTCATAGTTATGAAGGATAAGGTGCGCGCGGGTGTAAAGGCTGCCGTAAAGGAAGTAACACGCGCAGGCATACAAATAGTTATGGTAACCGGCGACGGTAAGGAAACCGCGACGGCAATTGCCGAAGAATGCGGCATTATAAATCTTGCGGCAGGGCAGCTTGCGATAAACGCGGATGAGCTGCACGGTATGACAGATGAAAAAATCAAAGGTATTTTGCCTAGGATAAGAGTAATATCCCGAGCGTTACCGCAGGATAAAACACGGCTTGTAAGGCTTTCTCAGGAGCTAGACCTCGTTGTCGGAATGACCGGTGACGGTATTAACGACGCGCCATCTCTTAAGCTAGCCGACGTCGGCTTTGCTATGGGCAGCGGTACAGACATAGCGAAAAGCGCTGCCGATATTGTAATACTTGATAACAGCTTTTCGGCAGCCTCTAAAACAATTCTTTATGGAAGAACTATTTTCAAGTCGATACGCAAATTCATAACCTTTCAGCTGATAATGAATTTTGCCGCCTGCGGTGTTTCTTTGATAGGGCAGATAATAGGTATTGACAGTCCTATTACAATAATTCAGATGCTTTGGGTTAATATAATTATGGACACTCTCGGCGGACTTGCCTTTGCCGGAGAGCCGCCGCTTCATTACTATATGCACGAGCGTCCAAAGCGACGAGACGAGCCGATACTGTCAAATGAAATGCTGCACCGTATATTCCTATCCGGTGCATATACTCTAGCTATGTGTACGGTCTTTCTGACTTCGGGATATTTTAAGGAGCTTTACGGATACAGCACGTCGCCCGATGCGTTTCTAACCGCATTTTACGTCCTATTTATCTTTGCCGGTATTTTCAATTGCTTTTCGGCAAGGAGTGAAAGGCTGTGGGTGTTATCGAATATAGGGAAAAACAAACCGTTTGTTTTCATAATGCTCCTCATTTCTTTCATACAGATAATGATGATTTACTTTGGCGGCAGTCTTTTCAGATGTATTCCGCTGACGGCAAAGGAGCTTGGAATAGTAGTATCTCTTGCCTTTTCCGTAATACCTTTTGATATCATAAGACGAATAGTTTATAAATTAAAATAAGGCTTGCCCCTCCGTGATTTTTTTGCGGTGGGGCTTTTCGAGTGGCGGCACGACAAGCCGAGATAGACCGTAAAATCGCAGAGGAGAGGGAAAAATCGGGCGATAGCGCGGATAATTCAAGCGAGCGCAAGAAGAAAGATAAAAACAAAAAGAAAAACACCGCAAAGAGCACGGATAGAATTTCTAACCTTACAATAGGAGAAGGAGTTGATTTTAAGGAGCTCAACGCTGCGCAACGTCAGGCGGTGGAGAAAATACGGTTCGTGTCAGAAATACTCGACGGTATGAATTTTGTTATAGAGAATATACCGATTGAAATGGGTGGAGTTAACGGACATACCAAGAATAATACCGTTTTCATCAACATAAATGCCGGGCGTCTTGATTCGGACGTCGGTGATTTCGCTGTAAGTCAGGCGCTAACACACGAGCTTGTACACAAAATTGCCGAGAATGCTCCCTTGTATTATGAGGAGCTGAAGAATTTTATTGCTGATAACTATTACCCCGGCAGAAGCCTTGATTACGCTGTGAGTGAACGCAAGGAGCAGTAGTATAAACAAAGGCAAGACGCTTCCTGAGTACACCGAAGCAAAAGCTGCTTACGACGAGGCACGGGCTGAGGTAATGAACCCCGACGTTCTTTCGAAACTCCCCGGACTCTGCGTTGAGTACTGCCGCGAGGAGCTGAAGCAATACCGTGCGGCCATACTCAGTACGGCCTGCATCACGTATGATGACTATGCTGAGAAGTACATTAACAAAAGTGAGAGCGAACTTGAAGACCTCGGCCTGCCGGATTCAGCTATTAAAGTGGTTTTGCGAGCTGGGAAGGCAAAGGCAAAGCATCTAGACCCCAACGCTCTTTTGTCTGAAAATGGTTATCGCGTAATATTCGGTAGGATATTGCTTGGGTTGTCTTCAAAAGCGCGCGAATATTTTGATTTCGGCTTCAATGCGCTCTCACGAGCACTGATAACACTCCTCTCTGTTGTGGTTGCTGTAACTATATTTTTCGATTTCAATATTGAAACATTTGCTACGTGGGGTGTCAGGATGCTTCCGGTTCTTTGGTCTGCGCTAACCTCGACTGCCGCCGGTATAAAAAACGTACTCTATACCCTCATACCTCAGATGCAGAGAAAGACTGAAATCTTAAAAACGATTTTTGCCCTCTGGATTAAAGAAGAAAACGAGCAGAAACCCGAGCAAAAATTAGGTACAGAAGTAGGTACAGAATTTTAATTTATTCCGTGAAATTCCGTTTTTATCCCGTGAACGAGTGGCAAAATGCACAAAAAACAACATATAAAATGCACGAAAACAACAAAAATCCGAGGTAAAAACCTCGGATTTTTTATTGGAGCAGGTAACGGGAATCGAACCCGCGCGGTCGGCTTGGGAAGCCGAAGTTCTGCCACTAAACTATACCTGCCGACGGAGTGCTACTAAGATTGTAGCACTCCGCATGGGTATATGTCAAGATTAATTTTTAAGATTTTTTGCGGATTTTATATGTATTAATACAAAATGCTGCGGTTAATAA
>JAZNHD010000055.1:0-95069 GCA_045576815.1 Eubacteriales bacterium
AAAGTAGATAAGGTTCGAGATAGATATGTTTTCATCTATCATCATTCCTTCCATCTGGAAGAAGGTGTTTTCGTGGCAGGCATCTGTCGACTCGTTTCTGAAGCAGCGGCCGGGGAAGATCGCGCGCAGGGGCGCACCGTATTTTTTCATTATCGCGTTCTGCGCCGCAGAGGTGTGCGTCTTAAGAAGCTGACCGTTTTCAAGATAGTAGGTATCCTGCATATCTCTTGCGGGGTGGTGCTTCGGAATATTGAGAGCCTCAAAGCACTGATAGTCGTCAACTATTTCAGCATAGTTTTCAATAGTAAAGCCCATGCTGATAAATACCTCCTCAACCTCGCGGGTTGCAAGGGTGATGGGGTGGTAGGAGCCAAGCTCCTTTTTCATCTTAAGCGTGGGGTTATACTTCTTTGCCTCGCGCACACGCGCTGCGATAGCCACTGCTCGCAAATTCTCCGTCGCCTCCGCAACAGCCGCCTCTACCTCACATTTAAAGTCGTTGATAAGCTGACCTGCCTCGCGCTTGTCCGCCACGTCACGAAGCCCCTTCATAAGCTCGGCAACCGCGCCCTTTTTACCAAGATAGGCAACTCTGATATTCTCAAGCGCCTCGGCATCGGTAGCACCGACAAGCGCCTCTCTGAAGCCGCGCTTCAGCTCTTCTATTCTTTCCTTCATCACAGTCTTCCTTTCGACTATACTGCATATAATAAAATTAAATTACTAACTAATAATTATATATTAAAACGCCTTATTTGTCAACATTTTTTACTTGATACCCAAAAACTTTTTATCCAAGGCCTCGGATATACTCTACAACCTCCTCAGGCAAAAGGCGGGAGAGGTCATCACCGTCCAAAATAGCCGCTCGCGCTGCGGTGGAGCTTATCTCGCGAAAGTCTTCACCGAGACATAAAAGCTCGGTTTCATAGCCCCCGTGTAAAAAATTATACTCCGCCTGCTCTCTTTCCCAGGGTAAATCCGCATCGGTACGATAGCCCTTGACGATTTTTTCTATTCCCCTCTCACGCATATAATCTACGACAAGACCACCCGAATAACTCACAAGCACGTTGGAAAGCTCCTCAGTTGCGAGAGTAAGCATTCTCACCCTGTCCTCTGCGGTAAAGGTATAGGTTTTCTTGGGATTTACGAAAACCACGGCGTACACCTGACCGTACTTTTCCGCCGCCCGTCTTATCAGCTCGACGTGTCCCACGGTGGGTGGGTCGTAGCTGCCGGGTACAATTACACTTCCCTTTTTCATTCTCTTGCACCTCGGTAAAGAAGAATGTTGACGGCGGTTTTCTTGCCGTATTTTTCGCTCTTTATCACCTCGTAGCCAAGCTCAGAAAGTGCCGGCAAATTTATTTCCTCGTCCCCGGACTCAAGCACGACTATCGCACCGGGGATAATAAGCCCCTCTTTAACAAGCAGACGCGCCGACTCAGCGCATGCCGCCATAGAATACGGGGGGTCGATGAAAACCAGGTCAAACTTATCACGCCCCGACGCCTTTCTTATATAGTTGCGGTAGTCGCTGACAAGAAAATGCGACACACCGAAAAAGCCGCAGGACTCAGCGTTGCGCTTTACAATCTCCATTGCCTCACGGGAGGAGTCTATAAAGGTGACAGACGCAGCACCGCGTGAGAGTGCCTCAAGCCCCATCTGGCCCGAGCCTGCAAAAAGGTCTAGCACCCGTCTTTCTTCAAGCTCGAACTGAATAGAGGAAAAGATAGCACCCTTAATTCTCTCCGAGGTCGGCCTTGTCGCGTCCCCTTCAAGAGTTGCGAGGCGCTTACCCTTTGCAGTGCCTGTAATTATTCTCATCATAGGCTTCTCCTTTCGGGGAAAACGTTACACGCCCCCCTGCTTTTTACTGAAATACTCGTATATTCTCTTTGCATCCGCGCTCGATATTCCTTTTATTTTTTCAAGCTCCTTCTGCCTTGCCGTCTTTATTTTTGCAAGCGGCATTGAGGCAAGAAGTCTCTTAGCTTTTGCCGGACCTATCCCCTCGATTTTTTCGAGCGAGGAATGGGTAAGCGTACGTCTTTTCGCACCCGACGAGGACTTTACGGCAAAGCGGTGCGCTTCCTCTTGGAGCGTGTAAATAAAGGAGTAAACGTCAAACTCCGTTGCGATAGATATTTCCCTCTCTCCGTCGGTCAAAGCGCGCGTTTTATGGAAATCGTCCTTTACCATACCGAAAACGGGAATTTCAAGCGAGAGAGCCCTCAGCACCTCGCGTGCGACGCCAACGTGTCCCTCTCCGCCGTCTACAAAAATAAGGTCGGGACTGTCACCAAGCGATATACTGCCGTCGCCGATATGCGAAAGCCTGCGGGAAAGCGCCTCCCGCATAGAGCCGTAATCGTCAACACCGTGAGTAGTCTTAATCGCAAAAAGACGAAAGTCGCTCTTTTTGAGTCTTCCGTTTTGCCAAACAACCATAGACGCAACTATATTTTCATTTCCTATATTTGAAATATCGTATGCCTCGATACGCTTCGGGCGCTCGGGGAGCGCTAAGAGCTCGGACAAGCGCTTTATGTTTTTGTCCTCGCGCTCGGACTCAAGTCGCATCTGCCTTGCGGCTTCGGCTGCATTTTCCTCCGCCAATTTACATAAAGCCCTGCCGTCACCCCTCTCGGGGATTTTAACCGAAATCTTATGCCCTGAAAGAAGAGACAGATATTCCGAAAGAAGCGAAACGTCAGCTTCCTCTGCCTCAAATGCAAGCATAACCTCCTTCGGTATGCTGCCTGCCGTGTCGTAATACGAGGCTATAAGCGAAATTGCCTCCTCTGCACTCGCCCTGTCGGAAATCGAGAGCGGAAGAACCTTTTTATTAACAAGAGCGCCGCCTCTTACTGACAGAATTGACAGAATACCGACGGCATCCGAGCTATAAAGCGCAAACACGTCGCGCATGACGCGCGCATCGGCAACCACCTTTTGCTTTTCAGAAAGTCTTTCAAGCGCGTTAATACTGTCACGCAGCAACGCCGCACGCTCGAACATAAGCTCCTCGGCTGCGGCCTCCATCTCTTTCCTAAGCTCGTCTATAACGTCGCCCGCATTTCCGTCAAGCACTCGCTCGGCAGCTTTGACAAGAGAGGAGTATTCCTCTGCTGTAATGCCGCCCGTACAGGGTGCTACACATCTGCCCATATCCTTGTAAATACAGGGGCGTTCGCGGCCTATATCTCGCGGAAACGAACGCTTACAGGTTGGGAGCGAGAAGACCTTCATAACCGCCTCAAGCGCCGTATGCGCCGACGAGGAGCTTTGATAAGGACCGAAATACCTCGCCCTGTCCGACTGCCTTTCACGAGTGACAAAAAGGCGGGGATAGGCATCTGCCGTTACCTTGATATAAGGGTAGGACTTTGCGTCCTTTAGCTTGATGTTATATTTTGGCGAATGGCGCTTTATAAGCACGTTTTCAAGAGACAGCGCCTCAATTTCAGTCTTGCAGACGATATAATCAAAGTCCCTTACAAGACTCACCATTCTCGCAGTTTTTCCCGTATGGGTGCCGGTGAAATAGGTCGTTACCCTATTTTTCAGCTTTTTAGATTTACCGACGTAAATTATATTATCCTCGCCGTCCTTCATAATGTAAACACCCGGCGTTTTCGGCAAGGAATTTGCCTTATCTCTTAATCTTTCAAGGACCGTCATATAATTCTCCTAAACAAAAGGGGCGGCACCCCGTCGAACTTCCGTGAAATTCAACGGCAAACCGCCGCCCTATGCTATGAAGCCGTATTCAAAGCGCAGAGCGCCCACGGATTCTTATTTTTCATTAATCTCGCCGTCAATAAGAGAGGTGAGGCCGAGGATAGCATCTGCCTCGTCAGCACCGTCGGCAATGAGTGTTATTTCTGAGCCCTTGGATATTCCGAGAGAGAGTACGCCGAGAAGGCTCTTCGCATTGACGCGGCAATCCTCCTTCTCCACCCAAACCGAGCACTTATAGCAATTTGCCTTCTGTACGAAAAAGGTAGCGGGTCTTGCGTGCAGTCCTACGCTGTTGTTTATAACGACACTGCGGGAAATCATAGCTTTTTCTCCTTGTCAGAGTTCACTTAATATAACAAGTATAACAGATTGAAAATTAAAAATCAATACCTTTTAAAAATTGGTTTGAAAGATTTTAACATAAATTTCACAAAAAATAGGTCAAATTGCCCAAAAATTACTTGATTTTGACTTCAGCCACCGAAAAATCCGGGCTCTTTGTGTCCTCGTAATAAAGTATCTTGTCGTCGCGCTCACGCTTTGCAATACGCAAGGCGGCGCTGCCAAGTCCGAAAACAAACCAAAAAAGATAGCTTATTTCCATATTCTCAAAAAGATAGTAAGTCGTTCCGAAAACAATAAGAGAGCTCGTCGCAACGGCCGCAACGGTTGAAACAAGCGACATTTCCGACTCGTCAAGATAACGCCGATACGTTGCTCTGTGGCGAAATCTCGCAACCAGCAAAAGCAATACTGCCGCAAGAGCAAAAATTCCCGCCTCAAGCCCGAGCTCGATGAAGAAATTATGAGAATTTCCTATACCCTCAAAGCCAAGCGGAAGAAATTCCTCGGCAAAGCAGCTCTCTCCTATGCCTATCCCGACAAATAGATTCTTTGACAGCACCTCAAGCGCCGCTTGCCAAAGCTCTCCTATTCGCGATGGCAAAAGGTCTGTGTCGGAGGTCGTAAAAATGACTGCCACGGCATCGCCAAAAAGCAAAATCAATGCATAAGGTAGCGCGATAAGCATAAAAACGAAAAACGGCGCCGCATATCTTGCCCTATATCCGAAAAAGAGAAAAACACCGATAAGTAGCACAAGCCACGCAAATCGCTGCGCGGTGAAAACAAGTGCACCCGTGTTAAGAATCAGGAGAAGCAAATAAAGAAATCTGACAGCTCCGCGAGTCTCGGCAAGGCGCATCGCGACAAAAGGAATTACCACAATGAGATACGCCGCGTATGCGAGGGGCTCACCAAAGCTCGAGCCGACACCTACGGTAAAGACCCAGCTCGCCTCGCCCGAAAATATAGCCGCAAGCGCCTGATATACGGAAATTGCCGCTGCGGGAAGCGAGGAGAGCACGAGCGCACCTGTCACGCGGTCGGCAAGACGGCGGTTTGCAACGATATTACTCGTAAGCAGATATCCAAAGGACAATCCAAGCATACCGAGCGAGCCGGTGAAAGAGTCAATGCCCTTGACGAAAATGCCGCTTATAAGAACAGCAAGCATAAATAAGCCTATTAGCAGGTCGTACTGCTCTATATGAAGCACTCGCTTTCCGTACGCGACCTTTTTCAAAAAGGAAGCGAGCGTTACGATAATAACACCGAAAAGTACGTATTCCGCATAAGGAAGATATGAAATATATGGCAGCACAAGAAGCGTAGTAATATAGGAAAACTCCGGAGAAACAAAGGCAATGCAAACAAAAGTTAGCACACCGATAAGCGCAAGGACGTTTTGCAGCGGAATAAAAAGGCCGAGAATCGCAGGAAGCATGCCAAGACATACAGCTGCTGTCGGATGGATTGAGCGAGCGCCCTCCGCTCTGTTCGAGCGCTTAATACAAAGTAACTCAAACAGAAAAAGGTCGGTTAAGGCAAAGTCCTGCAAAAACATGCTAATAGGCTTGTCGATAAGCAAAAGAGGAATAGAAAGCATCGAAAAGACGATGCCTATAACTAGAGCCGCCGCGCCCGCATTGTTGTATACTCCGAGATACTCTCCCGAAAAGTGAAAAACAAGCGTTAAAATACCAAATGAGAGGGACAGTGCTCCGTAGGATTTTGTAGAGGTAGATGAAAAAAGATTCGACACGCGGCCTGCAAGACTCATCAAACGAAATATAAGCGAGCGCTTTATTCTTTGATTCACCGCCCCGCTGTACGAGAGGTCGGTAAAGCTCTTGCCGACAGACTCTCCGCCTGACGTATCGTAGCCGCCAATCAGGCGCCAAAATTTTGATTTTGCCATTTCCCTCTCCTTTATTTTTCTTCGAATGTCTCTTTGCGCGCTCGGCGCTTTTTCTTCTGGGGATTTAATTTTTCTTCGATTTCCGGGTGCAAAAGAAGTAGGTCAGGACGTCTTTCCCTTGTTATTTTAACCGCCTCGGAAAGTCGCCATTCGGCAATTTTTTTATGGTCACCCGAAAGCAGCACCTCCGGCACCTCGCGAGAGCGAAACTCGCGCGGCTTCGTATACTGAGGATATTCAAGTATCCCCGAGGCAACCGACTCGTCAAGATAGCACTCCTCTGCGGGTAACACTCCCGAAACAAGACGCGAAACCGCGTCTATCACTATACAGGCGGGTATCTCGCCGCCTGTCACAACGTAGTCCCCTATTGAAATTTCCTCATCTGCAATCTCGTCAAGGATACGCTGGTCAACCCCCTCGTAGTGACCGCAAAGAAAGATAAGATTATCGTATTCTGAAAGCTCACGCGCCACCCCGTGCGAAAAAATTCGGCCCTTCGGAGACATATATATAACTCTTTTTTTAGCACCGTCCGGTATCTTTGAAACAACGCTCGCATAGCAATCGTATATCGGCTGACAGCTCATAACCATGCCCATGCCGCCGCCGTAGGGAGTATCGTCAACCTTTCTGTGCTTGTCAAGCGAAAAGTCTCTTATGTTGTGGCACTCAACCTCTATCGCCCCCGCCTCGCGCGCCCTGCCGATAATGCTCTCGGACAGCACGGCATCGACCATCTCGGGAAAGAGAGTCATAACGTCAAACTTCATCTGCCTTGTCAAAAAAGCCCGGAATCGGCAAAACCTTCATGCCGCCCTCCTCGCTTATCTCCTTTATAAAATCGGGCACGTCAGGGAGAAGCACGTCGCCTCCCTCCGTCCATACCGTATAAATTCTTCTGCCGGCCACGTCGGACACGTCGGAAATTTTACCGAGCATCTCGCCCGTTTCACTATGGAACACAGGGAGTCCTATTATATCCGCAATAAGCACAGCGCCCTTCGGAACGGGAACGTCGTTGCGGTGAAAATAAAGCGTCACTCCGCGAAGGGCTATAGCCGCCTCTCGCGAGTCAATTCCCGAGAGGGTAAGAAGTACATATGCCCCCATCACCGAGCCGCTAAGAACCTTAAACTCGCGATACTCCCCCTTCTCACAAAAGAAGACGCGCTTCGCTCTTGCAAGCACCTGCGCACTGTCGCAAAAATGCTCTATCTTAACAGCACCGCGAACTCCGTGAGCTGTCAAAATTTTTCCGCATTCAAGAAATTCTTTTTTCATTTTCTTCTCCAAACTTAGCTTTTCCTATATTTTAGCATAGTGAAAAAAATAAATCAAGAGGCAGTAGCGGCTTCTTTTTTGTAATAAAACTCCGCTCGCAAGACAACTCCTGCGGGCGGAAGATAATAACTGCCTGTCAGGCAAGATTCAATTTCTTGTCTATAAGCCTTTTAGTAGCAAAATGCATCACCGCCGCAAGCCCAAGGGCAATAAGAGAAAGCGATAGCATAATTGCTGTATAAATTATGTGCCTGCCGATAAAAGATTGGTCAAATAGGAACCCAAAGAACATATCAAGGCCGCCTAGTATGAAGGCTGTAAAGAAAATCTGCAGTATAAAATTCAGAACAGCGGTGATAGCATAGTAGGAAGCGATACCCACTATCAGCTTTGCCCGTCTTGCAAGCAACGCTCCTATAGTAATGCAAAGCTGAATAAGGCACACCGAAAAGGCAAGGGAGCCGAGAGTAGCCACCGCACCGAGAAATATATAAACAATCATCCAAGCTCCTACGGCATCAAAGCCCCCTGCTATCAGCTCCCATATTACATTCAACGCGTCTATCGTTTTATCGCATATAAAATCGTATATGAAAATGCAAATTAAACTTAAAAGGATTTGATAACAAGTCCATATCACCGCATTTGCCGTCTTTGATATCAGAATTTCCCTATGGCTTGCAGGCAGGGTAAACGTCAAATAACCCTCATCCGTGTAAAGATTTTTGTAAAACCTTGAAAAGACAAGCACGGTAATGACGACCACCGTAGCAATAACAGCCAAAACCGAAACGAAAAAGGTAAAATTCGCCACTGACATAGCAAACTGCTCTGCATCCGTCATATCAAATTCTTGATACTCGCTATTATAATAATCCAGATACCTGAGTGCAAATCCGCCAAGAACCGAGGAGACAATCGCTGCCACAGATACAAAGAAAATGACCTTGTAAAGCGCTCGGATATCGTATTTCAGTAATTTTCTTATCATCTGTATACCTCCCTAAACATTTCATCAAGGGTTTTTCCCTCCCTCTCGCGCAGCTCGTCGGCAGAGCCTGCAAGGAGAATATCTCCGCCGTAGCCCATAAAGCAAAACTCATCAAGAGCAGGCTCTATGTCGTGGATAAGATGGGTGGTTATAACAACAGTTGCCTCAGGGTTGTAGCTGTTTATTATGGTGCTGAGAATATAATCCCTGACCGCCGGGTCTACGCCCGCTATCGGCTCGTCAAGAAGATACAGCCTTGCTCGCCTTGACATAGTCATTATGAGCTGCACCTTTTCCTTGTTACCCTTTGAGAGCGTTCGCAGCTTTGCCGATGGGTGTATGGAAAGCTCCGAGAGCATTCTGTACGCTGCTGCTGTATCGAAATCGCGATAAAAATCGGAAAAATACCGTATCAGCGACTCTACCTGCATACTCATATCCAAATAAGTACGCTCCGGTAGATACGATACCATTGAGTTTGTGCGTGTTCCTCTCGGTATGCCGCATATGGATATACTGCCAGAGTCGGGTACGAGAAGTCCGCTTATAAGCTTCATCAGTGTCGATTTTCCACATCCATTGGGGCCAAGCAGACCTATTATCCTACCGCCCTCGAATGAGCAGTTGAAATCCTTTAGCACCGGCTTAGCACCCCTATAGCTCTTTCTTAAATTTTTGCAGACAAGAACCGGAGCAGCCCTTCCGCTTGCTGCGCGGAAAGCTATTGAATTGTAGCTGTTTATCTTATCAATCATCTCGGATTTTCTCCTTCTTGATGTAATCTATAAGTTTATCGCGGGAGAGACCGAGCGCTTCGGCTTCTTCACATATATGGTGTGCCATCTCACGCGCAACCCGCGCCCGAGTCCTAGAAAGAATTCCTACGTCAGAGGTCACAAAGCGTCCTGCCGTCCCCTTGGTATATAGGAGTCCCTCCTCCTCAAGCAGAGTTAAGCTCTTTTGTACGGTGTTTGGATTTACGGCTACCTCAACCGCAATCTGCCTTACCGCTTTAATCTGCTCGTCAGGAGCATACACTCCGCGTAATATATCTCCCCTTATCCTGTCTGCAATTTGCAAAAACAACGGAGCGTTACGATTAAATTTCCACGCCATTAGTAACAATTCACCTCCAATCATACAATCTTACCGACTGCTTTCTTACAAACGGTAAATCTTGTACTACTTAAATGATACAATATCACCCTCAAAATGTCAACACCTTTTGAAAAATTATTTTAATGGCAAACGGTAAGACTTGTTTAGCACTCTTTCGCTTTGAGTGCTAATGTTTACGGTTTGTACACAAAATAAACTTTGTTTGTTCATAAAATCCGTGTAAACTATAAGCAGAGTTAAGGCTCATCTGGTAGCATATTTCTCTCTGTTTTTGACGAAAATTACGATACCGCTGTGCTGGAAAGGAAGGTACGAAATGAATCCTGAAAAATTTACACAAAAAAGTATAGAAGCTATAAATCTCGCGACAAGTCTTGCCACGGAGCGCGAAAACCCTACGGTAGAGGTGCTGCACATTCTTGCGGCTCTATTCTCGGCAGAGGACGGTCTAATCACTGAAATCGCAAGAGGCATGAGCGCCGACACTGCGGCGATAAAGCGCGAGCTTGACACCCGCCTTTCAAAGCTTCCTCGCTCCAAAGGCTCCTCGCGCTATCTCTCCACAGAGGCAAGCCGTGTGCTTGACGGCTCAGACGGCGAGAGAAAAAAGATGGGCGACGATTTTATATCGGTTGAGCATGTTATGCTCGCAATATTCGACTCCGCAGAAAAGGAGCTTGTTTCGGTTCTCCAAAGACTCGGCTTTGACAAAAAGAGCTTTCTTTCAAGGCTAAAAGAGGTGAGAGGCAATACCCGTGTCACGAATACGAGCCCAGAGGACACCTACGACGTGCTAAAAAAATACGGTCAAGACCTTGTTGAGCTTGCACGGGAAAAGAAGCTCGACCCCGTAATTGGACGTGACGAGGAAATAAGAAACGTCATAAGAATTTTGTCAAGAAAATCAAAAAACAACCCCTGCCTTATCGGTGAGCCGGGTGTTGGAAAAACCGCTATTGCCGAGGGACTTGCGCAAAGAATAGTGCGCGGAGATGTGCCTGATAATCTACGTGACAGGTCTATTTTCTCGCTTGATATGGGAGCGCTTATTGCAGGAGCGAAATACCGAGGCGAATTCGAAGAAAGACTCAAGGCAGTGCTCGGCGAGGTTAAGGCGAGCGAAGGTAAAATCATACTATTTATCGACGAGCTTCACACCATAGTAGGTGCGGGAAAGACCGATGGCGCAATGGATGCAGGAAATCTGCTTAAGCCGATGCTTGCACGCGGCGAGCTTCACTGCATAGGCGCTACGACTCTCAACGAGTACAGACAGTATATCGAAAAGGACGCAGCGCTTGAGCGTAGGTTTCAGCCCGTGCTCGTGCCCGAGCCAACGGTGGAGGATACCGTTGCCATTCTTCGAGGCCTGAAGGAGCGCTACGAGGTATACCACGGTGTTAAAATTCACGATGGCGCACTTATCTCGGCGGCAACTCTCTCAAACCGATATATCTCCGACAGATTTCTTCCCGACAAGGCGATAGACCTTGTAGACGAGGCGTGCGCACTTATTAAAACCGAGATGAACTCCATGCCCACCGAAATGGACGAAATTTCAAGGAAAATAATGCAGCTTGAAATAGAGGAAGCGGCGCTCTCGAAGGAGTCCGACAAGCTCTCCATCGCAAGACTTGAAAAAATAAAATCCGAGCTGTCGGTGCTACGCGAGAATCTTGCCGAGATGCGCGCAAGATGGGAAAACGAGAAGTCAGCAATCGGTAAGACGCAGAAAATCCGAGAGGAAATAGAGGCGGTCTACACAGAAATTGAAAGAGCCGAGTCGGAGTATAATCTTGGCCGCGCGGCAGAGCTCAAATACGGTAAGCTCCCCGAACTAAAGGAGGCGCTCGAGAGGTGTGAGCAAGAGGGCGCTGACAAAAAAGAAAATACGCTCTTGCGCGACGCCGTAACCGATGAGGAAATCGCGAAAATCGTTGCACGGTGGACGGGTATTCCGGTATCCAAGCTCATGGAGGGTGAGCGTGAGAAGCTGTTGCACCTCGACGATATTCTTCATAAAAGAGTCATCGGTCAAGACGAGGGCGTAACGAAGGTGACAAATGCCATCCTGCGTTCAAGGGCTGGTATACGCGACCCCAAAAGGCCCATCGGCTCATTTATGTTCCTCGGCCCTACCGGTGTCGGAAAGACCGAGCTTGCGAAGGCGCTTTCCGAGGCACTCTTTGACGACGAGAAAAACGTTGTCAGAATAGACATGTCGGAATATATGGAGAAATACAGCACCTCCCGTCTTATCGGAGCGCCTCCCGGCTACGTCGGCTACGACGAGGGCGGACAGCTTACCGAGGCGGTGAGAAGAAAGCCTTACTCCGTCGTACTCTTTGACGAAATCGAAAAGGCGCACCCCGACGTATTTAACGTACTCCTTCAGGTGCTCGACGACGGCAGAATTACCGACAGCCACGGCAGAACGGTCGATTTCAAAAACACCATTATAATTATGACCTCAAACCTCGGCTCAGAGGTGCTCCTTGAAGGCATTGAAAACGGCGAAATAAACGAAAACGCCCGCACCCGTGTCACAGAAATACTGAAGCGCTCGTTTAGACCGGAGTTTTTAAACCGCCTTGACGAGATAATCTTCTTCGCTCCCCTGACTAAAGAAAACGTTCGCGCAATAGTCGATATTTCTCTTGCCTCTCTTGCGGCGCGACTCAACGAGCAACGGATAAGAATAGAGGTGACGGATGCGGCAAAGGACTTTATAATAGACGCCTCCTATGACCCAATATACGGTGCAAGACCTATGAAAAGATATATTCAGTCAACCGTAGAGACACTCGTTGCAAGGAAGATAATCGGCGAAAATCTCCCCCCTGACACGACGCTCGAAATAAATCTGTCGGGCGGCACTCTCGTCGCACTTGTAAAATAATCAACTCCCTGAGGCTCGCAATTTTGCGAGCCTCTCTAAAAGATAATTTACGAACGAACAATAACAGCCATTTATCTTGACAACCCGTTAAAAATCGTGATATACTGTAACCGGCAGATATGTCCGAGTCAATGGAGGAGAAAAGCTATGAACTACAAAATTGTAACCGATTCATCGGCAGACGTTCTTTCTTTAGAGGGCGTGCCGTTTTGCAGCGTACCGCTGAAAATCGTCACCTCCGAGCGAGAGTACGTAGACACAGCAGGGCTCGACGTTTCGGCAATGCTTGCCGACCTCAAGGCATACAAGGGACGCTCCGGCTCCTCCTGCCCAAACCCCGAGGACTATCTCGCGGCATTTGGCGATAGCGAAAACGTATTTTGCATAACCATAACTAGCGGTCTTTCCGGCAGCTGCAACTCAGCAAACGCGGCGGCAAGAGCATATACCGAGCTTCACCCCGAAAGGCACGTGCACGTAATAGATTCACTTTCCACGGGCCCTGAGTGCAGGCTTATAATCGAAAAGCTCCGCGAGCTGATTCTGATTGATAAGAGCTTTGACGAGATTGTTTCCGAGGTGGCGGAGTATCAAAAAAGGACTCATCTTATATTTGCACTTGAATCACTTCACAACCTTGCAAACAACGGCAGAGTTAATCCTATCGTAGCGAAAATATCAGGGTTTCTCGGTATTCGCGTAGTGGGTAAGGCAAGCGACGAGGGCAAGCTCGAAATTACCAACAAGACTCGCGGCGCACAGGGTGCTATCTCAAGCATTATCAAAAACATGTTGAGCGAGGGCTACATCGGCGGCAGGGTTATTATACATCACGCTGAAGGCGAGAGCACGGCAAATATGCTCCGTGATAAAATTCTTCTGCAGTTTCCCGATGCTGAGGTGTCCGTGGACAAAGCTCGCGGACTTTGCTCCTTCTATGCCGAGCCCGGCGGATTGCTCGTAGGGTTTGAGAGCTAAACAAACTATAATTAAGGGAACAAGGCAGCGACGCCTTGTTCCTTTTTTCGCCTTTTCGACAGACTCTTCACGCTATTAAAAATAAGTTTTATAAAAAATAAAAATCTGTTAACATTTCGTTATGCCAAAGTGATATAATAAATTAAACAAATAGAACTAAAAGAGGAAGAAAATGCTTGAATTAAAAAACGTCAAAAAGGATTACCGCACAGCCTCGGAAACGGTGCGCGCGCTTAAGGGTGTCTCCATCACCTTTCGCGACAGGGAGTTCGTCTCCGTGCTCGGTCCGTCCGGCTGCGGAAAAACCACACTGCTTAACATAATAGGCGGTCTTGATAAGTACACCTCGGGAGACCTCGTTATTAACGGACGAAGCACCCGTTACTTTAAGGATCGCGACTGGGACGTATACAGAAACCACAGAATAGGCTTTATATTCCAAAGCTACAACCTCATTCCTCATCAGACAGTGCTTGGAAACGTTGAGCTCGCCCTTACTATATCGGGTGTCAGCCGCGAGGAACGCATAAGACGCGCAAAGGAAGCACTTGACAGAGTCGGTCTTGCGGGGCAGTACTATAAGCGCCCGAATCAGCTCTCGGGCGGTCAGTGCCAAAGAGTTGCGATAGCGCGCGCTCTTGTAAACAATCCTGAAATTCTCCTTGCAGACGAGCCGACGGGCGCGCTTGATACCGTGACCTCGGTGCAGATAATGAATCTCATCAAGGAAATCTCAGGCGAGCGACTCGTTATTATGGTAACACACAACCCCGAGCTTGCCGAGGAATATTCCTCGAGAATTATCAGGCTAGTCGACGGCAAGGTGGTTAAGGACACGAATCCGGTCACCGCAGAGGAGCGCAAGGACGGCTCTACCATTACGAAATTTGCGAAGAGCAAAAGCGGTCGGCGCGAAAAAGCAAAGATGTCATTTTTCAAGGCACTAAGGCTCTCGGCGCGCAATCTTATATCCAAAAAGGGTAGGACGGCGATGGTAGGCTTTGCCGGCTCGATAGGCATAATAGGAATAGCGCTTGTGCTTGCCTTTTCTGCCGGAATCAAGGGCTACGTTGCCTCAATGCAGGACGATATGCTCTCAGGCAACCCCATCACTATAACCGAAAAAACCTACGACCTTAACGCTCTTACAGGAATGATGAACGCAGGCGATAAGATTGATATTATAAAACAGCCAAACAAGGTTTATATATCCTCGGTTATCGAATATCTCATCAGCTCCAGCCGCGACCTTGAGTCTCTAGTTATAGAAAACGATATAACCGAGGCTTATATCAATTACATTAAATCAATGCCAGAGGAATACTACAACGCGCTGCTGTTTGATTACGGTATTGATATGTCGGCAAGCGTCTTCACCGATTTCAAAACCGAAAAGGACGGTGATGCGCAGCACATCTCAATAAAGCGCCTTACCGATATGTATACCTCTATTCTCGGCGAGACCGATTTTAAGGAATACGCGAGCTTCGTTACAATGCTCGCACCCTCTATGAAGCAGGCGCCAAACAGCACCGATTATATTCTCTCGCAATACGACCTTGTCGGCGGAGGCAAAATTGCAGAAGAAAAAAATGAGATTATGCTCGTGCTCGATGCGAACGACGAGCTCTCAGACCTGCTTTTAGCAAGGCTTGGCTATTACAGCGAGGAGGAATTTCTCGAAATAGTATATAAGGCCACGAGCGAGGACGGTGAGTACGACGAGGCGCTTTACCGCGAGTATTTTTCGTACGATGAGCTGATAGGCAAGACTCTTACCTGGTATCCCGCTGATACGGTATTTACCGAAAGCTCATTTTCCGCCGGTGGAATGCCCTCTTATCAGTATAACTCAATCTTCAATGAGCCTGGTGACGACGGTCTTACGCTTACGGTTGTCGGAATTTTAACCCCCAAGGATGAAGTTTCCTACGGCTCGCTCACCTCCGGCATATACTACACCGAGGCTCTGACCGAACACGTGCTTTCCGAAAATGCGGACTCCGAATTTATAAACTATCTTATGAGCGATGAGGCATACGACACGCTCTCCCGCCTTTACTTTAACCTCCCCTACTACTATAGCTATACCTATGAGGGCGAGACGAAAAACGCGATGGGTACTGTCGGCCCTGCTATGACTATGGCAGACGCTATGGGAGGTATGGGCGGCCCGGGTGGCACAGCGATTGACGCCGAGGCTATGCGCGACAGATTTGTGAGAAACCTCGGTGGCAACGACATCGCAAACGATATTTCAATCTATCCCATATCCTTTGATGACAAGGACCTTATCACAGAATATCTCGGCAAGTGGAATGAGGACGGCAATATCACGGTAAACGGTACGTTAATAGCCGCGGATGACCGCCATGACGTAACCTACACCGACACTCTCGAGCTTGTTATAAACCTTATCAATACTATGATTGACGTTGTTTCGGCAGCATTAATTGCCTTTACCTCAATTTCTCTTGTGGTTTCCACGGTTATGATAGGAATTATTACCTACGTATCGGTGGTAGAGAGAATAAAGGAAATAGGCGTTATTCGCTCACTCGGCGGAAGACGTCGCGACGTCAGCAACCTCTTTATTGCAGAGACCGTTATTATCGGACTTCTCTCCGGTCTTATCGGTGTCGGGGCGACACTCGGCATATCAGCTATAGCCAACGTGATAGTTCACTCGCTTATCGGCATTAAGACTATCGCCTTCCTACCTCTTGGCAACGCAATATTCCTTATTGCACTTAGCGTAGCGCTTACGTTAATCTCGGGTCTCAGCCCAGCAAAGAGCGCGGCTAAAAAAGACCCCGTAGTAGCATTAAGAACAGAATAAAAATAGGCAAAAATTAAGCGGATTTGTAAATTAAAGTTTACAAATCCGCCGTTTTTATGTCCTGCCATAAAGATTATTTAGCTTTTTTAGCTTCGCTCTGTCAACCGAGTCCAGCTGCTCGCGCGTTATGCGATAGCGCCAATTTCCCATAGGCACACCCGGAGTATTCATTCTCGTGTCAGCGCCAAAGCCAAGGATATCCTGTATCGGAAAAATCACAGTGTCCGCACAGCTTGCCATAGCGGTGCGTATTATATGCCTTACACCCTCGGAAAAATCCTCGCCCGAGTAACCGACGTAGTCAAAGACCCTCCGCCGTGTTTCTCCATCAAGCTCCCACACGTATCCGAGCAGCGTGTTATTGTCATGAGTTCCGGTATAGGCGACCGTGTTTTTATCCCAGTTGTGAGGCAGATGTGGAGTGTTCCCGTCACCGAGAAAAGCAAACTGAAAGACTCTCATACCCGGCATGCCGCTGTATTCGACAAGCGCCCTTACCTCATCAGTAATATCTCCAAGGTCCTCTGCTATCATAAGAGCGCCACTAGACTCCTCGAGTATCGCGCGCACAAGCTCCCTGCCGCCGCCTCTTACCCATTTCCCCTCTCTTGCGCTCTTTGCCGAAGGGGGAACTGCATAGTATGACTCTATCGCGCGGAAATGGTCTATCCTTGCACCGTCGAAAAGCGAAAGATTATACCTTATGCGTGAGCGCCACCAGGAAAAATCATTCTTTCGCATTTTTTCTATGTCGTAAAGCGGATTGCCCCAAAGCTGCCCGTCGGACGAGAAATAGTCGGGAGGAACGCCCGCGACCGCCGTGGGATATCCCTCAGAGTCAAGCAAAAACTCCTCTGGGTGCGCCCACACGTCAGCCGAGTCAAAATCAACGTAAATAGGAATATCGCCTATGATTTTTATTCCGCGTTTTTCGGCGTATTTCTTAACACGCCCCCATTGCTTTATAAATTTGTACTGTATAAATTGCCAAAGAAAAAGCCTGTCGGACACGCTCTCGCCCACTGTCGCGCGCCCTGCCATAAACTCCGCCGCTAACGCAAGCTCTCGGTTCGCTTTGGCAAAAGCTATTATCTCGCTCCTATCCCTCACTCTCATTGCTGCCAAAAAGAGAAGCTTTATTCTCTCACGCGCAAGCCTTTCATACTCACATAAATACGGACTATCCTCTCTTGCGGAAAGAAGCTCCTCAAAGGTAAGAAGCCCCTCCTCGTAAAGCGCCGGCAGGTCTATAAAATAAGGGTTGAGACCGAAGGATGCCGGCGACTTGTACGGCGAGCCGTGCGCATCGGGTATACAAAACGGCAGAACCTGCCAATAGGAAAATCCCGAATCGGCAAGAAAATCTATAAAATACTCTGCCTCCCTGCCAAGAGAGCCGACGGAATAGCCGCCAAAGAGTGAAGATAAGTGCATAAGCACTCCGCTTTTTCTTTCCATAAAAACTCCGTGAAATTTGGTCTTTCTATTATATTATCACACCGAAAGCAAAAATTCAAGTAGAAAGCCCCTCCTCGCTCATACAAATTTTACCGCGCCGCCCCTAAAATTCGTCTTAATTTTTGCTTTTTTCTATTGACATCTCTGATTCTTTATGTTATAATATTACGAATTATACAGATAGGAGATAGGAGACCGAGCATGACTACACTCTTCCGCGGAGCAAAGGTTTACGAAAACGGCGTTATAAAAGTTAAGGATATGCTTTTTGACGGTGTTTCTGTTTCCCTTTTCACCGGTGACGTATCTGCTTTTGACCCTGACCGTATTTTTGATAATATTGCTATTTTCCCCGGTTTTTGTGATGTTCACGTGCATCTCAGAGAGCCGGGCTTTTCTTATAAAGAGGATATAGCAAGCGGCACGCGCGCCTCGGCAAGAGGCGGCTACACAACCGTCTGCGCTATGCCAAATCTTTCGCCGCCGCCCGACAGTCCCGAGACTCTCGGGGTAGAGCTTTCGGCAATAGAGCGCTCAGCGGTGATAGAGGTCCTGCCATACGGCACGATAACGAAGGGGCAAAACGGCTCTGAGCTTTCCGATATGGAGGGTATGGCTGATAAGGTTGTCGCCTTCTCGGACGACGGCCGCGGTGTTCAGACCGCCCCCCTTATGCGTGAGGCTATGTCGGAGGCAAAGCGCCTCGGTAAAATGATAGTGGCTCACTGCGAGGATAACGCTCTTCTTTTCGGCGGATATATCCACGACAGCGAATACGCAAGGACGCACGGACACAAAGGAATATCCTCGGAGAGCGAGTGGGGTCAGATAAAGCGCGATATCGAGCTTGTGCGTGAAACAGGCTGCCAGTACCACGTCTGCCACATCTCAACAAAGGAATCGGTCGAGCTTATAAGAGAGGCAAAGCGCGAGGGGCTGCCCGTCAGCTGCGAGACAGGACCTCACTACATTCTCCTTGACGATACGGTGCTTGAGGAGGACGGTCGGTTTAAGATGAACCCGCCCCTACGTTCCCCCTCGGACAGAGAAGCAATTCTCGAGGGTGTGCTCGACGGAACAATAGAGGTTATTGCCACCGACCACGCACCGCACACCGCAGAAGAAAAGTCAAAGGGCCTAAAAGGCAGTCCTTTCGGAGTTGTGGGAATCGAAACGGCTTTTCCGCTACTTTACACCAACCTTGTCCTAACAGGCCTTATGCCTCTCGAGGAGCTTATATCGCTCCTTGCGGACAAGCCGAGAGAAAGATTCGGCATAACGGGCGACAGAGGCTTCACCGTCTTCGACCTTGGATGTGAATATGATATAAATCCCGACGAGTTTCTCTCTAAGGGAAAGAGCACACCCTTCAAGGGTGCTCGCGTAGCCGGCAGGTGCCTTGCTACCGTATACGGAGGCAAGGCCGCTTACCTTGCAGATGATTTTTGTGAATAATTAGGAGGAAAAATAAATGGCAAAGAGAACCGACATTAAAAGAGTTATGATTATCGGCTCAGGCCCCATCGTCATAGGACAGGCGGCAGAGTTCGACTACGCAGGCACGCAGGCCTGCCTTGCGCTCAAAGAGGAGGGCTACGAGGTTATCCTTGTTAACTCAAACCCCGCAACCATAATGACCGACACCACTATTGCAGACAAGGTGTATATGGAGCCCCTGACTCTTGAATACATCGCAAAAATTATAAGATACGAGCGTCCCGACGCCATAGTTCCCGGCATCGGCGGCCAGACCGGTCTTAACATGGCTATGCTTCTTGAGAAAAAGGGTATTCTTAAGGAAAGCGGCGTTGAGCTTCTCGGCACCTCGTCGGCGAGCATTGAGCGCGCGGAGGACAGAGAGCTCTTCAAGGAGCTTTGCGAGTCTATCGGTGAGCCTGTTATTCCCTCTGACATCGCCAATACCGTTGAGGAGGCGGTTGAGGTCGCCGACAGGATTGGCTACCCCGTAGTACTCCGTCCGGCGTTCACCCTCGGCGGCACAGGCGGCGGCTTTGCTTACAACAAAGAGGAGCTTCTTGAGCTTGCGGTCGGCGCGCTTGACGCATCTCCCGTAAAGCAGGTGCTTGTTGAGAAGAGCGTTAAGGGATATAAGGAAATTGAGTTTGAGGTTATGCGAGACTCCGCAGATAACGCCATCACCATCTGCGGTATGGAGAACATCGACCCCGTCGGCGTACACACCGGTGACAGTATGGTTGTCGCTCCCATTATGACACTTAACGACCACGACCTTAAGATGCTCAACGACTCTGCTATAAAGCTTATCCGCGAGCTTAAGATAGAGGGCGGCTGTAACGTACAGTTCGCGCTCAACCCGAACTCCTCGGAGTACTATCTTATCGAGGTTAACCCGAGAGTTTCGAGAAGCTCGGCACTCGCTTCCAAGGCATCAGGCTACCCCATTGCAAGAGTTACAGCCAAGATTGCTCTCGGCATGACGCTTGACGAGATTGAGGTTGCGGGCACGAAGGCTTCCTTTGAGCCGAAGCTCGACTACGTCGTTGCAAAGTTCCCGCGCTTCCCCTTTGATAAATTCACCTCCGTCCCCAACAAGCTCGGCACGCAGATGAAGGCTACCGGTGAGTGTATGGGCATCGGCTCAAACCTTGAGGAATGTATACTGAAGTCGGTGCGCTCGCTTGAGATAGGCGTATGCCATCTCCATATGGCAAAGTATGATGAGAAGGCTGACGGAGAGCTTCTTGAATATCTCTCCGATTTCCACGATGACAACGCTTTCGTTATCGCGGAGCTTCTCCGCCGCGGCCACGCCGTAGGCGAAATCTGCGATATAACTAAAATTACCCCCTTCTTTATCGAGTCCTTCAAAAAGATTACCGATATGGAGGCGACCCTTAAGGCAAACAAGGGAGATGCGGCAACACTCCGCGAGGCAAAGAAGATGGGCTTTGGCGACAAGTTCATTTCAAAGCTCTGGGAGACCTCCGAGCTTAAGGTGGTTGATATAAGAAAGAAAAACGGAATTGTTCCCACCTTCCGTATGGTTGACACCGCGCACGTCGGCGCATACACTCCCTATTTCTACTCCTCCTACACCGGTGAAAACCAGTCCCGTCTTACCGACAGAAAGAAGGTTCTCGTGCTCGGTGCAGGTCCTATCCGTATCGGTCAGGGCGTCGAGTTCGACTACTCCACCGTTCACGCGGTTAACACAATCAGAAAATGCGGTTACGAGGCAATTATCATAAACAATAACCCCGAGACCGTTTCCACCGACTACACGACGGCAGACAAGCTCTACTTCGAGCCCCTCACACCCGAGGACGTTATGAACGTTATCGATTTTGAAAAGCCGGACGGAGTTATCGCCTCTCTCGGAGGCCAGACGGCAATAAACCTTGCAGAGCCGCTTGCTGCACGCGGTGTCAAGATTATCGGCACCGACTGCGAGGCCATTGACAGAGCGGAAAACCGTGACGCATTTGAGAAAATCTTAAGCTCACTCGGTATTCCTCAGCCTAAGGGTCAGGCTGTTACCAAGATTGAGGACGGCGTTAGAGTGGCAAAGGAGGTTGGATACCCTGTTCTCGTCCGTCCGAGCTTCGTGCTTGGCGGCCGTGCTATGCAGCTTGTCGGTAACGAGGCTCAGCTACGCCACTACCTTAGAACCGCGGTTGAGATTGACGAGGACAAGCCTGTGCTTGTCGACCACTACATTCAGGGTAAGGAGGTTGAGGTTGACGCAATCTGCGACGGACACGACGTGTTTGTCGGCGGCATTATGGAGCTCGTTGAGCGTACCGGCGTACACTCCGGCGACTCTATATCGGTTTATCCCGCATTCTCCATATCCGACAAGGTAAAGGGCAAGATTCTCACCTACTCGAAAATGCTCGGCCTTGCAATAGGCATTGTCGGTCTGTTTAATATTCAGTTTATAGTTGACGAGCATGATGACGTGTACATCATTGAGGTCAACCCCCGTTCGTCAAGAACCGTTCCCTTCCTCTCGAAGTCAACGGGCTTCTCGCTTGCGGATATCGCAACCGAGGTTATCCTCGGCAAGTCCTTAAAGGAGCTCGGAATCTTCACCCTCTATCCCGAAGAAAAGAAGAGATGGTACTGCAAGGTTCCCGTCTTCTCCTACAGAAAAATCAACGGCATTGACGCATATCTCTCCCCTGAGATGAAGTCAACGGGCGAAGCAATCGGATATGACGACGACCTCTACCGTGCATTCTACAAGGCGCTTCAGGCATCGGGAATGAATCTGCAGAATTACGGCACAATTCTCGTTACCATTGCCGACAAGGACAAGGAAGAGGCTCTTCCTCTCGTCCGTCGCTTCTACAATCTTGGATTTAACATTGAGGCAACCGTTGGTACAGCGAAGTTCTTAAAGGAACACGGAATCAGAACAAGAGTTAAGCAGAAGATTTCCGATGGCTCAAGCGACATTTTCGAAACCATGCGTCAGGGTCACATCGCTTACGTTATCAACACCTCTGACGTTGCTTCATCGAACCAGCAGATGGACGGATATGAAATCCGCCGCCTCGCTATAGAGACCAACACCACGATGTTCACCTCTCTTGACACAGTAAGAGTTCTCCTTGATGTACTTGAGGATATCACCATCACAATTTCAACGATAGACAGCTAATCTTTGAGGTGGAAAATTGAAGGACAGTAAATTTAAGATAATTTCGAGCAAGAAAATTGCGAAAAATACCTATGAGTGCGTGCTTGAGGGTGACATTTCGGCTATCACAGCACCCGGCCAGTTCGTAAATATAAAGCTCGACGGCTTTTATCTGCGCCGCCCTATCTCCGTGTGCGATGCCTGTGACGGTAAGCTCACCCTTATATATAAGGCAGTCGGTCAGGGCACTGATAAGATGGCAAGCACCCCTGCCGGAGATGAGTGGCTCGTCCTTACCGGTCTCGGTAACGGCTACGACACCTCCCTCTCGGGCGACGCGCCTCTCCTTATAGGCGGCGGCGCGGGTGTTCCGCCCATGTATATGCTTTGCAAAAAGCTCATCTCCGAAGGAAAAGCTCCGACGGTTATCCTCGGGTTTAACACCAAAGACGAGGTGTTTTATAAAGAAAAGTTTACAAAACTCGGGGCAAAGGTTATAGTTGCTACCGCCGATGGCACAGAGGGTGTCAAGGGGTTTGTCACCGATGCTATGGCAGACCTTGACTACACATACTTCTTTACCTGCGGTCCTGAGCCTATGTTAAAGGCAATTTACGAAAGAAGTAAGACCTCGGGACAGTTCAGCTTTGAGGAACGCATGGGCTGTGGCTTCGGCGCTTGCATGGGCTGCTCCTGCGAGACAAAATACGGCAACAAGCGCATCTGTCGCGACGGTCCCGTTCTTACGAAGGAGGAGATTGTATGGTAAACACAAAGGTTACTCTTTGCGGTATTGAGCTTGATAACCCCGTAATCCCCGCAAGCGGCACGTTTGGCTTTGGATATGAGTTTGCAGAGCTTTACGACATCAATCTTCTCGGCACGTTTTCATTTAAGGGCACTACGCTTAACTCAAGATTTGGCAACCCCACGCCGCGTATTGCCGAGTGCGCGAGCGGCATGCTTAATGCCGTAGGACTTCAGAACCCCGGCGTTGATAGGGTTATTGACACCGAGCTTCCTAAGCTGCGCCGTGTGTTTAATAAGCCGGTTATGGCAAACGTATCGGGATTTTCACGCGAGGAATACGTTGAGACGGTAAGACGTCTTGACGGTGAAGCCGACATCGGCTGGTTTGAGGTAAACATCTCCTGCCCGAACGTTCACGGCGGCGGTATGAGCTTTGGCACCTCGCCCGAAATGGCAGAGGAAATCACAAGAGCAGTAAGAGAGGTAACTAAAAAGCCTCTTATAATTAAGCTCTCACCGAACGTTACCGACATCGCATCTATCGCTAAGGCCTGCGAGGCGGGCGGCGCTGACGGAGTCAGCCTTATAAATACGCTTCTCGGTATGAGAATTGACCTTAAAAAGAAAAAACCGCTGCTCGCGAACAAGACCGGCGGCTTCTCCGGACCTGCGATAAAGCCGGTTGCTGTAAGAATGGTTTATCAGGTCTTTGACGCGGTTAAAATTCCCATTGTTGGAATGGGCGGTATAGCTACGGCAGAGGACGTTATTGAGTTTATGCTTGCGGGTGCTACGGCGGTCGAGGTTGGTGCTGAAAACCTCGTTAACCCCTATGCGTGTCGCGACATTATCGCAGACCTACCGCGCGCTATGGAAAAATACGGAATAAAAAATCTCACTGACATAATAGGAGGCGCACACTGATGGGACGCGACGTTATTATTGCTTGCGACTTCGCAAGCGCTGAGGACACCTTTAAGTTTCTCGACAAGTTTGAGGACAAGAAGCCCTTTGTTAAAATCGGCATGGAGCTTTACTATGCAGAGGGCCCCTCGATAGTAAAGGAAATAAAAAGAAGAGGACACAAGATTTTCCTCGACTTGAAGCTCCACGATATTCCGAACACTGTAAAGAAGGCTATGTCGGTGCTCTCGCGCCTTGACGTTGATATGACGAACCTTCACGCCGCAGGAACGGTTGCTATGATGGAAGCGGCTATCGAGGGTCTTACCAAGCCCGACGGCACCCGTCCCCTGCTTATCGCGGTAACCCAGCTCACCTCAACGAGCGAGGAGAGAATGAAGTCCGACCTTCTTATAAACGAGCCTATCGACAAGGTTGTTATGCACTATGCGTCCTGCGCGAAGGCTGCAGGTCTTGACGGTATAGTTTGCTCGCCGCTTGAGGCAGGCAAGGTGCACGACAGCTGCGGTAAGAACTTTATCACCGTTACCCCCGGTGTCAGATTTGCCGACGGCGACAAGGGCGACCAGGTAAGAGTTATGACTCCGGCTGATGCGAAGAAGATTGGCTCCGACTACATCGTTGTGGGAAGACCCATTACCGCCGCAGCCGACCCCGTAGCGGCATACGAGAGATGTGTTCGCGAATTCGTTGACTAAAGGAGATTTGAAAATGGAAAGCTACAAGAGAGAATTTATACAGTTTCTTGAGGGCGCGGGCGTTCTCAAGTTTGGTGACTTCACCGCAAAGAGCGGAAGAAAGATTCCCTATTTCAACAATGCAGGCGAGATTAAGACAGGCGAGCAGATTGCAAAGCTCGGTGAGTTCTACGCAAAGAGCTATCTTGACAAGGTTGGCAAGCGTCGCGCCGTTCTCTACGGCCCTGCATACAAGGGTATTTCTATCGCGGTCTCCTCCTCGATAGCTCTCTCAAAGGAGGGTCTTGACGTTCCCTTCTTCTTCAACCGCAAGGAAGCAAAGGACCACGGCGAGGGCGGCGTGTTCGTCGGCTACGTTCCGAAGGCAGGCGAGGAAATCGTTATAGTTGAGGACGTTATCACCGCAGGCACCGCAATCCGCGAGAGCATGGCAATACTTTCGTCGCTTGAGGGTGCGAAGGTTGCCGCAACCTTCGTTATGGTTGACAGAAAGGAAAAGGGACAGGGCGAGATGTCTGCTATGGCAGAGGTCGGCCTTGAATTCGGCTTCCCCGTTTATTCGGTAGTTGACGTTTACGACATCATTGAGTATCTCGAGGAGGACGACAAAAATGCCGAGAACGTTGCCCGTATCAAGAAGTATCTTGAGGTTTACGGCGCAAAGGCTTAATCTCAAAAATCAAGGAGAAAATTATGCGAAATCTCGTAAACATTCTTGACCTTACGACAAGCGAGATTGACGGGCTCATAGAATGTGCCCTCGATATCATAAATTCCCCCGAAAAATATGCCGACTCCTGCCGCGGCAAGATTCTCGGCACGCTCTTTTTTGAGCCCTCGACGAGAACAAGACTCAGCTTCACCTCGGCTATGATGAGCCTTGGCGGCTCGGTGCTTGGCTTTTCACAGGCAGGCAGCTCCTCTATTTCAAAGGGTGAGACCGTCTCCGACACTATCCGTATGGTAAGCGCTTACTCGGACATTATCGCTATGCGCCACCCTAAAGAGGGCGCGCCGATAGTTGCCTCGCGCGTTGCGACAGTGCCGATTATCAACGCAGGCGACGGCGGTCACTTCCACCCGACCCAGACGCTCACCGACCTGCTTACGATAAAGAGAAAAAAGGGCAGATTTGATAACCTCACGGTCGGCATCTGCGGCGACCTTAAGTACGGCCGCACCGTTCACTCTCTTATCTCGGCTATGGTAAGATACGAGGGAGTTAAGTTCGTGCTTATCTCACCCGAGGAATTAAGACTGCCCGAGTACGTTAAGATAGAGTATCTCGGAAATTCTGAGTATGTCGAAACCGAGAGTCTTGACGAGGCTATTCCCTCTCTTGATATTCTCTATATGACGAGGATACAGGCGGAGAGGTTTGATTCTAAAGAGGAATACGAGAGACTCAAGGATTCATACATCCTCACCCGTGAAAAGCTTGGCGGCGCAAAGCCCGACCTCTCAATAATGCATCCCCTACCCCGTGTCAACGAAATCGACGTTGACGTCGATGACGACCCCCGCGCCGACTACTTTATGCAGGCAGAGTGCGGCAGGTATATCCGCATGGCGCTTATACTCATGCTCCTCAAGACGAAGGGTGTTGACGACAGGCGCACCCACGGCACCGAGAGGAGCGACCTCGTGTGCGAGAATCCGCACTGCATCTCGCGCACCGAGCGCGGCATCAAGCGTCTTTTCGATGAGTACGACCGCTGCATATACTGCGACCAGACGGCAAGGAAAATATAAAACAAAAAAGCAGGCAATTGCCTGCTTTTTATATTGTTTGGACCTCTTTTTCCGATTCGTCGCTTTCTTTCGGCGCTTCTATTTGTGGAGAGGTTTCTTTTTTCTTTCCGCCAAGTAAAACCTTTGCAACAATTCCAAACTTGCTTGTTGCGCTTCCGACAGGAGATGCCTTTGCCACCTCTACGACAACGTTTCCCGTCACTACTGCTGCTTTTTTCGCAATATCCACAACATCGATATCGAGAGCTTCGTTAGTTTCCTTAATCTCGCTCTGGACCTTTTTAACCCCTCTCACGAATTGGGAATTACCGCTTGCCAAACGAAGCGCCTTTAGAGTAAAGTCTTTCGCTTCCTTGCTGTTTGGAAATTCTAAAAACAACTCGCCGGACGTCAAATAAATTTCAACATTTATTCCTTTTCTAATAATCTGCTTAGAGCCTTTATAGACTTTTATATCACTTACGCTATGTTCAATGTTTTCAACAATTTCGCTCCACATCTTCTTTGTTGTTGATGTTACAACTATGTTGTAGTTTGTCAATAAAAGCTCCCACGTGGTTTTCTTTACCTTTGGATCTTTCTTTCCGTCCTTGAGAAGTTCAACGCTCCCTCTATAAAGGACTGTTTCATCTGATTTTAATACATAGTTTTGCATGTTGTCCCTCCTTGTTAAAGCCTTTGTTTTTTTCGCGAATCTGTAAAAAACAAAAAGTGCGCCCACAATGTGAGCGCACCTCCATTAAGTACTTCACATTGCTGCGACACAACTTTTTCAGAAAAGGTATAGAAAAAGACGGAAGTACTAAAATGGCATAGTACACCCTTTCTGAAAGTATCAAGTTATGTCGCAAGTACAGTATAGCACAAAAAACTCAGAAACGCAATATAAAAAGATAAAATGTCAGGCTCGGTGAGCCTGACATTTTCTTTATCTTATTCCATATTTCTCAATGATATAATCCATATCCTTGTCGCCTCTGCCCGAGAGGTTGATAAGGATTGAGCCGCGGCCCATAGTCTTCGCGAGCTTCATGCCATAGGCAACCGCGTGGGCACTCTCGATAGCCGGGATAATGCCCTCCTTGCGCGAGAGCTCGAAGAATGCGTCAATCGTTTCGTCGTCGTTGACAACATCGTATTTTACTCTGCCGAGGTCGTGAAGGAATGCGTGCTCGGGGCCCGAGGAGGGGTAGTCAAGACCGCTTGCAACCGAATAGACGGGTGCGGGCTCGCCGTGCTCGTCCTTGAGCATTATGCTGTTAAATCCGTGCATTATGCCCTCTGTGCCGTATTTGAGGCTTGCCGCATGGTCACCGAGCTGCTCGCCCCTGCCAAGCGGCTCAACACCGTATATCTCAACGGGGTCATTAAGGAAGCCCGAGAAAATACCCATAGCGTTAGAGCCACCGCCAACGCAGGCAACGACCGCATCAGGAAGCTCGCCCGTCATGCCAAGGAACTGCTCTCTCGCCTCAACTCCGACAACGCTCTGGAAGTCACGCACCATCATAGGAAAAGGGTGCGGGCCGAGCACCGAGCCGATACAGTATATCGCGTCGTGATACTCCTCGGCGTATGCGGCAAAGGCTGCGTCAACCGCCTCCTTGAGAGTCGCAAGACCCTCTTTTACCTCAACGACGTTTGCGCCGAGTATCTTCATTCTCGCAACGTTGGGCGCTTGCTTTTTTATATCGACAGAACCCATATAAATATCACATTCAAGACCGAAATAAGCCGCCGCGGTAGCGCGCGGCACGCCGTGCTGACCCGCGCCGGTCTCTGCAATAACCTTTTTCTTGCCCATATATTTCGCGAGCAGCGCCTCACCCATACAGTGATTTAATTTGTGCGCACCCGTGTGGTTTAGGTCCTCGCGCTTGACATAGAGCTGGACGTTTCCGAGGCTTGCCGACAGTCTTTCAAGATGGGAAATAGGTGTCGGACGTCCCTGGAAATCACGGCGTATTCTTCTGAGCTCGCCAATAAATCTCGAGGACTTACAGATGGTAAAGTACGCCTCTGTAATCTCCTCCATCGCGCGCCTCAGCTCGTCTGATATATACACGCCTCCATACTTTCCGAAATAGCCGTCCTTATCAGGATAGTGTTTAAAGTAGGTGTCAAAATCCACTCCGTTAAAATTCATTTTAAAATCCTCTCTTTCACTCGGGAAAACAAAAAGCCCCGAGCAGTATTTTTCTCTGCTCGGGGCGAATAAATCGCGGTGCCACCCGAATTCGAGGTCGTAAGACCTCCTTTTTTCGCACTTGTATGCGCTGTACTGATAACGGTGCCGGCCGTCGGAGCCTACTTGTAAAAACTTTCGGTCCGCCCTCGGAAGCCCATTCACCACACCCCTTTATACCGCAATCACACCGCCTGCGGCTCTCTTTGATAAAGCGTGTGAGGCTACTCCTCTTCCTCACAGGTTATGCAAAGATTATACAACCAAAGCGGCTCTTTGTCAATACCTTTTCGGGAAATTTTCGATATTTTTTAAACTCTGAATATCGGGCGCAGCTGTCGAGATTCCATAGCTGCCGCGAGCGCCTCGGGAATTTCCTCCATTGCCGCAACGAGTGAATGCGGCTTTCCTATCGGGTCGTCCTGAAGCATCGGCACGAAATACACCGAGCGCCTCGTTATAAGAGTACCGATATTTTTTAGGTTTTGCGAGAGCGCATCGTTTGTTGCAACGGCAAAAAGCAACGTTCTGTCGCATCTGAGATGCGCCTTTGCCGCCATCGTCACGGCGGTGTCGGTAACTCCCGTCGCAATCTTAGCAAGGGTATTACCTGTACAGGGCGCTATGACGAGCGCGTCAAGGGCTATCTTAGGTCCAAGCGGCTCCGCCTCCTCCACTGTATGTATAATATCCCTTTTACACAGTGCTCTCACACACTCGGAAAACTCTCGCGCTATGGCAAAGCGGGTATCGGTGCTGTACGCACGCTCGCTCATTATCGGCTGTACCTCATAGCCTGCTTCCAGAAGCCGTTTAAGCGAGGCAAGCGAGCGCCCAAGCGTGCAAAACGAGCCTGAAAATGCATATCCTATCATATTGTCTGTCCTTTCGGGGAATCTTTTGTTATTCGCGCCCCGCGGTAGGGGCGCGAAAGCTTCAGATAAGGTATCTCGATATATACCTTGCGTATATTTTCCCGGCGGTGTCGGGGTACATCGCGTCGGGGACGGAGGATAGCTTCAACACGTCCACTGTATCCTCAAAATTTTTGCCTGATGCGAGGTCTATAAAAACGGTGCTGCCCGAAAGCTCCCGAGCCACCTCGCGCGAAAACGGAGCCGGGGCGGTATTTATGATAAGGTCAAGTCCTAAAAAGTCGGAAACAAACTCACCGTGCGAGCTTTCGACACCGCATTCTGAAAGATAGAGCCTTGTAGACTCGCGTCTGGTGTAAACCTTAACTTCCGCTCCCAAGAACAGCAAAAGTCTCGCAAGCGCTTTCCCTATACGACCGTATCCGACTATGCCTATCCGAAGGTCTCGGGGCGCTTTTTTTAGGTCGCAAAGTATCCTTCCGAGCGCTCCCTCGGCGGTTATCTCGGCGTTTTCAAGGAGAAAATCCTCGTCGAGCGCAGCGTCGTAAATCTCACCGCCCAAGGAAAGAATTTTTTCGCCGAGTCCGTCGGGTATATTATATCCTGCAACGAGCACGCCTCTGCCTACAAGGGAGAGCAGCTCCTCGAGGGGCGTATCGGTAGAGCTTACGTGCTCACCGTCTTTAGTGGTCGGAATAGGCAAAAGGACGAGTCTGTCGTAACGGGCATCCTTGATTTCGGAAAGCGCCGTCTCGCACACACGCTGTCTGCCCCCGACTCCAAACGTGCAAATTTCCATTCTGATTTCCTCATTCGGTTGCAGAGTATTTTATACTCTACAGTTTCAGTTTATGTGAGGAAGTTCAAAATGGTTAAGGCTTACTTGCCGTCATTCATTTTCATCATTGATTTTACAGTACACATCTTTTCCTTTATGAATTTCTTGCACTTCTCGGCAATCCCGATAACCCCAGCCGCCGCAAGAGTGAACACAGCAAGCCCTCTATAAGGGTGCTTCTTTTTCATATTGTTATTTCCAAACATAATATTTTTTCTGCAAGACGGAGCTTGCAGACTCCTTTCGTTCGAGATATTTATATCTTTCCCGACAAAAAAGAAATTATTTACACGATTGACAAAACTCCGGCGTTCGTGTAAAATTATAATAGGATTTTATGCGAGGTGCTTTATGTTAAAATGCAACAGTTGCGGAAAAATTAACGAATATACGGATAGCGTCTGCTCGGTTTGCGGCAGTGCTCTTGATATCAATAAAAAAGAGTCAGAGGAAATATTCCTCTCCGCCAAGGCAGACATGAAAGCGCGCGCATACGAGTCGGCAGTGGAAAAATTTCGCGCGCTGGCAATAAGAAAATTTCCCGAGGCGGCTCGCGAGTGGGGTGCCATCCTTGAGCGCGGCTCGCTCGTGCCCCGCGATCTTGACGAGGCTATGAAATATTTCTTCATCGCTGCCGAATCAGGCGACGCGCACGCGGCCTACAGATATTCGAGACTCGCTAGGCGTACAAGCGAGCGCAGCGCAGACTTCTGGCTTGCGGTATCAGCACTTTTCGGCTCTTGTGACGCATATCCCGCCGCGGCAAAAATGTACTCTGACAAGGGCGACGAGGATACGGCTACCTACTATTACACGCTCGCGGCGGAATGTGACGACGTTGAGGCAATAGTCACCCTCGCACGAAGATATTACGACGGAGAGAATACTGAAAAAAACGACGGATATGCAAAGTGGTATATGGACAAGCTGACTCTTCCGCCTCTTTATGCTTTGCGGCTTGCCTACAGGCTTCGTTCGGCAAAGGCCGAGGAGCCTCCGACTCCCGAGCTTGCTTCGCGGGATGCAATAATACACTCACTCATTCAGGACGCCATGAGCTACGGACTTGATAAACCCGCCTATTTACTTGCGACACTTTATGCAGAGGGCGGCACGCCTGAGGCAGTCTTTTTACTCGCGAGGCTCACAGTAGAAGGCGTAGGCACCGAAAAGGATACTGTAACCGGCCTCCGACTTCTCGAGAATGCGGCCGCAAAGGGCTCGCCCGAGGCAGCAAGGTATCTTGGCGACCTATTTATAACCAACACGGAATTTCCTCGCGATACCAAAAAAGCTCTTATCTACTACAAGAGAGCGGCAGAGCTTGGCAGGGGCGACGCATACGAAGCACTCGGTGACATTTTTTACGAGGGTACGCTCGTAGACCGAGACGTTTCATACGCAATAGAGCTATATACCGAGGGCGCAAGAGAGGGTGAGGAAAATTCGAGAAAAAAGGCACGCGAGCTCATAGACCGCCGCGAAGAGTACTTCGCTATCGCTGAGGCAGAGGAAAAGGATCCGAAAAAGGCTTACAAGTGCTACGCTATTGCGGCTTCAATGGGGCACACCTCCGCATTCGTGCCGCTTGCCAGCTGCTTTGAGTTTGGCGTGGGAACTGAAGAAAATCGCCGCGAGGCATTTCTGTGGTACAAGGCAGCGGCCGAGGCAGGCGAGGCAGACGGCATATACGAGCTTGGCAGGTGCTACGCAAGCGGTATGGGCACGGCGTTTGACTATAAGCGCGCCACGGAAAATCTTCGCATAGCAGCAAGGCTCGGTATAAAGGATGGCGAACAGGAGCTTATACGACTCCTATCCGCAAAGAAAAAGCATATGTCGCGCTCGCTTTACTCTACTGCAATGAGGCTTCTCCATAACAAAAAGCTCGCCGAAGCAAGACGGCTGCTTTCTGCAGGAAACCAGCTTTCTCATCCCGCCGCAACCTACACGCTCGGCTGCCTTTTTGAGTTCGGTATTGGCGGCGAGTGCAACAGAGAGGGTGCGTTCGCACTTTATAACCGCTCTTTCGACCTCGGATTTCGCGACCCAAGACAAAGATACAAACTTAAGGTTTTACAGATGACAAGGTAATTTTTGTAAATAATTATTTGCAAAAAACAAGAAATCCCCGAAAATTCGGGGATTTCTTGTTTTACTGTTCTGCACCGTCTAAGGTCTTAACAGTGATGTAGGCTTTGAATTTTTCCATCGCAATTTCGTAATAGGCGTTCTCCTCGAAGTATTCGTCGTCAAAGTAATCAAAGAGAACCTCTTTGCGCTCTTCAACAAGCTCTGCGTATTCATCGTCGGTATAATCTTCTCTATCCTTGTTTATGCTCTCAAGGAACTGAGTAATATACTCGTCAAGATAACTCTCTTTAACCTCCTCGACCTTTGAAAGAAGCTCGTCAGATGTAGGAGCGATGTTTTCCTTTCTCATTATATAATAAAGAATGAGTCTTTCTCTGACGAGGTTCTCCGACATCATGCGCAGCACAAGACGCCAATCCTTGCCCGAATAATTTACGTTCAAGTATATAGCCGCGTATTCATCAAGAGTGCGGCAGGTAACGCTCTGCCCTGTCAACGAGTCGGTTATTATACCGCCTGAAGCCTCGTACTTATCTTTTACGTCATCGTAATACTCCTGGTAAACCTCGTTAACCTTTTTGGTCGGGTAGTTCTTTATATTCACCTTCTCTGTATAGTGCTTCCAGATAGCCTTCTCGAGAAGATTATCATAATTCTCCTCGTAAGCCTCAAGAAAATACTCCTCGAGAAAGGCTCTGTACTTTTCGACAAGGCTTTCACCGGTATATTCATTAAGCTCTTCAAGCGTTATGAGCGCCGTATCCTCAGAGAGCATTTCGGTTATAAACGCATCGTCGAACTCGGGAGTTTCGTAAGAAACCACGCCCGCTATATAAAGCTCAAAATAAACCGTCTTGTTTCTATATACATCTAGGGCTGAATTGTTAGACATGTAATCGTAAGGGAAATAGCCCGAAACCGTATAAGGCTCACCCTCGCACCTAGTAACGAAGTCCACCTTGAGCTTTGTGTAGTTGTAGATTTTACCCCCCTTTTCCGACTGTGCAGTCTTCTCCGCGCCGCCGATAGTGGCACCTTTAATCGCTGCTATAAAACCCTCGCCGAACTTATCCGTTACGTCAGGGTCGCCAAGGTCAACTCTTACCGATTCATAGTTTTTTGCATTCTTCTCATTATCACCCTGAAGAAGCTCGGTATAGCTTACGTAAACGACGTCACCGGCCGCAACGGTACCCTCTTTTATCTTATTAAATGATGGTGTGTCGTTGGGTGTTATACCCGCATTTACAATTGCCAGCTCAACGCCCTGAGCAAACAACAGACTGCTCGCGCCAAGCTCGAGAGATGCCGGGTCGTCCGCGGCAAAGTTGTTCTCAATTTCTTTCTCCTTGCCGTCCTCTTTGATGTAGGCTCTGTACCATAAGGAGATTTTATCACCCTCGTCTATCGTAACGTCTTTTTTATAAACACCGTCGTAAAGCGGCGTTTTACTCCTCTTTGTGTAAAGGTAGTAAAGGATTGCCGAATCAACATCCTCGGACTTCGGTCTTGCTATATTAATGCTAAGCTCTATGTCCTTATATACGTCCTCGGGTACGTCAAGATAATACGACAGATCAGAGGTGAGATAATTAAAGTTCTTCTCTCTCGTGTCGTTTATAAGCGGTATGAAAAGTATCAGAGAGCTGACTATAATCGTGACGGCCAGAAGTGCTGCGATAACGGCAAACACGATTTTCTCAGCGCTCAGCTTCGTCGGTGCAGCCTGATTATTTTTCACCGCTCTTACGCTCTGATTTTTACCCGGCGCTTGTTTGTATCCTTTTTTACTCATATCTTCCTCTTTTATATAAGAGCATCGGCAAATGAAGTCGCAAGCGCATCGCAACGCTCGTTATAATCATGTCCGTTGTGCCCCTTTACCCATTCAAATTTAACCTTATGCTGACCTACAAGCTCATAGAGTCTCTCCCAAAGGTCGGGATTTTTCAGCTCGTCACGTCCTCTGCGCCAGCCCTTTTTACGCCAGGATTCAACCCAGCCCTCGTTGAAGGCATCAACGAGATATCTAGAATCCGAGAAAAGAGTAACCGAGCAGCTCTCGCGCAGAGCCTCAAGTCCGCGTATCGCGGCAGTAAGCTCCATGCGGTTATTTGTGGTCTCCGCCTCTCCGCCCGATAGCTCGCGCTCGTGAGGACCGTACACTAAAATCGCACCCCAGCCTCCGCGGCCAGGGTTGCCTCTGCACGCACCGTCAGTATATATTTTAACTTCCTTCATAAAGGCCTCGCTTCAAGAAAACGGACGAAATGATTTCGTCCGTTTTCCATTGCTGTCTTTCGTTATTAGTCGTCTGCACCTTCGTCTCCGTCAGCATCCTCGACGGTAACGTAGGTAAGTCCCTCGTATCTGAAATCAATATAAAGAACTCCATCGCGCTCGGTGTACTTAGGATGGTTGTGTCCGTCAACTCTCTCGATAGAGGTGCTCATGAGGTAATTCATAATCTTCTCAAACTGGAGAGCGGTACGGAGATTTGCCTCGCCGTAATCCGAGATAAAGCTTTCGTACGCAGCGTTGCCAATATCGTTCTTGTACTGATTGAACACGTCGTTGGTAACAAGGAATCTGTCAGCCTCTTTCTTTGCGTTCTCGTAAGCCTTGGTTTCGGACTCCTCAGCCTTGGTAACAGCCTCGTTATATTTCTCTTCGTCCTCGTAATCCTCACGGTCAACCTCTATATCGAAGCGGCCGGCAGTCTTATCAAGCTCCGCCCATGCGGCAAGGTCAACCTTTGCGTCGTCCTTAAGAGCCTTTGCAACTACGTAAATCTTGATGACGGGAGCAATCTTTTCCTTAGCTTCCTTGGTGATTGCAGCCTCAATGCCACGCCATATATCGCCGTCTATTTCCTTTGCCTCGGCGTGCGACTTTAAGAAGTCCGCAAAGTCGCCCTTATGGAAGGAATATTCGGACTCAGAGCCGTGCTTATCCTTATAGAAGGAGTATTCGTACGCCTCAAAGAGACGGTTATATGCCTCATTGAGAACCGACTCGGGATACGCGGTTACCTCAACGCTTTCATCGATAGCCTCGTAAACCTTCTTAGCAACAGCCTTGATAACCGAGGTGTTGTACTCCTCCTCAAGACCGTGTCTTACGTCCTCATCATACTCCGAGGTAATAGCCTCCGCAATAGGCTTTGCGCCGTCAGCGGTAGAAGCGGCGGTAAGAATTTCTGTGATTGCAGTGTCAGCTGCGGTCTTCTTAGCAGTCTTGAGTGCCTCGGTAGCATCCTCAAGCGCATCCTTCTGTGCCTCAGTAGCGTTCTTGCCCGCTGCATCTACTGCAGCCTTTGCGCTGTCATACGCCTCTTTGGCGGTCTTAACTGCCGCATACTTTGCATCCTCGGTGGTACCGGCATAAATCTTACCAAGCTCCTCTACGAGCTCAGAAAGCTTCTTTCCGCCGGTAACGGTGTAGCTCTCATCCTCAAAAATCTCAAGTGAGCTCGTCTTAATAGCCTCGCCGAGAATGTACTTAAGAAGAGCGGTAGCGTCATACTCGGGAACGTGGATTATAGAAACAGGGTAAACGTGGTAGGTAAGCTCAAGGTCTTTAAGCTCTACTTCAACGTCGTTTATATCCCTTACCTTTTTGGTTTCTTTGTAGCGAACCATCGAGAAGCTTGCAAGATCCTCTCCGGCGTTCTTAACTATCCATTTAACCACAACGTTGGAGTAGGTAAGAGTATTACCCGACGCATCGGTGGTGATGTATTTGTTTGCACCATCCTTAAACGTTGCTGCGTTGCCAACTGAGTTTTTGTACTCTGCCTTGATTATCTCGGTAAGAAGGCCATCCTCAGAGCCGAGCGTAACCTCTTTATACTTTACGGTAGAGGAATCCTTATTGCCTGCAGAGTCAACCTTATCAAGCTTGTAGGAGATAACAACCTTCTGACCGTCTTCGAGCTTTGTGCCCTTGGTGGAGTCGGTAGAATAAGCAGCCGAAAGAGTCTTGCCCTTAAGCGCTGCCGCGAGCTTCTCTCTGAACTCGTTTGCAAGCTCGTCCTCCGAGCTTACAGTCTTGCCAAGCTCTATAACGTGAGAAGACTTATACGAGGAGTTGTTAAGACGCGCCTCCTCCATCAAGTCGAAGAATACGGTGTGAGTCGTGCCGTCCTTTTCTACCGTTGCGTACATGTTATAGTAAACTACGTCGCGCTCACCGATAACTCCGCTAAATTCCTTGTCGCCGACAGCAACAACCTTGTCGGTTAAGGTGTTATAGATTTTCTCAAGCACCTTCTGTGCTCTTACCGTCTCGTCGGTTGTGAAATCAAAATCCTCAATTTCAATAGCAGCAAGCGCCTCGGCAAAAGCATCCTTGTCAAACGCTGCGTACTGTGTGAGGTCTTCTTCCGCGTAATTGAATACGGTCGAGCCACAGCCTGCAAGTGCCATAACCGCCATAACTACTACGAGAACGAAAGCAATAATTCTCTTTTTCATGTCGTCATTTCCTTATTTTTTATTTAATAGCGCGTGAAACAAACACGCGTTTAAGTTGAACACAGATAATTATAACACATTGCAGTGAAAAAAGCAAACATTTTTTTAAATATTTGTTCGACTTTTTCCCACTTGACCGAAAAACCTTTCGACACGGGCCGTTTTTTTGCAGTTAGTGCCCACCCGTGTCGAGTTTTTCTTGGTACAACACATCAGGATCAATAGGCTTGCCGTTTAAAAGGTTCTGGAAATTATAAACGATCTTCCTGAAAGCAAACTGTGAAATATAAAAATCGGATACCTGACTTAAGGTTTGCCCGTTCGGACCAACCTCTCTTATAACCACCATAACCCGCCTGTCGCTGACACGGTAAAAATCGTAAACGTAAGGATACGGAGATGCCGCAGACCCGGCGCGCGAGGTGTCAATAGCAAAGGTAAGACTCATCAGCTTTTCCCCCGAAATAAATGCCTCGGCCTGCTCTTCGTCAGTCAGGGTGCCTGTGTAATAGGTTGAGAACAGAATGAGGAGCTGCTCCTTAAAGTAAGCCGTGCCGGCATAATCGTCACCGAGCGTGCCTGCATTGCCGCCCTCAGCCTCGCGGTTATAAAGGTTGTGAAGCTTTATGCTGTCTATATTAAGCGAGGGGTTCTCATTCTTATCATAGCGAAGCCATTTGAGAAGCGCGTTTTCGCTACAGTCTCCCGACGGTGTTACGTCAACCGTTACGAAATCGTATTCAGAGCCGCCGGACTCGGGCTTTTCGTCGTGGTGACCGCCAGAGGAATCAATGTATATCGTCTTGTGGTCAAGGTCAAAGTTATAGCTACCGTAAAGGTCGCTCATCGAGAACTTGAGATCAATGTAGTCTATATGCTGGTAATTAACCATTACAAGACTGCGTCTTGCCCAGTATTCAACGAAGGAGTGCTCAACAAAATCAAAGACAGATCCGTCCATCTCGACGATTATATCGTACATATCGCTGCCAACGTATCTCTTTCCGTCAGGCTGCTCGTCGCTGATATAAAGATAGAAGCCAAGCGTTGAAATATAGGTATAGCTGTCAATGCTCTCATATCCCGATGCCGCCGAGTCAGAGTAGGCCGATATACCTCTCGGAAGCTCAAAATAAATGCTGTTTTTGTAAAGACCGTACTTTTCCATATTGGTGGGAGTAAGTCCTACCGCAACGGTCTTGCTGCCAAGAAGTCCTTCGCTGGTATTCGTGGCAATTCCGCCAAGGGCTTTAACCACCCTCTCGCAAACCTCTGAATTGAGAGCATAGCCCTTATTTTCATTTTCGAGGGTGTTTTTATAAAGCGACTCGCCGAAGAAGGGATCGCGGTCGACCGCGTTAATGAATTTAAAGGACGTAATAATTTCCTTGTCGACAAAGTACTTTATCTCGCTTATCTCATAGGTTATAAAGCTATATACGTCCTGTCCGTATCTCTCGTCCGAAAACGCAACAAGATTAAGGTCGCTCTCCACGCTCTTACCTATCAGCTTTTCCTTCACCTTAAGGTTGTCCCCCTCGGTTATAGCTGCAAGGTCGACCGTCGCCTGTGCTTCCTCACCGACCTCCTTGCCGTCAACACGAATGACGTAACGGTAGTTTACCTTTGAGTTTGCATCAATTTTTGACACAACCTTATAGCTTTCATCGTAAACCACGACTATGTCGGTTATCACGTATTCGTATACGCTTGATACCGCGTTAGCCTGGGTATAGATTTTATCATACCTGATAGCCTCTGCAAGAGTGCCGACGCTTGCCACGCGCAGCTTTGCCTTTGCGCCGCTGTCCATATTGCTACCGTCGGAAATATCAAATACACCGTGATAGAGCTTTTCGTTAACCTTCTCGTCATTTACATAAAGGTTGTAGCTTACACGCACCAGCTCCGCAGTGCCTACAGCGTATCCTAGCTCATCGTGCTCGCCGTTATCGGTAATAACCGATTCCACTGCTACTATCTCGTAGGTGTACTTGTCGCTCGCCCCACCTTTAAGCTCCACCTCTGCTCTGTCCGTGAGCACCGTCAGAAGAAGCGGATTTTCCGTATAGCTTCCAACCTTTGATGAAAGAAGCGTCGATACGAACCGCCCGTATTCCTCTCGCTTAGCAAGAGATGAAAGGTCAATGGGTAGCTTGTCGTAGCTCTGGCGGTAATAGCCGTCAGCATCGCCCTTGCCGTCGTAAACAGGGTCCAGTCGAGTTGCGGCTGCGACGACCTCGCTGTCACGCATAACCGTCTCTCCGACGGCATTATGCACAGTGTGCCTCCACTGCCTATAGTCGGTTGTAAGATATGGCTCATAGGCGCCGTCGGTGGGAAGTCCCGAGGCGACCACTCTTGAGTGAAGAAAAGCCTCAAAGCCGCCAAGCGCGTAGTCAAGACCGCGGCCGAGAGAGGTGTAAATATAATCTCTGCCGTCTACTGTGTAGTAGTAGCCCGAGCCTGTCAGAAGGGAGTCGCCGATTCTTATAACGTGCGCCTTCTCCTTGCCGTCCTCATCGAGATAGTTGACGGTTATCTCGTCATAATTGCCCTCGTCAAGACCGTATCTTTTGAGCTGAGCGTCACGGGTTTCATCGTTTATCTCAATGCGCTCGTTGAAGTATAGAATTCCAAGTCCTACACAAAGGTAAGAAATCTTCGGCACGGAGAGGCCGGAGCTTGAGTCAAAGGCGAAAAGCTGGCTGTAATCAAACGAGCCCTCAGCGCCCACGATAGGCGGAACGTAAGGTACGTTGTTTCCGTCCTCGTCCTCATAATAGAGTATAAACTCCTCTTCTTTGTTGGGACGAAGTAAGGAAAAGCTACCGTTCTCCGCCCTTATATCAATAAACTGTATGTCCTCTCTATCAAATATCGGATAGGCAACGGTCGAATTGCCGTAATATCCCTCGCCGTCCTTTATAGGCGGCTTTTCGCCGGGAGGCGTGGTATTGTTAATCGAGATAATTCCCGCATTAATGAGAAGCTCAAGGGTGACGTAAAGCGCAGTAAGCAGCACGAGCACTGCCGCCACAACGGCTGTCAGAAGGCGCTTATCACCCGGTTTTTTTACTCTTTCTTTTATCACGGGGGCCTCCTTACAAGAATTTGCGGCGTATTCGCACGGCAACCGCCGCCACCGCTACCGCCAGCGGTATAAGCATAAGACCGACGGTAATTCCTATAGCATCACTCGAGGAAAGACCGTGCCATACAAGCACCTGCTTTCCCGTGCTTTTATCGGTTGCATATACGTCGGTTGCGGATATATCCGACTGATAAAGTATCTTTCCAAACATGTTTTTGGAGTTCTGTGAAAGTCCGCCAAGGTCAATCGACGCATATCCGTCGGTCCTTACCATATTGGAAATGAGCGAGGACATTACGTCGTAGTTCGCGTAAGACGGCTCACCGAGCACCTCACTTGAGAAGAAGTCGGGGCTGTTCACGCAGAAAATATAGGAATATTTATTCTCTCGGGTGTAAGAATCAAGCTCAAGCCTTGTCGAAACGGCCGCAAGATGCATCTTTCCGCGGCGGTCAAGGTCGGTATATCCACCGCCTGCCGAAAGCTCGTGTGCCGAGGCATCAGGCGAGGAATAGAAGAGTGGCGCATAGTTTCGCGATGTCGAATAGGTTCCGGCCTCGGGCACCGACCATCTATCGCCAAACGAGCATTCGACGTACCCCGTGTTAGGAATTACCGTGAGAGGAGCAGATGAAAGCGAGGCAAAATTACCGTAAATCGAGTAGCCGTAGCTGTCCTCACTCGTGTCGTATACACCGATAATATCAGTATACGTGCCCTCCTCGTTCTGAAGCGAGCCTCCCTCGTCACTAACGAGAGAGGTACCGAAAGCAAAGCCCCACTCGTAAAGAAAATCATCAAAATTTTCAAGCGGCCTTGAGTAATCGCGCGCCACCATTATAGAGCCGCTCGTTTTTACGAGATAGCGGTCGAGCTTATCAGTCTCGGACTCGTAAGAATACTCACCGAGCTTGCCGTCCGGAACAGTGAAATCATGACTCGGATTGTTTATTATGAGAAGAACGCAATCCTCGGGAATATCCTCCTCTGCAAGATTAAGAAGTCCAACGTCCATTCCGCGCTCAACAACAAGGTCGTAAAGATAAGCGGTCTCAAGGCTCATTGCACTCTCGGGGTCCTCTATATCGTAATACCTTTCACCGTGATTGGTAACAAAATAAGCCTTAGGCTTCTCAACCGCGGTGACCGAAACGAGAAGCGAGGCAAGCCTATACTCACCGTTATAGGAATAATACTCTCCGCTGACCTTGTACCAAAGACTCGCGGCATTAAGTATTCTGTATTTATCGCCATAGGATATGATTATATCCGTGGGGGAGACGGTGGAGAGGGAGGTGGTTTTGTATTCCGCAACCGCCGTGGGATTATAAGTAATGTTCACCGTCTCTACCGAGAGATTTTCAAGAGCGGCATCAAGCTTTAGCAGCGAAAGATACGGAACTCTCGTCATCTGTGAACCGATAAGTGTATCGGGGTCTGAGCAGAAGATTACCCTAACCTCCTTTTCTCCGTCCTCAAGCTCGTCGATAAAGGCGCATTCCTCACGCATTGCCTCCGAGACGGTATAAAGCCCCTCAGGAGTCATATCGAGATAGAGAGAGCCGTAAAGTCCGACGTGCTTCATCAAAATGTTGAGAAGAAAAAGCCCGACAATGCCGACAAGGGTAATAAGCGCAAAAATCTTCCCTCTTTGCTTTCTGTTTTTAAGTAGGTTTATTTTCATCTCTTACCTCGCCTTTCTTCTGACCACAACGACAAAACCCGCCGCCGCAATAAGCACAGGTATTATAAGAAGCGCCGCGGTATAAAGGCGCGCTGTGCCCATAGTCAGATTTTCGAGAATTTGATTGTCATAAACCACGCTGTTACAGCCGTATGGCATATCGCCCATGCCGAAAAGCTCGTCAAAGAGCGAATAAAGAAAATCCTTATTGGAATAGCCGGCGGTTATTATGGCGTCGGCAGCTGCAAGATATACGCTCGATATAACGAACATATTGGCTACCGCCCCGTCCTTACCGTTAAGCGCCGAGGTCGCAGCAATCGCATAAGAGCCCGCGGTGTCGGTAGTAGCACCGCCCGACTGACAAACCGCCGATGGCGAGGAAAGAAGCAAAGGCTTTGCCTCACCGGAAAGAGACAGAGGCGCTGCATCCTTGATTATAACTCTGCCGTCTGTGTTTTCGGCAACAGCCTCACCCAATGCGCCATCGGCAATACTAGTAACGAGAGTAAAGCCGTCTGTAGTTATCGCATCATCTGAATCCTTTATGATTTGGCGCCTGCCGTCCTCGGTATTGAAAAGACCGATACCGAACTCCGAAAGGAACTCGTAAAGCACGGGTAAATCCTTAGTATATGGGTCCAGCGCAACAAAGAAATTACCGCCGCCCTCTGCATAGGTTTTCATTCTTTTCATCTCCGTGCGCACATTAGAGGTTGCTGCCGCGCGCTCAAAGTCAATTCTCGGATTAGATATGATAAGAAGGTCGGCCGTTTCGGGAATTTCCGTGCGCTTCAGATTTATCTCATCCACGTAATATCCTGCGCAGGTGAGAACGTTAAAAAGGTTGAGAGTAGCGGTCTCGCCGTGGCCCGAGGTAAAGTACGCCTCGCCATGCTCTCGGGACAGCACCCAGGAAACCATTGAGGCAAAGACCTCTTCGCCGTTATAAGAGGTTGCGTTAAGAGAAGAATCGAGCGTAAAGAAGTCGGCAAACCCCGCCGAGCTTATAAGGTCGGTCACAACTCTGTAGTTGCCCTCGCATTCGAATATCACCGAGGTCGTGTGTATTTTATTTGCGTTACCGCGCATGTCGGTCCTGTACTTCTCAAAATCAAAGAGCTTGCCCTCGGAATCAAGCTGGGTAAGAGCGTTAACGTACCTAAGCTCTATAAATTCGGGATATCTCTCAGCAAAATTCTTTGCTGTGATATGAACGAACCTGCCGGTAGAATGAGCGTCAAGCGCGTCCTCGTACATACAGAACGTCACGGTAACCCGACGGCCGTCCTCGATAGCATCGGCAAAAAGAGTATCGCCGACGTTGCTTATCGAGAGATCCGTCTCTTCCTCGGCATAAACGACTATTCCGAGCGCTGCCGAAAGAGCCCCGAATATAAGATTGAGCACAATCACCGCGCATATGATCAAGGCCGGTGCGGCCTCGTGTGCGAGGGTGCGTTTTATCTTTTCCATAAAAACAAAATCCTTCTCAAAAATTAGCTTAATTATACCTTCTGCGGTCGTAAACCCGTATAGTCAGGAAGACAAATATGCCCGCGGCAGAAAGGTAGTATATAAGCGAGGCTATATCGAAATAGCCGTTCGTGAAGCTCTGGAATCTCGTGAATACCGAAAGGGAATCAAGCAGGAATCTGAGCCAATATTCCGTCGGCAAAAGCGAGCTGATAAGACCTATCGCGAGAAAGGCAAGTATAATAGCCATAGTACCAACCGCCGCGGTAAGCTGATTTTCTGTAAGCGAGGACACGAAAAGTCCGATAGAAATAAACACGAGACCGACGAGCAGCATGGCCAAAACGTTACCGATAAGCACAGCTAGCTTTACCTCTGCGTAGGGTGCGAGTATGATGAAGTAAAGAGAGGAGAAAAGAAGGGCGCCAGCGTACATAATGTATGATGCAAGGAGCTTTCCGAAAACGACGCCCGTAATCGACACAGGGGAGGTCATAAGCAGCTGCTCCGTGCGCATTTTCCTTTCCTCACTAAAGGATTTCATAGTCAGAATCGGCAGAATAATTGCCGAGAAAAGAAGCATAAAGGTAAAATATGCCGTAACGTCAGCACTCATTGAAAAAAGCGTCGTGTAGCTGAAAACGGCTGCAGAAACCGCCAGAAAGGAAGCGAGGAAAACATATCCTACAACACCGGTAAAATAAGCTCGCAGTTCTCTTTTTAATATTGCAATCATTGCTTTTCCCTCTCTTTCTTACCTTCTCGATTTTGCACGTCGGCCGCCCGCTACCGCAGGGTTGTCGGATTTTTCAACGAGTCTTATGAATACGCTCTCAAGGTCGGTGCCCACAGCGGAAAGACCGATTATAGGCCAGCCGCCTTTTGAGCAGACATTGAAAATGGGCTTTCTCACGTCGGTGCCTCTTTCACTTTCAACAACGTACGCATACGCGTCTCCGTCTCTCGTGCCGGTTGCCTCAACGTCCTTTACGCCAACGATTTTTTTAAGCGCCGCAAGCACGTCCTGCTGGGGACCCGCAATCTTAACCTCATAGCGATAGCCCTCTTCGATAGTCCTCGTTATCTCGTCGGTGCGCTCGTCAGCGATTATCTTACCCTTGTTTATGATGATAACTCTCTCACAAACAGCCTGTACCTCTGCAAGAATGTGAGTTGAGAGTATAACAGTGTGGCGCCGTCCGAGCGTTCTTATAAGATTTCTGACCTCGAGAATCTGCTTCGGGTCAAGGCCAACCGTCGGCTCGTCGAATATTATAACCTTCGGGTCACCGATAAGCGCCTGAGCTATGCCGACTCTCTGCTTATAGCCCTTCGAGAGATTGCGGATAAGTCTCTTTTTAACGTCGGCAATTTTGGTCACCGACATAATCTCCTCAAGGTGCTCATCGTGCTCGATAGTACAGCTCTTAAGCTCGTACACGAAGTCGAGATATTCCTCAACCGTCATATCCGGATAAAGAGGAGGCTGCTCGGGAAGAAACCCTATGGATTTTTTCGCATCTATGGGATTTTCAACTATATTTATACCGCCGACCGACGCCTCGCCTGAGCTAGAGGAGAGATATCCCGTAAGTATATTCATAGTCGTACTCTTGCCCGCACCGTTAGGTCCGAGCAATCCTACGACCTCACCCTCTCCAATCTCAAAGGAGATGTCGTTTAGGGCGTAATTGTTTCCGTATCTTTTAACAAGATTCTTAACCTTTACCATTTTGCATGTCCTTTCGCCTTTACATAAATTGGCTGCCAAGCGTACACCCGGCAGCTCGAATTTTCGTTTTGGCTATTGCTTTAGCTAAAATATAAAATATTATATCATATAAATATAGACAAACTGTGAACGATTTTGTAAAAATATGTGCCGAGATATAAATATTTCGTGACGGTACCGAAAAAGATGGCAAAGTGTGGAATATCTCTTGACAAAACGGCAGGATAAGTGTATAATTTCTTTATCATTTGAAGAGTGTCACGAAAGGAAAAAGTGATGATTGCCGATAAAAAAATCGTTTTCTCGGGTGTTCAGCCCTCGGGAAATCTTACCATAGGAAACTACCTCGGCGCGATTAAGAATTTCTCGCGCTTCTCCGAGGATTATAAAACCTTTTACTGCGTGGTTGACCTGCACGCTATAACCGTAAGGCAGGTGCCTGCCGAGCTGCGCCGCAGAACCTACGAGACCTTGGCCCTCTATATGGCGTGCGGCCTTGACGAGAAAAAGAATACGCTTTTTGTGCAGTCACACGTGCCGGCGCACGCTGAGCTCGGTTGGATTCTCGACTGCTACACGATGTTTGGCGAGCTTTCTCGTATGACGCAGTTTAAAGACAAGAGCCAAAAGCACTCGCAGAATATAAACGCAGGTCTTTTCACATACCCCTCTCTTATGGCGGCCGACATTCTCCTTTATCAGACCGACCTCGTGCCCGTAGGCATTGACCAGAAGCAGCACCTCGAGCTATCCCGAGATATAGCTCTTCGCTTCAATCAAATTTACGGCGACACATTCACCGTGCCCGAGGGTTATATTCCCACCGATACGATGAAAATTATGTCGCTTGCCGAGCCCACCTCGAAGATGTCGAAGTCCGATACTAATCAGAATGCCGTCGTATATATCCTTGACTCAAAGGACGATATAATCCGCAAGTTTAAAAAGGCAGTTACCGACTCCGAAGCAGAGGTAAGATACTCCGAGGATAAGCCCGGTGTTTCCAACCTTATGACTATCTACCGCGCATTCACCGGCAAGAGCCTTGATGAAATCGAAAGAGAGTTTTCCGGCCGCGGATACGGAGACTTTAAGCTCGCCGTAGGAGAAGTTTGCGCTGACGGACTTGCCCCCGTAAGAGACGAGTTTGCACGGCTTATGGCGGATAAGGCACATCTCGAGGCAGTCATGAAGTCAGGCGCTGACGAGGCGGCATATTACGCAAGAAAAACCATGTCCAAGGTCAGAAGAAAGATTGGTTTTGTTAACTAAACCGCTCGTTTTGACAACTATAATTTACAAAAGCGCAACAGCAGAAACTGTTGCGCTTTTGTTTTTCGACCCGACAATGAAAAATGAAAAGTTCATTTTTTCGCCTTGACACCCTTCCATTTTTCAAAACCGTATCTTTTACAATCTCAATAATGAGTGCGTAAATATCTTTTTTACAAAAATCTATTGACAAAACAAGAATTTAGTATTATAATGTGTGCATAAATTGTATACAAGCATACAATTTCCCAAAAAGGAGAAAAACGATGATTGCAAAGAACAAGCACACAAATCTACTCGAGCAAGCACAGTACAAGTACTCGCTTCAGGACGTTGATGAGCCTAACCTCTACCGCGAGATTTATCCCTACGACGAGGTGCCGAAGGTTGCCTTCAACCACCGCCGCGTTCCGCTCGCTATGCCTGATGAAATATGGATTACGGATACCACCTTCCGCGACGGACAGCAGTCGCGTGCGCCCTATACCGCAGAGCAGATAGTAGAGCTTTACAAGATGATACACCGTCTTGGCGGACCTAAGGGCATAGTCCGTCAGTCTGAGTTTTTCGTCTACACAAAAAAGGACCGCACGGCAGTTGAGAAATGTATGGAGCTAGGATACGAGTTCCCCGAGATTACCACTTGGATAAGAGCTAAAAAAGAGGACTTCGAGCTCGTGCGCGATATAGGAATAAAGGAAACGGGTATTCTCGTTTCCTGCTCTGACTACCATATCTTTAAAAAGCTCGGCCTTTCAAGACAGGAGGCGCTCGACCATTATCTCGGAGTTGTAAAGCGTGCATTTGATGCGGGCATCCGCCCGAGATGTCACCTTGAGGACATTACCCGTGCAGATTTCTACGGCTTCGTCGTTCCCTTTGTAAACGAGCTTAATGAGCTCTCTCGCGAGGCGAAAATGCCTGTCAAAATCAGAATGTGCGACACAATGGGCTACGGTGTTTCTTACCCCGGTGTTGCTCTGCCCCGAAGCGTACCCGGTATAGTTTACGGTCTTCACCACTACGCAGGAGTCGAGTCTGACATGCTTGAGTGGCACGGACACAACGACTTCTACCACGGTGTTACCAACGCCGTCAACGCGTGGCTCTACGGTGCGTCAGGTGTTAATTGCTCGATGCTCGGTATAGGTGAGAGAACGGGCAACATTCCGCTCGAGGCCATGGTTATGGAGTACGCGTCAATCCGCGGAACGCTTGACGGCATGGACACTACGGCCATCACCGATATCGCAGAGTACTTCAAGCGTGAACTCGATTATGAGATACCGCCCATGACTCCCTTCGTCGGCTCGGCATTTAATCTCACCCGCGCGGGCGTTCACGCAGACGGTCTTATGAAGGACACTGAAATTTACAACATCTTTAACACGGAAAAAATTCTTGCCCGTCCTGCCGAAGTCGCAATCTCCAACACCTCCGGCCTTGCGGGAATTGCTTATTGGATTAATAAGCATTACGAGCTTCCCGACAACGAGGCTGTAAGCAAGCACGACGAGCTCGTCGTCACGGTTAAAGCAGAGATTGATAATCTTTACTCAGACGGCAGAACCACGCTTATGGGTGATGAGGAGCTTAAGGGAATTATCGAGACACACTCTCCCGCACTCCGCCGGCGCAGGCTGGAGGCCGAGAGATGATAAGACAGGCTTCGAAGTCGCTTGAAGAGGAGGTTTTTCTCCGTCTTGAAGAGGATATCCTCGGGGGCGTGTTGAAAAAAGGCGACTCTCTTACCGAAAACTCGCTTGCAGCAAGGCTCGGTGCGAGCCGCACTCCCATAAGGGGCGCACTTCACAGACTTGCCGAGGAAGGCCTAATCGAGCTCGTCCCCAACAAGGGTGCTGTTGTCATAGGAGTAACCGCCGAGGACCTCATTGACATTTACACAATCCGCATGCGCCTTGAGGGACTTGCCTCTGCCGAGGCGGCAAAGAAAATTTCAGACAAAGACAAAAAGGCACTTCTCGAATCGGTGGAGCTCTCCGAGTTTTATATCGGGAAGCAGGATGCCGAAAGACTTAAGGAGCTCGACTCTCAGTTTCATAACACCATTTACAAGGCATCGGGCAACCGCCTGCTTGATAAAACGCTCTCCGAGCTTCACAGAAGCATCAGAGGATACAGAAAGCTGTCTCTCACCGTTAGCGAGAGACTTTCCGCCTCGGTCACCGAGCACAGAGCAATCTACGAGGCTATCGCCCGCGGCGATAGCGAGGCTGCCGACAGGCTCACCTCGGGCCATGTTGCAGCAGCGCTCGAAAACCTACTCTCTACGATAAAATAGAAAGGCAATACCATGGGATACACAATAGCAGAAAAAATTATAAAGAGTCACCTTGTTTCCGGAAAAATGGAAAAGGGTGCTGAAATAGGACTCCGTATCGACCAGACTCTCACGCAGGATGCCACGGGAACTATGGCATATCTTCAGCTTGAGGCCATGGGTATAGACAGAGTAAAAACCGAGCTTTCGGTTGCATACATCGACCACAACACGCTTCAGTCCGGATTTGAAAACGCAGACGACCACAGGTACATACAGACGGTTGCGAAAAAGCACGGTCTGCGCTTCTCCCGCCCCGGCAACGGCATCTGCCATCAGGTACACCTCGAGCGCTTCGGCGTTCCGGGTAAGACACTTATCGGCTCTGACAGTCACACCCCCACGGCAGGCGGTATCGGTATGCTCGGTATGGGCGCGGGCGGTCTTGACGTTGCGGTCGCAATGGGCGGCGGTGAGTACTACATCACAATGCCTAAAATGATAAAGATAAATCTTTGCGGCAGACTTCCCGACTACGTCGGTGCAAAGGACGTCATACTTGAGGTGCTCCGCCTTCTCGGAGTCAAGGGCGGCGTGGGCGCGATTATTGAGTATGCGGGCGAGGGTGTAAAGACACTATCCGTACCCCAGCGCGCAACTATTACTAATATGGGCGCGGAGCTTGGCGCAACGACCTCTATCTTCCCTGCCGACGAGATAACTCACGCGTTCCTCAAGGCTCAGCTCCGCGAGGGCGACTTCACCCCCATTTCTCCCGACCCCGATGCAAAGTACGATGCGGAATATACGGTAGACCTCTCAACGCTCCGTCCGCTTGCAGCCTGCCCTCACAGCCCCGATAACGTCGCCCCCGTGTCAAATCTTTCGGGCATGAAGATTGACCAGGTATGTATCGGCTCCTGCACAAACTCATCACTTTCCGATATGCTGACGGTTGCCGCAATGCTCAAAGGAAAGACGGTACACCCCGACGTTTCGCTCTCCATCTCTCCCGGTTCAAAGCAGGTTTACACAATGCTTGCCGAATGCGGCGCACTTGCGGACCTCATTAAAGCCGGTGCAAGAATTCTTGAGTGCGCTTGCGGTCCTTGCATAGGCATGGGCTTCTCTCCGAAGTCAAAAGGCATCAGCCTTCGCACCTTCAACCGCAACTTCCTTGCCCGTAGCGGTACTGCCGATGCAGGCGTTTACCTCGTCTCTCCCGAGACCGCGGCAGCTTCCGCAATAGCGGGCGTCTTCACCGACCCGACGACTCTCGGCACGGCTCCCAAAATTGAGATGCCCGAGGTGTTTACCGTCGACGATAACCTTATCGAGTCCCCCGCATCCGTCGAGGAGGCAGCAGAGGTTGCCGTTGAGCGCGGTCCCAACATTAAGCCTATCCCCAAGGGCAAGGAGCCCGACGAAAATCTTGAGTGTAAGCTCATTCTCAAGGTCGGTGACAACATCACCACCGACCACATAATGCCCGCAGGTGCAAAAATACTTCCCTACCGCTCTAACGTTCCGAAGCTCTCGGAGTTCTGCTTCACGGTTTGCGACAAGGACTTCCCCGAGCGTGCAAAGAGAGAGGGCGGCGGTGTAATACTCGGCGGACAAAACTACGGTCAGGGCTCGTCGCGCGAGCACGCAGCGCTGGTTCCGCTCTACCTCGGTGTCAGGGCGGTCGTCGCAAAGAGCTTTGCGAGAATACATATGGCAAACCTCATAAACTTCGGTATCGTACCGATGACGCTCAAAAATGAAGCCGACTACGACCTTATAAGCGAAGGCGACGATATAGTAATTGAAAACTTCCGTGAGGCAGTTGCAGGCGGCGACGAGGCAGTGCTTATCAATCGCAAAAACGGCGCACGGGTCCCCCTTATTCTTTCGTTTAGCGAAAGACAGAGAAAAATTCTTCTCGCCGGCGGCACACTTAACTACACTAAAAATTCAAGCAAATAAGAGGACAGAAAAATGCAGAACTACGAAAAAAATCTTGACGAGGCGTGTCTTAAATTTCGCAAAATCCTTGAAGGACAGCTTAAAAGAGTTGAGGATATGAAATCTCAGGGTGATTTTACCGACTACGCGGCTATCGACACTATAAAAATCGGTGTGTGCGGCGGCGACGGCATTGGCCCTATCATCACTAAGGAAGCCGCACGCGTGCTTAAATTCATTCTTTCCGACCTTGTTGAATCCGGAAAGGTAGTCTTTACCGACATCGACGGACTCACAATTGAAAACAGAATTGCCGCAGGCAAGGCTATCCCCGACGACGTTATGGCAGCGCTCAAGGCGTGTGACATTATCCTTAAGGGCCCGACCACCACACCCCAGAAGGGCTCGGGTATGCCCAACATCGAGTCGGCAAACGTTGCTATGAGAAAGGCTCTCGACCTCTTTGCCAACATCCGTCCCGTAAAGGCTCCCGAAGAGGGCATAAGCTGGACCATTTTCCGCGAAAATACCGAGGGCGGCTATGCCGTCGGCTCGTCGGGCTTTAACGTTACCGAGGACCTCGCCGTTGACTTTACCGTAACCACAAAGCAGGGCTCGGACAGAATTGCCCGTCTCGCCTATGATTACGCGAGAAAGAACGGACTTAAGAGAGTCTCCCTCGTTACAAAGGCAAACATAATTAAGACCACCGACGGCAACTTCCTTGAGGATTGCCACAAGGTTGCAGATAACTATCCCGAAATCACAACCGACGAGTGGTATGCCGACATTATGACGGCTAAGCTCGTTGACAAAAAGCGCCGCCGTGACTTCCAAGTGCTTCTTCTCCCCAACCTCTACGGCGACATTATCTCCGACGAAGCAGCAGAGTTTCAGGGCGGTGTCGGCACGGCAGGCTGTGCTAACATTGGTAAAAAGTACGCAATGTTTGAGGCAATTCACGGCTCGGCTCCGAGAATGGTGCTCGACGGCAGAGCAAAATACGCAGACCCCTCGTCTATGCTCCGCGCATGCGTTATGCTGCTTTCCCACATAGGCTATCAGGACAGAGCCGATAAGCTCGAGCGCGCTCTTGACATCTGCGCCTTTGAGGAGAAAAAGCTCGTTATTACCGGTAGAGATACCGGTGCTACCTGCGAGGATTTTGCAGAGTACGTAATGAACACCCTAAAATCCCTTTAATAAAACTGCGCTCCGACCGGGGCGCTTTTTTATTTTTCAATCGACTCATTTCGGTTGACTTTACTCCTCTTTCGTGATAGAATTGTTCTATAAGGAAGATAAATATGGAAACGGAATATATTTTTTTAATCATTTTTGGAGCGCTCGCGCTTTTTGAAGCACTCGTCATACTCATTTCGTATATATGCTACCGCATAACCTTTATGCGAAAAATATACGGCCCGATAGACCCGCACGACGCGCTTGACAGCGAGGGAATAAGGCCCTATCGCGATGAGGCAATACGCTTAATTTCTGAGCTTTCGGCCACCCCGTGTGAAGAAATCAGAATAAAAAGTCACGACGGACTTACTCTTTACGGCCGTTATTATAAGGGTGTTCCCGGCGCGCCTGTTGAGATACAGATGCACGGCTACCGCAGCTCAGCTCTCCGCGATTTTTCAGGCGGCACGCTCGCCTCACTTAAAAAGGGCCGGCACTTAATTCTTATTGACCAGCGCGCCCACGGATATAGCGAGGGAAGAACCATTTCCTTTGGTATAAACGAAAGATATGATGCGCTTTCTTGGATTAGTTACGCTTCCGACAGATTCGGTAAGCGAACTCCTATAGTGCTCGTGGGTCTTTCTATGGGGGCGGCAACCGTGCTTATGGCGGGCGGACTCGACACCCCCGAAAACGTCGCCTGCATCGTAGCCGACTGCCCCTACTCCTCTCCAAAAGAAATCCTTATGCGAGTCAGTCGCCATATGGGCTTTCCTCCGCGCCTTGCTTTCCCGTTTATAAGACTAGGAGGACTTTTGTTCGGCCGCTTTGACGTTGCCTCGGGCTCTCCGATTGAAGCAGCAAAAAGCATAAAAACTCCAACGGTACTGATACACGGAGAGGCTGATAAATTCGTGCCCTGCTATATGAGCGAGCGCATATACGAATCCCTCGCCGCAGAAAAAAAGCTGATAGTCACATTCCCTAAAGCCGCGCACGGCGTCAGCTTTCTTTCCGACAACGAAAGATATCACAAAACCGTTGACCCCTTCGTAGAGGCGGCGATAAACGCATACAAAATAAAGAACGGAGAAGAAAAATGAAAGTAAACGATAAAATCCACGGCTTTACCGTTGAGAGCGAAAGAGCTCTCCCCGAGGTGTCGGGAAGAATGTTTCTCTTGTCACACGAAAAGAGCGGTGCGAAGCTCGCCTTCCTCGCCCGCCCCGACAAAAACAAGACCTTTTCGATAGCCTTTCGCACCATTCCCGAGGATGATACCGGTGTTTTTCACATTCTTGAGCACTCGGTGCTCTGCGGCTCGGATAAATATCCCGTAAAGGAGCCCTTTGTTGAGCTTCTCAAGGGTTCTCTCAACACCTTTCTCAATGCCCTTACCTATCAGGACAGAACGGTATATCCCGTGTCCTCACGCAACGACAAGGATTTTCTCAACCTTATAAACGTTTATCTTGACGCGGTCTTCTATCCCGCTGCGGCAAAGAACCCTAACGTTTTTCGCCAAGAGGGCTGGCATTACGAATATGACGAAAAATCGGATACGCTTACGAGAAACGGCGTTGTATTCAATGAAATGAAGGGCGCTTACGCCTCGCCCGACGAGGTCGGCGGCATGGCCCTTTACCGCGCACTTTTCCCGAACACACTTTATAAGCACGACTCCGGCGGTGCACCCGAAGCTGTTCCCACGCTCACCTACGAGGACTTCGTTAACGCTCACAGGCGCTACTATCACCCATCAAATTCGCTTATCTTCCTTGACGGAGATATAAATGAAGAAGAAACTCTATCACTTATCGACTCCTATCTTTCGGACTTTGACAAAATCAACGTTGATGCCGATATACCGACTCAGGCGCCCGTTGACGGCGGCACTGCTACGGTAAAATACGAGATAGCAGAAGAGGGCGACTCAAAGGCAAGGCTTCTTCTCGGCTACGTTTTTTCGGATTTTTCAAACAAGGTAGATTCCTCTGCTTTTTCAGTAATATCTAGCGCTCTCGCGGCAACGAACGAATCCCCCCTCAAAAAAGCGCTTCTTGACACCGGTCTTTGCGAGGATATGTCTATTGGCATCAGCAGCTCAAAGCAGAACGTAATAACAGTTGAAATCAAAAACGCAAGAGAGGATAGCCTTGACGAGCTCGAACGCGTCTTCTCCGATACCGTGCGCAAAATTGCTGCCGAGGGTATTGACCGCGAGTTACTCACAGCAACCCTTAACAGTGCGGAATTCAAGATACGAGAGCGCGACTACGGCTCATTCCCCAAGGGTGTTGCCTTTGCTCTCTCGGCATACGGCAGCTGGCTTTACGGCGGCGACCCTGCTGAGCCTATCGTTACAGAGGATACCTTCAAAGCTCTTCGGGAAAGACTTGACGGCAACTATTACGAAAATCTGCTCCTCTCCGCAACCGTTGAGTGTCCCCACAAGGCAAGGGTTGTAATGCTGCCGGACGCGACGCTCGGTGAGCAAAACGCCAGGCGGGAAAAGGAAGAGCTTTTCGCCGTAAGACAGGGCATGTCTGACGAGCAAATAGATACAATAAAGCGCGAGCAAAAAGCACTTGAAGAATGGCAGGCAACAGAGGACACAAAGGAAAAGCTCGACACGCTCCCCTCTTTAACCCTCGACGACCTCACCTATGAAAGCGACGCGGCACCAGCCGACGTAAAAACCGTGCTCGAGAGAGAGGTTATTCACTGCGACGTAGATACCTCCGGCATAACCTATTTAAAGCTCTATTTTGACATCTCCGACCTTTCGGAAAAGGAGTTGTTTTTGTCCGGACTTCTTTCCTCTCTTCTCACAAATCTCAAAACCCAGCATCGCTCGGCACTCGAGCTCCAAAATGCTATAAAAGCAAATCTCGGGTCGCTTTCCGTAACCGTTACCGTAAACACAAAGCACGGCCGCACGTCACCCGCGGTTTGCATATTTGCAAGCGTGCTTGATTCAAACAAGAAAGCTCTTTTGGACATCCTCTCGGAAGTAGCTCTCTTCACACTCTTTGAGGACGGTGCCGTTATAAAGAATATAGTTCTTCAGAATAAGGCGTCAATGGAGGAGGCAATAGCATCAAACGGTATTGACGTAGCCCTCTCTCGCGTTATGGCCTCTATCGACTCGGACGGAGCTATTAAGGAGTATATCGGCGGCTACGAAGCCTATCTAGGCTACAAGGAATATGCCCGTGATTTTGACAAAAACGAAAAGAAAATAAAATCCGGTCTTTTATCGCTCGCAAAAAAAATCTTCACAAAGGAGCGCTTAACGGTAGCTTATACCGGTACCCGTGACGAGAAATTTGAGCAGGACGTAATAAATCTCCTCCCCTCTGACGGTATTATCCCTGCCCCGTGTGAAATTAAACCCTTTGCTCCTTTTTCTGAGGGAATAGCAATTCCCTCGCGTGTCGGTTATGCCGTGCTCGGAGCTGACGGCGGCAGCACAGCGCGCAAACTTCTCGGCAGCTTGCGTGTTGCAAGATCTATTCTCTCCTACGAGTATCTTTGGAATGTTATAAGAGTAATGGGCGGTGCATACGGCACAGGCTTCATTACGAGAAAATCGGGCAGCATCCTATTCTACTCCTACCGAGACCCATCACCTGAGGAGTCTGTTGAAAAATACAAAAAATCGAGCGACTTCCTTCGCGGTATGGCAGAGGAGAAGCTGCCGCTTACCAAGTTTATAATCGGTGCGATAGGAGAGTACGACGTTCTCACGACGCCCCGTACTCTTGGAGAGCAGGCCATATGGGATTACCTTAACGGCTGGTCAAGAGAGGACGACGAGGCACTTCGCCGCAGTATGATTGAAACCGACCACGCCGCACTTGTAAAAATTGCCGACCTTATCGACGACATAGCTCCAAGAGCTTCGGTGTCGGTAGTTGCGGGTAAGGAGCAGCTTTCTAAATTTAAAGCTCCGCTAGACAAAATACTTTCAATATGAAGGCAAACGGGCAGAGTAAAAGCTCTGCCTTTTGCTATTATTTTAACAATCGACTAACTATTTCCATTTGCTCCTCTCGTGACCTTTTGTGGTGCGTTTTTTTAGCATTTTTCTTCAAAAATTCACGCATTATTTATTGACTTTATCTACAACATATTGTATAATGTTATATTGCTAATACCTAAATATTGCGCTCGGCAAAAGCGACCCTTGTCGCCTGCCGATGACGGCTAAATTTGAAAAGAGAGGAACAAAAATGACACCTTATTTCGATAAGGCTTGGGAGGGCTTTGCTGACGGCACCTGGACAAAAGAGGTAAATGTACGAAGCTTTATCAAGCACAATTATACTCCCTATTACGGTGACGAGAGCTTCCTTGAGGGAGCTACCGAGAGGACAAACGAGCTTTGGAGAGATGTTCTTGAGCTCTTCAAAAAGGAACGCGAGGCGGGCGGTGTTCTTGACATGGACACCAAGGTAATTTCTACGATAACCTCACACGCCCCTGCCTATCTTGACAAAAATAAGGAAACCATAGTCGGATTTCAGACGGACAAGCCTTTAAAGCGCGCGCTTATGCCTTACGGTGGCATTCGCATGGCGGAGAAGGCGTGTCACGACAACGGCTACGAGCTTGACCCCGAGGTTAAGGAATTTTTCACAACTCACAGAAAAACTCATAACGCAGGCGTTTTTGACGTATATACTCCCGAGATGCGCGCCTGCCGTTCGAGCCACATAATCACCGGTCTTCCCGATGCTTACGGCCGCGGCAGAATTATCGGTGACTACCGCCGTGTTGCCCTCTACGGTGTTGACCGTCTTATAGAGGACAAGATGCAGCAGAAGGAGACCACAAATTCTGCTATGTATTCTCACATTATCCGTGAGCGTGAGGAAATCTCGGAGCAAATACGCGCGCTTGAGGATCTCAAGACAATGGCTCTCTCCTACGGCTACGATATTTCAAAGCCCGCAACCAACACCAAGGAAGCTATCCAGTGGCTTTACTTCGGCTATCTTGCCGCAGTTAAGGAGCAGAACGGCGCAGCAATGTCGCTTGGCAGAACCTCGACGTTCCTTGATATTTACTCTGAGCGTGACCTTAAGCGCGGCACATTCACCGAGCGAGAGCTTCAGGAGTTCGTCGACCACTTTATTATGAAGCTCCGTCTTGTAAAGTTTGCGAGAACACCCGAGTACAACGCACTTTTCTCCGGCGATCCTCAGTGGGTTACCGAGTCTATCGGCGGTGTCGCAATCGACGGAAGACCTCTCGTTACAAAGATGTCTTACCGTTATCTTCACACTCTTGAAAATCTCGGAGCAGCCCCCGAGCCTAATCTCACGGTGCTCTGGTCTGTAAGACTCCCCGAGGCGTTTAAGCGCTACTGCGCAAGACTTTCCATCGAAACCTCATCGGTTCAGTATGAGAACGACGATCTTATGAGATTTACTCACGGCGACGACTATGCTATCGCCTGCTGTGTATCCTCTATGAGAGTCGGCAAGGAGATGCAGTTCTTCGGTGCGAGAGCCAACCTTGCAAAGTGCCTTCTCTATGCAATAAACGGCGGTGTTGACGAAATTTCCGGTAAGCAGGTAGGACCGAAATACCGCGCTATCACCTCCGAATATCTCGACTATGACGAGGTAATGGAAAAATACGACGCTATGATGGAATGGCTCGCAGGCGTTTACGTCAACACCCTCAACGTCATTCACTATATGCACGATAAATATTGCTACGAGAAAATTCAGATGGCGCTTCACGACCAGCACGTAACCCGTTGGTTCGCTACCGGTATTGCAGGTCTTTCGGTTGTTGCCGACTCGCTCTCAGCCATTAAGTACGCACGCGTCAAGGTTATCCGCAACGAAGCGGGTGTTGCTACAGATTATGAGGTAGAAGGAGACTTCCCGAAATACGGCAACGACGATGACAGGGTTGATACCATCGCTTACGATATAGTCCACAGATTTATGGGTCATATCAAGAAAAACCACACCTATCGCGATAGCGTACCCACCACTTCCATTCTTACAATCACCTCTAACGTCGTTTACGGCAAAAACACCGGAGCGACACCCGACGGACGCAAGATGGGCGAGGCGTTTGCCCCCGGTGCTAACCCCATGCACAGACGTGACACTCACGGTGCGATAGCATCGCTCGCGTCGGTTGCAAAGCTGCCGTTCGTTGATGCCCGTGACGGAATTTCCAACACCTTCTCAATTATTCCCGGCGCACTCGGAAAGGACGACAAGATTTTCGCCGGAGACATTGAGGTCGACATCGATTGCGGTAGCGGCGCTTGCTCTACCCCTACACTCTTTGAGGGTCTCGACAGATAAAAATTAAAAAGAAAAGGAGCTACCTATGGCAGCAACGAAAAATCAGATAGACAACCTCGTAACCCTGCTCGATGGCTATGTCGAAAAGGGCGGTCATCACCTTAACGTTAACGTTTTCACCCGCGAAACCCTTCTAGACGCGCAGGCTCACCCGGAGAAATATCCGCAGCTTACCGTGCGCGTTAGCGGTTATGCCGTTAACTTTATAAAGCTCACAAAGGAACAACAGGACGAGGTTATCTCGCGCACGTTCCACGATAAGATGTAAAAAAAGGGGTCTATTTTTCGGAATAGACCCTATTTATTAAATTAACACGGGGTATACCATATGATAAAAGGGTATATACATTCAAAGGAGTCATTCGGCACGGTAGACGGCCCGGGTGTAAGATACGTCCTCTTTATGCAGGGCTGTCCTATGCGCTGCATTTACTGTCATAACCCTGACACGTGGCAGTTCGGTGTCGGCGAGGAAATAACCGCCGACGAGGTTATAGCCGAATTTGAAAAAAACCGCCCATTTTATAAGGGCGGCGGAATAACCGCGACGGGCGGCGAGCCGCTTATGCAAACCGAGTTTCTTACCGAGCTTTTCTGCAAGGCACACGAGCGAGGAATACACACCTGCATTGACACATCGGGTGTCACCTATAATGAAAACAGCGAGACGTATTTAGAAAAGCTCGATTTGCTTATGAAATACACCGACCTCGTTATGCTCGATATAAAGCATATAAATTCCGAGGTTCATAAATCTCTTACGGGAAAGCCTAATGAAAACATTATCGCCTTTGCCCGCTACCTTGAAAAAAGGGAAATACCCCTATGGGTGCGCCACGTGATAGTAGAGGGCTACACAGACAGCCCCGATGACCTATATCGCCTTGGCAGATTTATTGGCACGCTGAAAAACCTGAAGGCACTTGACGTGCTGCCCTATCACTCAATGGGTGAGACAAAGTATAAGGCTCTGGGACTCGATTACGCCTTAGAGGGACTCCCTTCGCTTTCAAAGGAATCCGCCGCCGAGGCAAAGGAGCACATCATTAAAGGAATCCGCGAAGCAAGAAAAAACAGATAAATGTAAACATTTGATAACAAAACCCCGAGTTTTCTCTCGGGGTTTTGTTTTTGCTTTATGCCTTTTCTACGGAAATAGTTACCTTTTCTCCGTTGATGTTCCACTCCTTTGCGTGAGCAAGAGTCTCTCCGACGGCAAGGGATACGCCAAGCGTCTCGTCCTTGATTTCCTCAGCGTTGCGCTCTGCAATCGCTGCAACCGTGTCGTTGCCGGAGAAGGCGATTTTAATATTATCCATAACCTCGAAGCCGGAATCCTTACGCATCGTCTGAATCTTCGAGATTATCTCGCGCACGTTGCCTTCTTCGATAAGCTCGGGAGTAAGATTCTTGTCTATTACGACAGTCACGCCCCTGTCACCGAGAGACTCAAAGCCCTCCTTCTTCGTCATCTCGATAAGAAGGTCCTCCTCAGCGAGAGTAATCGTCTCACCGTTCGCCTCAAAGCTGATGGCGCCGGCCCTGCGAAGCTCGTCCATTGCGGCATTGCCGTCAAGGGTGGAGAGGATATTTCTTATAGCACCGAGATGTTTTCCGTACTTCGGACCTACGGTGCGAAGCTGGGGCTTGAAGGTGTAGGTAGTAAACTCGGTTACGTTATCGGTAAACTCGACCTCTTTGACGTTAAGCTCCTCGGCGATAACCGAAATAAAGCTATCATCAGGCGTTTTATCTGCCTTGACGTACATCTTTCTCACGGGCTGGCGGTTCTTGATAGCCGCAGCGTTACGGCAGGCTCTGCCAAGCACGACAACGTCTACAACCTCTTCCATATTCTCTTCAAGCGACTTGTCTATCATAGACTCGTCGGCGGTCGGATAATCGCAAAGGTGAACCGACTCGGGCGCGGACTTATCAACCGAGCATACGAGGTTGCGGTAGATGTCCTCAGTCATGAAAGGCACGAGGGGTGCTGCCACCTTGGCAACGGTAACGAGCGCGGTGTAAAGGGTCATATACGCATTGACCTTATCGGTGGGCATATCCTTAACCCAGAAACGCTCACGGCTACGGCGTACATACCAGTTCGAGAGCTGGTCAACAAAGTCCTCAAGTACCCTCGTAGCCTCGGTAATCTTGTATGCGTCAAGATACGCGTCCACCGATTTAACAGCGGAATTTAGCTTAGAGAGAATCCACTTATCCATAACAGTAAGATTCTTCTTATCAAGCGTGTATTTCGTCGGGTCAAAGCCGTCAATGTTAGCGTAAAGCACGTAGAACGCATAGGTGTTCCAGAGCGTACCCATAAACTTTCTCTGTCCCTCAACTACCGCCTCACCGTAAAAACGGTTGGGAAGCCAGGGAGCAGAGTTTGAATAGAAATACCAGCGAATAGCGTCAGCACCATACTGCTCAAGCGCTTCAAAGGGGTCAACTGCGTTGCCCTTTGATTTCGACATCTTCTGTCCCTCTTTGTCAAGCACGTGACCGAGAACGAGTACGTTTTTGTAGGGGGCCGTGTCAAAAATAAGCGTGGAAATCGCCATAAGTGAGTAGAACCAACCGCGAGTCTGGTCTACACCCTCGCTGATGAAGTCTGCGGGGAACTGAGACTCAAATACCTCTTTATTCTCAAAGGGATAGTGCCACTGCGCAAAAGGCATCGAGCCGGAGTCAAACCAGCAGTCGATAACCTCTGGCACGCGGCGCATCTCACCGCCGCACTCGGGACAAACGAGAGTTACCTCGTCGATAAAGGGTCTGTGAAGCTCAATATTCTCGGGGCAATTCTTCGACATCTCGCGAAGCTCTGCGATAGAGCCTATCGAGTGGCGGTGACCGCAGGAGCATTCCCAGATATTAAGAGGCGTGCCCCAATATCTGTTACGGGAAAGTCCCCAGTCCTGAACGTTTTCAAGCCAGTCGCCAAATCTGCCTTTACCGATATTCTCGGGAATCCAGTTTACAGTGTTATTATTCTTTATGAGATTGTCACGCACCTCGGTCATCTTGATAAACCAAGTATCGCGAGCGTAATAAATAAGTGGCGTATTACATCTCCAGCAGTGCGGATAATCGTGCTCGAACTTAGGGGCGGCAAAGAGCTTGCCCTCTTTATCGAGGTCCACAAGGATTACAGGGTCCGCCTTCTTAACGAAGATGCCGCCGTAGGGGGTGTCGGGTGTCATCTCGCCCTTTCCGTCAACGAACTGAACGAAGGGAAGGTCGTAGCGTCTTCCAACACGGGAGTCGTCCTCACCGAACGCGGGGGCGATATGAACGATACCCGTACCGTCAGACATCGTAACGTAGCTGTCAGCGGTAACGTAATGTGCGCGCTTCTTCTGCTTTCTTGCAGCCTCGGCGGTGCATTCCCAAAGAGGCTCGTACTCGCGGCCCTCGAGAGCTATACCCTCCATCTCCTCTAGTATCTCGTATGCGGGTGCTCCCTCCTCACGCTCAAGCGAGCCGAGCACAGAATCAAGCAGCGCCTTTGCCATATAATAAATTCTGCCGTCGGCAGCCGTAACCTTGCAGTAGGTGTCCTTCGGGTTTACACAGAGCGCGGTGTTCGAAGGGAGAGTCCAGGGTGTAGTCGTCCACGCGAGGAAATAAGCATCCTCCCCCACACACTTAAAGCGCACAATCGCCGAGCGCTCCTTAACAGTCTTATAACCCTGTGCTACCTCGTGAGATGAAAGCGGAGTGCCGCAGCGCGGGCAGTAAGGAACAATCTTAAAGCCCTTGTATAGAAGGTCCTTGTCCCATATTTTCTTGAGCGCCCACCACTCCGACTCGATAAAGTCGTTGGTGTAGGTAACGTAGGGGTTATCCATATCCGCCCAGAAGCCAACCGTTCCCGAGAAGTCCTCCCACATTTCCTTATACTTCCACACCGACTCCTTGCAGTGCGCGATAAACGGCTCAAGACCGTAGCTCTCTATCTGGTCCTTACCGTCAATTCCGAGCTTCTTCTCAACCTCAAGCTCAACGGGCAGGCCGTGAGTATCCCATCCTGCCTTGCGGAGGACGCGTCTACCCTTCATCGTCTGGTATCTCGGCACCATATCCTTGATAACACGGGTAAGCACGTGACCGATATGCGGCTTGCCGTTTGCGGTGGGAGGACCGTCAAAGAATGTGTAGTTATCACACCCCGAGCGAAGATTAATGCTCTTTTCAAAGACGCGGTTTTCCTCCCAGAAGCGTCTCGTTGCCTTTTCTCTTTCAACAAAATTTAAGTTTGTTGAGACCTTTTCGTAAATTTCCATCGTTTATCTCCAAAAATTTATTTTTCAAACAAAAAACCCCGAATGGCGAAGGGCCATTCGGGGCGAATTATCGCGGTACCACCCGAAGTTGCGGAAAATCCGCATCTCTTTCGCTTTAACGCAGCGAACGTCGCCGCCTAAGTTTCCCTCAGCGGCACAGCTCGTGGAGTGATTTTCGTGCCATATCCCCATCGGCTCGCACCAACCGCCGACTCTCTGAAGGTTCTATAAGCACTACTCTTTCCGTCATTGCCTTTATGCTTTATACATTTTAATATATTTTTATTCTTTTGTCAATACCTTAAATAAAATTTATGAAGCGTGGCTTTGTTGACAAGCGCGCGGCTTTGTGCTATACTTTAAGAAAATGAAGGGCGGTGACACTGTGGGTAACGAGCAAAAAATCAAAGAGCTCATAAATCTTGGTATCGACAAAATACCCGAAATACATTACTATAAAACCACCGACTCTACGAACGCGAGAGCCAAGGAATTTGCTAAATTACGCAACACGGGTGCTGATGTACCTGTAGTTTTCATTGCCGAGGAGCAGACCCGTGGCAGAGGCAGACTTGGCCGCTCCTTTCATTCGGCGCGCGGAGGTGTTTATATATCATTTCTCTTTTATCCAAAGGCTACCGCCGAAAAGGCGACGGCAATTACCGCCTATGCCGCAGTAATTCTTTCGAGGGTTGTAAAAAGCCTCGCCGGTATCGAACCGAAGATAAAATGGGTAAACGACCTTTATCTTGACGAAAGAAAGCTCGCGGGCATACTCACCGAGGGCGAGATTTCGCAGGATGGGAGCCTCACTTATGCCGTTTGCGGAATAGGCATAAATCTATCGAAAAAGGCTATTCCGGCTGAGCTTTCCTCTGTCGCGACCTCGGTTGAGGAGGCGACGGGAATATCCCTTGACCCCATGCTCGTTGCGGCAAGAATAACGGACGCGTTTATATCAGATGCTGACGATTTTCTTTCTCCCCGATTTTTTGAGGAATATAAGAGGCTATCTCTCACTCTCGGACGTGACGTGACTGTTTGCTCAGAGCCGTCATACGACGGTGTTGCGTCCGACATTCTCCCCGACTACTCGCTTTTAGTGGCGACGGACAGCGGTATCCGCCGAGTATTTACAGGTGAGGTAAGCATTCGTCACAAAAAACAGTAAAAGGCCTAAAGACACTGCCCGTGTTGCGAAATTAGGCCTTTTTCTTACGACTTCGCCGTATATTTCGCTCTCATTTTGCCAACAATACAAAAAACACTTTTTGGGGCGGTAGGACTATGAGCGAAGTGCTTTACGGCGACTACAATCTTGACACTCTCCTTTTGCGCGAAAGCCTGCGTGTTAGCGAGAGCTTTGATATAATAGAGAGGCATCTCACGGTATGCGACGCTGATATGTGCTTTTTTTATATTGACGGGTTTGTTAAGGATGGCGAGCTTTTACGTATTATGCAGTTCTTGCTGTCCGAAAAAAGCATAAGCACGGCAGAGGCGCTTGAGCGCCGTATACCCTATGCCGAGGTGGAGCTCTGCCGTGAGCCTAAAAAAATCATTCGCGCGGTCCTGTCAGGGCAGACCGCAATCCTTGCCGAAGGCTTTGACGGCACGGCAATCCTCCTTGATTTACGCACCTATCCCGCAAGACCGACCTCCGAGCCGGAGGGTGACAGAGTTATGCAGGGGGCGCGCGACGGCTTTGTTGAAACGCTGGTAACAAACACAGCGCTCATCCGCAGGAGAATTCGAGACACAAGACTTACCATGGAGCACTTTAATATAGGTGGCTCATCTGAAACAGACGTTGTCGTTTGCTATATGAAGGGAGTTGCGGACGAGGACACCGTACGTGAGGTTAAGCGCAAAATTCGCGCGATAAAACCGAAATCAGTAACTCTCGGCTATCAGAGCCTCGCGGAATCGTTAATTCGCACTGGGTGGCTTAACCCGTTTCCGAAAATACGCACCACAGAGCGCCCCGACACCGCATCGGCACAGCTTCTTGAGGGTAATGTGATAGTTTTATGCGACACGTCCCCCCTCGCAATGATACTACCTACCTCGATTTTTGATTACGTGGAGGAAACCTCTGACTATTATTTCCCACCTGTTACGGGAGGCTATCTCCGTCTTGTAAGGACGGCAATCCTTCTCCTTTCCGTTATCATCACACCGCTTTGGTATCTTGCTATCGAATACGCATACCTCTTGCCACCCGGACTTGCCTTTATCGTCCCCGACGAGCCTGGCGCACTTCCGATTTTGCTTCAGCTGCTTCTTGCCGAGGTAGCTATAGACGGTCTGAAAATCGCCTCAATGAACACCCCAGACATTCTCTCTAATTCACTCTCTGTGGTGGGTGCTTTAATTCTCGGCGACTTTGCTGTTGACGTCGGCTGGCTTTCGGGCGACGTAATTTTATATATGGCGTTCGTCGCAATAGCAAACTTCGCTCAGCAAAACTACGAGCTTGGCTATGCCTTTAAGTTTATGCGAGTTATGATTTTAGTTCTCGTTGCTATCTTTAAGATATGGGGCTTTGTTGCGGGGCTTATCCTCTTCTGTGTCTTTGTCGCAACTAACAAAACCGTGTCCGGAAAGCATAGATATTTATACCCACTGATACCCTTTAACAAAAAAGCCCTCTCGCACCTCATTTTCAGACACAAGAAGGATGATTTTGAAGAATAAAGACACCCCGTGCGGCGATTTTTGCCTCGCGGGGTGCTACATGTTTATGCCATTGGTAAGAATATGTCAAGTACTGTTAGGATTACGGGTATCGTCAGGACGGAGAGCAGCGTGGAAATCGTAACGAGACGTGACACGTAAGCCGCGTCGCAATCGTACTTTTCGGCAAACATCGTAGCAGAGGATGCCGCCGGTGCTGCCGCCATAATTACTACGACCGTAGTTACAACACCGTCAATTTGAAGACCAAGTAGGGATAATAGCTTTATGAAAAGCACAACAGAAATCGGCAAAACGAGATGCCTTAACGCAAGAAAAAGATACATAGCCTTGTCACGAAGCACTCCCGAAAAATTCATATCCGCAAGACGAAGGCCTATGACAGTCATGGAGAGCGGAGCGACGAGCGCGCGAAGCATCTCAAGTGAGTCTGTAATTATGCCGCCGGCAAAGCTATCCAGCACCCCGTGTATCGGAAACACAAAGAAAACAAGTCCAAGCAGCGCCGCAACAGTCACGGGATGGTAGAGCGCCTTGAGGGGCGAGGCGGTGCTTTTTTTCTTTTTCCTCACCTCGTGGTAGTCGGTAAGCACGTCCCCGTCGGTTACGCCATCACCGTCCTCATCTCTGTCGTCGGTACAGATATAAACACCGAGCGACCACAGAAAGAAGTTAAACGTAATATTATAAATGGAAGCGTATACGGTGGCCTCGGGAAAGGTGCTTTCAAAAATCGCACTTATAAGCGGTATTCCCATAAATGCGGCATTTGAAAAAATCGTAGCAAATCTTAACATTCTCCTTGCCGAGTCGGGCTCACGTCTAAACGCGGAGAGCGCAACCGCAGAAAAAATAATATGCGCCACTATCGAAAGCGCCAACACGTACAGAGAGTTTATAAGCAGCTCCCACGAGAACTCTCGCAGATATGCAAGGAATATCAGTGCGGGCTGCGCAACATACAGCACGAGATTTGAAATTCCCTTGCCAACCCCCTCTGCCGAGAGACCGCATTTTTTAAGAATTACACCGGGCAGCATCATTATAAAGAGCAGCACGACGTTGTAAATTATGTCTGGTATAATGTTCATTTTCGTCAATCCTTTTCTTTGTCGGGATATATTTTAACACTTTTGCGGCGTTTTGTCAATATGGAACGTCTTGACATTGAAGAGCTTATATGTTATAATTCCTTGGTATTGAAGTTTCAGAGAGGCAGGACGCGTATGAATCTCGCGCATGACAGAGTGTCGGGGCTTTACTTTAAAATGCTCTTTTCGGCACTCGGAAGTATGATTGTAACAACCATATATTCAAGCGTTGACTGTATTTGCATAGGCCAGTACGCAGGTCCGCTTGGCAGTGCGGCGGTTGCGTGCGTAAACCCTCTTTGGCCGATTATGTTAGCTCCCGGCTTTCTCGTCGGTGTCGGCGGGGCGATAATGATGAATAACCGCCGCGGCTCAGGTAACGGCCGCGATGCCGACGGATATTTTACGCTATCATTTTTCTTTGCCCTAATAGTAAGCGCGATTATAGGCGCAGCGTTTATCCTTTTTCCCGAGGCAATACTCCGCTTTTTCGGTGCGGAGGGTGAAGTGCTATCGGCATCCGTCGATTATATGCGGCCGCTTGCCGTCTCAGCCCCAACCTTTACAATGTGCGCTGCGATCACGCCTTTTATACGTGGAGACGGAGAAACAGTAACCCCTACCGTAGCTACTATTATAGGCGGTGTTATAAACGTTTTCGGAGATATATTCTTTGTGTTTGATTTCGGCCTCGGACTTGGTCTTTTTGGCGCGGGATTCGCCACAGCGATTGGTCAAACGGTTTCGTTTCTTCTCATTATCAGTTACTTTTTGCGCGCAAAATGTAAACTTAAAATTACAAAAACCGATAGAATTCTTTCGAAATTTAAAAATATTTTTTCCATCGGCTTTTCTGCATTTGTCATCGAACTTTCGGGAGGAATTGTAGGCCTCGTGTTTATACGAGTGATATCAGAGGGACTGTCCGACACTCATCTCGCGGTTTACGGCACGGCATCTACAGTGCTCGTTCTCTTTTACTGTCTTTTCTATGCGACAGGCACCGCTCTTCAGCCTATAGCTGCGACAAGCCACGGCGCCGGCGACCCCGCACGCTCTCGCGCAGCGCTTAAGGTAGCGCTTATATCTGCTACCGCGCTCGGCATTCTGTTTTGGGCGGCAACGCACATTTTCCCTGAGCTGATACTCCGCTTTTATATGGACGTTACAGACGAGGTGCTCCTGATTGGCAAGGATATAGTTAAGACCTACACCGCAGCCCTCCCGATAGCAGGCATAAGCATTGTTGCATCATATTATATGCAGTCAATTCTGCGACACAAGGCCTCGGTAGTTATCTCGATTCTTCGCGGATTGCTGCTCCCGGTTGCATTCGTGCTTTTGCTGCCGCTTATTTTCCACTATGATGCCATCTGGTGGGCAATTCCGCTTGCCGAGATTGTGACGGTTATAGTTTCAGTAATTATTCTTGTTTTAGATAAGGAAAGAGCATAAAAAAAGCACGCATGCGCGTGCTTTTTTTATTTAGAGTGATTTGGCTCCGCGGACGATTTCAACAACGAGGTCAACGCATTTTTCCATAGACTCAATTACCGCATATTCAAAGCGGGAGTGGAAATTCTCACCTCCGGTCGCAAGGTTGGGGCACGGAATTCCCATAAAGGAAAGTCGTGAGCCGTCAGTGCCGCCGCGAATGGGAACCATAATAGGTTCAATTCCGAGCTTCTCCATAGCGGCGCGTGCGCGCTCCAACGTGTATGGATGCGCATCTATTATTTCCTTCATGTTATAGTAGGAATCGCGTAGAGTAAGCTCTATTGCGTCACCGTACTTTTTGTTAAGCAGCTCTGCAATACGGATAAATTCTGCCTTTTTAGCCTCAAACATCGCTCTGTCGTGGTCACGTATAATGTAGTCGAGCTCCGCCCTCTCGCACTCACCTGACATTGAGGTAAGGTGATGGAAGCCCTCATATCCCTCTGTACGCTCGGGAATTTCGTCCTGAGGAAGAAGGGAGTCGAACTCCACGGCAATTCTCGCCGCGTTTTTCATCTTATCCTTTGCAGCTCCGGGGTGAATTGAAATGCCGTTTACAACAACCTTTGCCGACGCGGCATTGAAGTTTTCGCACTCGAGCTCACCAAGGCAGCCTCCGTCGAGCGTGTAGGCATAGTCCGCGCCAAAGGCCTCCACGTCAAAATAATCAGCACCTCGGCCTATCTCCTCATCGGGTGTAAACGCCACGCATATCTTGCCGTGGGGCATACCCGTGTTAATTATTCTCTCAAGCGCCGTCATAATTTCGGCAATGCCTGCCTTGTCGTCAGCGCCGAGAAGCGTCGTACCGTCGGTAACGATAAGGTGCTTGCCTACATGCTTTTTAAGGCCGGGATAATCCGCGCACCTCATAACTATGCCGAGCTCCTGGTTAAGAATAATATCCTCGCCGTCAAAGAGCACCGTCCGAGCCTTGATATTCTCGCCTGATGCCGCATCAGAGGTATCCATATGCGCAATAAGTCCGAGGGCGGCATACCCCTCCGCGTTTGCCGCAAGGCTCGCGTAAACGTAGCCGTATTTATCTACTCTCGCATCGGAAAGCCCAAGAGCCAAAAGCTCACGGCAGAGCTCGTTTGCAAGCACGAGCTGACGCTCCGTGCTGGGAGTGCTCTCGCTCTGCTCAGACGACGTTGTGTGGTATCCGACGTATTTTAAAAATCTTTCTTCTACTCTCATACCGTTTCCTCCGTTTCGGGATAGGATAATTATACTATTACAGGTCGCGTTTGTCAATAGCGCGCCCCCTCTATTTCTTTTAAAAATCCTCGCGCGTATTGACTTCGTAATTATTTTGTGATATAATACATTCTTGAAATTCAATTTAGGAGTAGCAAATTATGAAATGGACTTCTTTAAATGACCTGCGCGAAAAATTTCTCTCTTTCTTTGAGAGCAAGGGACACAAAAGACTCCCGAGCTTTTCGCTGATTCCGAACAACGATAAATCGCTTCTTTTAATAAACTCCGGTATGGCGCCCATGAAAAAATTCTTCACCGGTGAGGAGACTCCGCCGAGAAACCGCGTTTGCACCTGCCAGAAGTGTATAAGAACCCCTGACCTTGAAAGAGTCGGACACACCGCGCGTCACGGTACGTATTTCGAGATGCTCGGAAACTTCTCGTTCGGTGATTACTTTAAAGATGAGGCCATTCCGTGGGCATGGGAGTTTCTCACCGAAACGCTTGAGATTCCCGCAGAGCTTCTCTGGCCGTCGGTATACGAGAATGATGACGAGGCCTACGCTATCTGGCGCGACAAAATCGGCGTTCCCGAGGAGCATATTGTAAAGCTCGGCAAGGCGGACAACTTCTGGGAGCACGGCTCAGGCCCCTGCGGTCCCTGCTCGGAGATTTATTTCGACAGAGGCATAAAGTACGGTTGCGGCTCACCGGACTGTAAGCCCGGCTGTGACTGTGACAGATTTATGGAAATCTGGAACAACGTTTTCTCGCAGTTTAATAATGACGGAGCAGGCAACTACACCGAGCTCGCACAAAAAAACATTGACACGGGTATGGGCCTTGAGCGTCTTGCCTGCGTTATGCAGGGTGTTGACAATCTCTTCGAGGTTGACACCGTAAGACGTCTTCTCGATACCGTTTGCAAGATAGCGGGTAAGTCCTACGGTGCTGAGGCTGACGACGATGTATCCATAAGAGTTATCACCGACCACGTAAGAAGCGCTACCTTTATGATTTCCGACGGAGTTATACCTTCAAACGAGGGCCGAGGCTACGTGCTTCGCAGAATTATCCGCCGTGCCTGCCGCCACGGAAAGCTGCTCGGCATTGAGGGTATGTTTTTAAAGAGCCTCTCTGAGATAGTTATCGACCAAAACGAGGGCGCTTATCCCGAGCTTCGCGAAAAACGCGACTACATTCTTAAGGTAATAGTTCTTGAAGAGGAACGCTTTAACGCGACTATAGATGCCGGTCTTGGCATCCTCTCGGGTATAATTTCCGAATGCAAGGAAAAGGGTCTTGACACAATTTCCGGTGCTGACGCATTTAAGCTATACGACACCTTTGGCTTCCCTGTTGACCTCACCCGTGAGATTGCAGAGGAGTCGGGACTTAAGATTGACGAGGATTACTTCCGTGCCCTTATGAACGAGCAAAAGGAGAGAGCGAGAGCCGCAAGAGGCAATATTTCCGGCTGGTCGGATTCCTCTAAATCGCTGCTTGAAAACATCAAGCCCACCGAGTTCCTCGGCTACACCGAGAACGAGTGCACAGCTTCCGTTGTCACTATCATAGCAGACGGTGCGGCTGTCGACGAGTGCTCTGAGGGCGAATGCTCTGTAATCCTTAACAAGACCGTGTGCTACGGCGAGAGCGGCGGTCAGGTCGGCGACACCGGCGAGATTTTTGTCGGTGACACAAGGCTCACCGTCCTTGACACTAAGAAAACCAACGGAATTTACATTCACGAATGCCGTGTCGAAAACGGAATTATTCACACGGGTGACACCGTTTCCGTGAAATTTGACAAAACCAGACGTCTTTCTATAAAGCGCAATCACTCCGCGGCACATCTTCTTCAGGCAGCACTGCGCTGCGTGCTGGGCAATCACGTTGAGCAAGCAGGCTCGTACGTTGACGAGTCGAGAGTGCGCTTTGACTTCACTCACCTTGCCGCTATGACGACAGAAGAAATTGCCAAGGTTGAGGCGCTTGTGAACGAGAACATCCTTAAAGCTGAGACCTGCGAGACGGTAGAAACTACTCCTGATGAGGCAAAGAAGATGGGCGCTATGGCGCTCTTCGGTGAAAAGTACGGCAGCATTGTTAGAGTTGTTAAAATCGGCTCTTCCTCTACCGAGCTTTGCGGCGGTACTCACGCGTCGAACACCGGTGAGCTCGGACTCTTCAAGATTATCTCCGAGAGCTCGGTTGCGGCAGGTGTAAGAAGAATTGAGGGCACGACCGGCATGGGAGTACTCGCTCTCCTATCCGAACGCGACGAGCTTATTCACAGCACCGCTCGCGAGCTTAAAGCACAGAATCCCGCGGCCATTGCAAAGCGCGCTCAGAGCCTTCAGTCAGAAATGAAGGAGCTGCGCCGCGAGCTTGACAGCGCCAATGCAAAGCTTACCGAGATAAAGACCGAATCTCTCCTCTCTTCTCTTGAAACCGTTGGCAGCTTCAAACTTCTTCTTGCAAAGGTCGATATGCGTCCCGATGCAGCGCGCGCACTCTCAGATACCGTTAAGTCGAAGCATCCCGACGGTGTTGCAGTGTTTGCAGCGATAGCTGACGGAAAGCTCAATTTCGTTGCCGCGGCAGGTGCTGATGCTGTAAAGGCAGGTGCTCACGCAGGAAACATTCTCCGCGAGATTTCCGCAATCTGCGGCGGCAAGGGCGGAGGCCGTCCCGACAGTGCAATGAGCGGCGGCCGTGATATTGATAAGGTTGACGAGGCTCTCGCTCGCGCACGCGAAATTTTAGCATCGTTATAATAAAAAACCGGAAATCCGCAAGCAACCCTTGCGGATTTCTTAAAATTTAACTTAGGAAAAATCATCCGTATTAATGGCACTTCTCGACAAATAAGTCACGAAATTTGCACTCCTATCATAAAATGCAAGTGGGAAGAAAAACCCAACGCATCGAAAGGATGGAGAAATGAAAATTGTCGTTATCCGATCCCCTAAATTTGTCAGGCGTTTGCTTGCCAAGATATTCGGGATAGAAATTAACAAATAACATATAAAAAGACCGCTCAAATGAGCGGTCTTTTTAACACGGGTCAGGACTTTTTAGCGGAAAGATATATTAAAAGAACACTGATATCCGCAGGATTCACTCCGCTTATCCTCGCCGCCTGACCGAGATTTCTCGGTCTTATCCTGTCGAGCTTTTCGGCAGATTCAAGTCTTAATCCCGTAATTTTCTTGTAATCTATGTCCTCGGGCAGCAGCTTTTCCTCAAGTCTTTTTGCCCTTGCGGCCTCGGCAAGCTCGCGCTTAACGTAGCCGGCATATTTAACCTCTATCTCAGCAGCACGAGCCTCGGCGCGCGAGAGAGCAGGACGCGACCGATCTATCACAGATAGCGCGTCGTATGAAAGCTCAGGGCGGCGCAAAAGCTCCGCAAGTCTTACGCCCGTTGATATCGGCGTTGAAGCGCAGGACAAGAGCAGATTGTTTGTCTCGGCGCTTGGCGGAACGTTGGTTTCCTCAAGTCTTTTTATCTCAGCGTCCACTCTCGACTTTTTCTCTAAATACGCGTTATATCTTTCCTCGCCAATAAGGCCAACCTTATGACCTATTTCAGTCAAGCGCATATCAGCGTTATCCTGACGAAGAAGAAGTCTGTATTCCGAGCGCGAGGTCATCATTCTATACGGCTCGCGTGCACCTTTTGTGATGAGGTCGTCTATAAGCGTGCCGATGTAAGAGGAATCTCGCGAAAGCACCATAGGCTCTCGAGAGGTCTCGGCAAGTGCAGCATTAATTCCCGCAACGAGTCCTTGCGCTGCCGCCTCCTCATAGCCGGACGTGCCGTTAAACTGCCCCGCGCCGTAAAGACCATGTACAGCCTTGAATTCAAGCGTCGGAAAAAGCTGTGTCGGCTCAGCAACGTCATATTCTATAGCGTAGGCATAGCGCATTATCTCCGCTCTCTCAAAGCCATCGAGTGAACGCAGCATCTCATACTGCACATCGGTGGGCATAGAGGTGGAAAAGCCCTGAATGTACATCTCGTCGGTATCGAGTCCGCACGGCTCAACGAAGAGCTGATGACGCGGCTTGTCAGCAAATCTCACGAGCTTTGTCTCAATTGACGGACAGTAGCGCGGTCCGGGACCGGTGATATTTCCCGAATACATAGCCGAGCGAGAGAGATTTTCGTTTATTACCCTATGAGTTTTTTCGTTTGTGTAAACCACGTGGCATAGCGCCTTGTTTACCTCGTCGCCGTAAGAGCCGGTACGCGAGGAATACGGCATGGGAGAGTCCTCACCGGCCTGAACCTCAAGCCTATCAAGGTCAATAGAACGGCGGTGTACGCGGGCAGGCGTGCCCGTCTTAAAGCGAAGCAGCTCTATCCCAAGCCTCCGTAGCGAGTCGGAGAGCCCCTTTGCCGGCAGCATTCCGTCAGGGCCCGAATCAAAAACTCCGTCACCAACAAAAACGCGGGAATCAAGATACGTACCCGTTGCAATTATAACACGGCTCGCCTGCCAGACTTCGCCAAGATGGGTTTTAACCCCCCGCACTCTATATGCGCCATCTTCGAGCCTTTCTGTAATAAGCTCAATGATTTCAGCCTGAACAAGTCTTAAATTCGGCTCGTCCTCTAGCGTCTTTTTCATTATTTTTTTATATTCGTTCCGGTCCGCCTGCACCCTTTTCGAGTGAACGGCAGCACCCTTGCCGAGATTAAGCGTCCTCGACTGAATAGTGGCCTTATCGGCAGCATAGCCCATCTCGCCGCCGAGCGCGTCAATCTCGAAAACGAGGTGTCCCTTTGCGCTACCGCCTATTGAGGGATTGCAAGGCAGATTTGCCACCGCATCAAGATTTATTGTAAAAAGAACTGTATCAAGTCCCATTCTCGCCGAAGCAAGCGCCGCCTCAATACCCGCGTGCCCTGCTCCGATTACAACAATTTTAGTAGAAAGCTCCATAAAAAACCTCGTTCCGTAACCCGAAGACAACCGCATAAAGCGCTAACCTATTTGTTAAAAACTCACGGGCGTTACCGCGACAACCTTGCCAAGAGCAGTATCAAAATCAAATATAACTCCGTTTGCAACGCACGGCCCTGCCGCCGGAATAAACTTATGCGGCAGGTGGCTCGTCATACGTTTAACGACCGTGTCCTTGTCCATGCCGAGTATACCGCCTGACTCACCGCACATACCAACGTCGGTAATATACCCCGACCCGTGTGGCAAAATCCCGGCATCCGCAGTCTGTACGTGGGTGTGCGTTCCGAAAATAACATTTATTTTTCCGTCAAAGGCGTGCCCCACCGCCAGCTTCTCTCCGGTCGCCTCGGCGTGAATATCAAGCACCGACACATCGTAGCATCCCTCCTCGCGTCGAAGCACAGCCTCAATGTAAGAAAAGGGAGAGTCAAGCGTCGGCTCTATATGCACGTTGCCCATAGCGTTTATGACGAGCACTCTATAACCCGCCGCCTCAACCACCGTATATCCGCGTCCCGGTGCGCCGTCGCCGAAATTAATAGGACGTATTATCTCGAGACACTCGTCAAGAAAGGTGTAAGCCGCCTTGTTGCGAAGCGTGTGATTGCCGCCCGTAATTACGTCAGCACCGCCATATAGAAGGCGCTCGGCGAGCTCCGGTGATATGCCCGTGACAAACGAAGCGTTTTCGCCGTTTACAACGCAAAGGTCTATTCGGTTTTTCTCTCTGAAGCGCCAAAGCGCGCCTGCAAGATGCTCCACTCCGGCGGGACTCGTTACGTCACCAATAGCAAGAATTCTCATTTCATTTTTTCCTGTTCTATGCCGCACGGGGCGGCTTTATTAACCAAAAACGAGCGAAATGTCTTCGCTCGTTTTCTGCCCGTCAGACGAGCATATTCAGTCTTACTTTGCGTACTCTACAGTACGGCTCTCTCTGATAACGCTAACCTTGATTTGTCCTGGATAATCAAGCTCGTTTTCAATCTTCTTCGCGATATCTCTCGCAAGAAGCTTCATTTTATCGTCATTTACCGCCTCGGGCTTGACCATAATTCGAACCTCACGGCCCGCCTGGATTGCAAAAGTCTTATCTACGCCGTCAAACGCACCCGCAACCTCCTCGAGCTTCTGAAGTCTCTTGATGTAGTCCTCAACGTCCTCGCGGCGAGCACCAGGTCTTGCAGCACTGATAGCGTCAGCCGCCTGAATTATGAAGTCGAGCGCTGTCATCGGGTCAACGTCGTTATGGTGTGCCTCGATAGCGTGAATTATATCCTTGTTCTCTCGGTACTTGGTAGCAAGGTCAACACCGAGCTGAACGTGCGAGCCGTCAACCTCTGCGGTCATAGCCTTTCCTATATCATGGAGAAGTCCGGCCCTGCGAGCCATGGTAGAGTCTACACCCATTTCCTCGGCAATAACGCCCGCAAGCATCGAAACCTCAATGGAGTGGCGCAGCGCATTCTGACCGTACGATGTACGGTACTTCATTCTGCCGAGCAGCTTAATAAGCTCGGGATGCAAACCGTGTACGCCGGTCTCAAAAATAGCACGCTCACCCGCCTGCTTAATAGCTCCGTCAACCTCTTTGCGAGCCTTCTCAACCATCTCCTCGATTCTTGCGGGATGGATACGTCCGTCGCTGACAAGCTTTTCAAGGGCTATGCGCGCAATCTCACGGCGCACGGGGTCAAAACCGGACACGGTGATAACATCAGGCGTATCGTCAATGATAAGCTCAACACCGGTAAGATTTTCGATAGCGCGGATATTACGTCCCTCGCGACCTATAATTCTGCCCTTCATCTCGTCGCCGGGTATTTCAACGACGGATATGGCAATCTCGCTTACGTGCTCTGCGGCAAAGCGCTGGATTGCAAGGGAGAGAATTTCCTTTGCCTTTGCGTCTGCCTCATCCTTGAATCTCTCCTCATACTCGGAGATTTTCAGTGCGGTCTCGTGCTGCATCTCGACATCGAGCTTCGCAACAAGCTCTGCCTTTGCATCCTCGCGAGAAAGTCCCGCAATCTTCTCAAGCATGGCAATCTGACCTTCAAGGGTCCTCTGAATTTCACCCTTAATTCTCTCTGCCTCAGCATTCTTTTCCGCAAGCTGTGTTTCTTTTCTTTCAATGCCCTCAATCTTTGCGTCGAGAGACTCCTCCTTCTGCGCTATTCTGCGCTCAAGGCGGGATACCTCCTTACGGCGCTCCTTGAGGTCGAAATCCGTTTCCTTTTTAAGCTGGAATATTTCCTCCTTTGCCGCAATAATAGATTCCTTTTTTGCGCTTTCCGCATTCTTTATAGCGTCCTCTAGAATCTTTCTCGCCTGCTCCTCTGCGGAGCCAAGCTTCTTTTCGGCAAGGATTTTGCGAATTATAAAGCCTATCGCAAAGCCTACTGCTACGCCCGCGACAATTCCTACAATTAAAGAAATAGGATCCAAGCTACACCTCCTTCTGATTACTTTTATCGTAATCTACGTCAAAAATTAAAAATTATAGTGACCGCCGTCAGAGCTACCCCGCGCCGACGGCAACCATACGAGTATATTATATAATATTTTATGCGCAAAGTCAAGTAATTTTTTATAATATCGCCTCTGCGCGAGGCTAAAAGAGGCGTTTTTCTCTGGGCAAAAACCATTTTTCGCGACACGCCCCCATGCTAACCAGGAGTTTTGTAAACCATTGTTTGCTTTTTAACACAGTCGGCACAAGAGTGAAACCCTACAATATTAAACAATCCGCGCGCGAAGAGCACACGCCTCAGATTATCCTAATAGCATTTTAGCACTTTATAGACGAGATAATCAATTGTTAACAAAAAATTCATAAAAATTATCAGCAAAACCCTTGACACAATCGGCAAAAAGGGTTATATTATATATACACCGATTAGCACTCTCGATATGTAAGTGCTAAAATTCGACGAAAAGAGGTGCCTCGCTTGGACGATTCAAGGCTTACTCCGCGAAAAATGCAGATTTTAAAGGCCATAGTTGACGCTCATATAAACAACGGCGAGCCGGTCGGCTCCAAGTATCTCTCTCAGGACGTCAGAATCTCCTGCTCCTCGGCAACCATAAGGAATGAGATGGCAGAGCTTGAGGAAATGGGTTATCTCGTCCAGCCTCATACATCTGCCGGCAGAGTTCCATCGGAGCTTGGCTACCGCTACTACGTTGATGCTCTCGTGCATCAATACAGCACAACGAAGTCAGAGATTGACGAAATTAACGAAATGCTCCGTTATAAGCTCACTGAGATGGACGAAATTCTCTCCGAGGCCTCACGTCTTGCAGCCTCATTCACCGATTATACCGGCATCGCATTTAAGTCGGGGCTCGGAAAGGTGAGAATTGTTCAATATAAGAGCGTGCTTCTCTCTAACCGAGATTTTCTTCTCGTTATGACATTCGAGGGCGACATCGTAAAAACGAAAACGATACACCTGTCCTTCTCTATCACTGAGGACATTCTAAAGAGGTTCACAGAAGCCGCGAATATATATCTTGTAAATCTCACAAGCGACGGCATCACGATGCCAATTATCGTTAAGCTCGAAGCCATAATGGGCTCGGCAGGCGCTATGGTACACCCGGCTATCAAGGTCGTTTATGAGACCATGAGCGAGCTTGACACAGCTGACGTTAAGCTAGAGGGCATAACAAAGCTATTGCAATATCCCGAATATTCCGACGTGTCGGATTTCAGAAGCCTGCTCGGAGTCCTTGAGGAAAAGGATAAGCTCCTTGACGTAATTTCCTCGCGCACAACAAACGAGGACGGTATACACGTTTACATCGGCACTGACAACGAGACCGACGGTATGAAAAATACGACACTTATCTTCAAAAATGTAAACGTCGGCGGCAAGCAGCTTGCGGTTGGCGTTATAGGTCCTAAGAGAATGAACTATTCCCGCGTAATAGATATGCTCAACAAGCTCGCGCACGGAATAGACCGAATGTTCTCTGAGGACGCTCTTCCTCCGGGACGGGACGGCTTTGACAACGAATAACTCCTTTATACCGAGGAATATTAATTAAGGTAGATTTGACGGATTGGAGAACTGCATGGAAGAAAACAACATTAACACTCCCGAGGAGTGTGCGGCAGAAGAAACCGCAGAAAAGAAAGAAAAAAAGGAAAAGAAGCCTGATAAAAAGGAGCTTCTCTCCGAGATTGAAGCCTTGAAGGCCGAAATCAAGGAAAAGGACGATAAATATCTTCGTATGGCGGCGGAGTACGACAACTTCAGACGCCGCTCCCGCGAGGAAAAGGACGCAATTTACGAAAATTCGCTCGGTGACACGGTGACCGCCCTTCTCCCCATAATAGATAACCTTGAGCGCGCCGCGCTTTATGACGACGGCGAAAAGGTAAAAGAGGGACTCGCTATGACGGCAAAGGCAGCACAGGGGGCGCTTGAAGCGCTCGGTGTTGAAAGCTATGGGGAAGTCGGTGAAGCCTTTGACCCCAATCTTCACAACGCAGTCCTTCACGTCGAGGACGATACCCTCGGCGAGGGGGAAATAGTAGAGGTATTCCAGAAGGGATACAAAAAAGGAAAAAGAATCATACGCTTTGCAATGGTTAAAGTTGCAAACTAATGTTTACAAAATATACAAATTAAGTTATTAAAATTTATTTTCTATAAATTGGAGGAAAAATTACAATGGGAAAAATTATAGGAATTGACCTTGGCACAACTAACTCCTGTGTCGCAGTATTCGAGGGCGGCGAGCCCATCGTTATCACCAACCCCGGGGGAGCGAGAACGACTCCTTCAGTCGTAGCCTTCACCAAGACCGGTGAGAGACTCGTAGGACAGGTTGCAAAGCGTCAGGCGGTTACCAACCCCGACAAAACCGTAAGCTCAATTAAGAGAGATATGGGTAGCGACGTAAAGGTTACAATCGATGACAAGAGCTACACACCCCAGGAAATTTCGGCTATGATTCTTCAAAAGCTCAAGGCTGATGCAGAGGCATACCTCGGAACTAAGGTTACCGATGCTGTAATCACCGTTCCCGCATATTTCACCGACGCACAGCGCCAGGCAACCAAGGACGCAGGTAAGATTGCAGGCCTTGATGTAAAGAGAATTATCAACGAGCCCACCGCGGCAGCTCTTGCTTACGGTATGGATAAAGAGGAGTCCCAGAAGATAATGGTCTTCGACCTTGGCGGCGGTACCTTTGACGTATCCCTCCTTGATATCTCTGACGGAGTTTTCGAGGTTCTTGCAACCGCCGGAAACAACAAGCTCGGCGGTGACGACTTCGACGACAGAATTGTAAATTGGCTTGCAGACACCTTTGCCGCTGAAAACGGCGGTCTCGACCTTCGCCGCGACAAGATGGCGGCACAGCGTCTTAAGGATGCGGCAGAGAAGGCAAAGATTGAGCTTTCCGGCGTTATGTCCTCGGCAATCTCCCTTCCCTTCATCACAGCTGACGCAACAGGTCCTAAGCACCTTGAGGCTACTCTTACAAGAGCAAAGTTTGACGAGCTCACCCGCGACCTTGTTGATGCAACCATGGTTCCCACCAAGAAGGTTCTTCAGGATTCCGGCCTTTCGGCTTCCGAGGTTTCAAAGGTTCTCCTTGTAGGCGGCTCGACCAGAATCCCCGCAGTTCAAGAAGCTGTTAAGAAGTTCATGGGCAAGGAGCCCTTCAAGGGCATCAACCCTGACGAGTGTGTGGCTATCGGTGCGGCAATTCAAGGCGGCGTTCTCGGCGGCGACGTTAAGGACGTACTCCTTCTCGACGTTACTCCCCTTTCTCTCGGTATCGAGACTCTCGGTGGCGTATTCAACAGAATTATTGACCGCAACACCACAATTCCCGTAAAGAAGAGCCAGGTTTACTCCACCGCAGCTGACGGTCAGACCTCGGTTGAAATTCACGTTCTTCAGGGCGAGCGCGAGATGGCGGCAGGCAACACCACCCTTGGCAGATTCATTCTCGACGGTATTCCCGCCGCACCTCGCGGAATTCCGCAGATTGAGGTTACCTTTGATATCGACGCAAACGGCATCGTAAACGTTACCGCGTGCGACAAGGGCACAGGCAAGGAGCAGCACATCACCATTACCTCCTCCACGAACATGTCAAAGGAGGACATCGATAAGGCTGTTCGCGAGGCCGAGAAGTTTGCCGAAGAGGACAAGAAGCAGAAGGAAGCCGTTGAGGTTAAGAACATGGCTGAAAACTCCATTTTCCAGATGGAAAAATCCATGACCGAGCTTGGCGACAAAATCACCGACGACGACAAAAAACCGGTAAACGAGGCTATAGAAAAGCTTCGTGAGACCCTTAAGAGTGGCGACACTGAGGCAATCAAGGCAGACACCGAGGCGCTTCAGAAAGCGTTCTACCCCATTGCCGAGAAGCTTTATAAGGCTCAGGCAGAGGCGGGACAGGGCGCGGATAGCTCTACCGGCACCGATGCCGACGGAAACTACTACGACGCAGGCTTCGAGGATAAAACCGGCAACTAAATTAAATTTTAGAGCGAGGCATATGTTGTCTCGCTCTAAATGAGTATTAATCAAGATTAAAGGTAGATAAGATGGCAGACAAAAGAGATTATTACGAGGTCCTCGGCGTTTCCAAAACGGCAACCGACGACGAAATAAAGAAAGCCTACCGTTCTCTTGCAAAAAAATACCACCCCGATATGAACCCCGGCGACAAGGAAGCCGAGGTTAAGTTCAAGGAAGCAAACGAGGCGTACGAGGTACTATCCGACTCCGAGAAGCGCTCGAAGTACGACAGATTCGGTCATGCAGCGTTTGACCCCTCCGCAGGCGGAGGCCAAGGCTTTGGCGGCTTCGGCGGATTTGGCGGTGCAGATTTCGATTTCGGTGACATTTTCTCCTCATTTTTCGGTGGCGGCAGCAGCACGCGCAGCCGTCATAATATGCCCATTGAGGGTGACGATGTAGCCACCCGTGTGACGATTTCCTTCGAAGAAGCAGCTTTCGGCTGCAAAAAAGAAATCAATTTCGCGAGAGTTGAGGCCTGCGGTGAATGCGGAGCCTCCGGTGCAGCAAAAGGCACTAAGGCCGAAACCTGCGAAACCTGTCACGGCACTGGCAGAGTGACTGTTAAGCAGCAGACAATGCTCGGATATATGCAAACTCAAAGAGCCTGCCAGAACTGTCGCGGCACCGGCAAAATAATCAAAACTCCGTGTAAAAACTGCAATGGCAAGGGATATGTCAAGATAAACAAGAAGTTTGAAATCACAATCCCCGCCGGCATTGATAATATGCAGCGTATTATCAAACGCGGTCAAGGCTCTGCCGGCAGAAATGGCGGTCCTGCAGGCGACCTTATCATAGAGGTAAGGGTAAAAGAGGACAAAATCTTTACTCGAGACGGTAACGATATATACTGTGAGATTCCAATTTCCTTTGCGGAGGCAGCGCTTGGCGCTGAGATAGATATTCCCGTGCTTGGAGGTAAAACCGAAAAATATCAGATACCCGAGGGCACACAGAGCGGTACCAGCTTCACCCTCAAGGGCAAGGGTATCTCTGACATAAACACAGGACGACGCGGAAATCTTATTCTTACCGTTATGGTAGAAACTCCGAAAAATCTTAGCTCGGAGCAAAAGAAGATGCTTTCGGATTTTGCCGCATCTCTTGGTGAAACCAACACTCGCGGACGGCAAGGATTTTTCTCAAAGCTCTTTAAATAATTGTTCAAAACCAAAAAGCAAACACCACATTTGTAGCTCTAAAAAGCCGCAAATGTGGTGTTTTTGTAAATATGTGTTTACATTTTTGCGCGTTTTGGCACTTTATTTTCCTATCGACCCGGGAACAAGCACACCAATTTCTGAGAGAAAGTGGTCAACAGAATACTCCCTTGGATTAAGCTTGCCATCTTCGAAAGTCAGCCTTGACACAGAGGCATTGGTTGCAAAGGGAAGCGACTTTCCTATCTCATCAAGCGAGAGGCCCATAAGCTGTCCCCAGAAGGAACGCAGTACACCCGCGTGCGTTGCGACAAGAACAGTCTTTCCGGCGTTCTTCTCGCCTATATCAACTATAGCCGAGCGAAACCTCTCCCCTGCCCCGGCTATGCTTTCTCCTCCCGGAAAAACGAGCGTCCCGAATTTCTCCCGCCATTCGCTATACATAGCACTCTCCTCCGCTGCAATCTCCGCAAACGGACGGTTTTCCCAGTCACCCACGTGCATCTCTCTAAGGCGCTCGTCGGTTATTATTTTCATGCCGCGCATTTCTGCGTGCGGCTTTGCCGTGTTATACGCTCTCGTCAAATCACTCGAATATATAACGTCTATTCTTTCGTTGGCAAGAAACTTAGCACATGCCGCCGCCTGCTCATATCCTCTTGGCGACATATCAAGATCTGTAAGTCCAAGCATTATTCGCCTACTGTTCCCAAGGCTCTCACCATGCCTAATAATAATAATTTCGGTTTTCATCATTTCTCCGTAAAACAAAAGCTAATATATGACAAACGCGCCACTAATATACTATATTATACCTCTTTTTTACAAAAAATTCAATAGAAACGTTAAAAGAACCTACAACCATCGTTAAATTGACATATTTTACCATTTTTCTTGTTTTTCTCGAAATTTATCGTGTTGTAATATTTGATTTAATAAATTTAGGCTTCGTATCCTTACTTTATTAATCAAACCATCTTAAAAACACAAGATTTTTACAGTAATTGCCTAAAAACTCGAATTCCTATAGTTTTATTTGAAGCAGCATTAAGATTTTGCTTTTAAAATGTCATTTCGTTTTTTATATAAACATAGGGTTCTATAACAATTTCGGGTTTTATCACAATTCAGAACAAAAAACCGTGTTGTTTCACGTGAAACAACGCCTAAAACTATGTATTTGTATTCCTTTAGTGTTTTTTGTATTATGTTTTTTTAAAAACATGTGCGCTGCAAGGATTACCCACCTCTTTGAAAAACAACCGCCCTCGCAAAAGACACCTAATGTTTCACGTGAAACAATTGTGTTTTTAACAAAAACCACTCTTTTTCATGTTTTACGCACTTTTTTGTCAGGGTCTTTTGAAAAACAGATTTTTTATATTTTTTTGCTTTTAATGCCGTTTTTGATTGACAACCACCTTAAAATAATGTATAATATTATGTGTAAAAACTTTCTCGCTTGGAGGCAACTATGGCAAAGGTAGTTTCTTTTTCCAACCAAAAAGGCGGCGTTGGAAAAACAACGTCTTGCGTAAATATTTCGGCTCAAATTGCAAGCAAAGGCAAAAAAGTGCTTATGATTGATATGGATCCGCAGGGAAATGCCACCAGCGGACTCGGAATTCAAAAATCAAAGATAAAAAACACCACTTATGACGTTATCATAGGCAGATGCGAAATCAAAGACGCTATAATTAAGACAAGCTTCAAGAATTTGTGGGTAATTCCGGCCACAATCGACCTCGCGGGCGCCGAACTCGAGCTTTACGAGTTAGATTCAGCGACCAGCTTCACAAAATTAGACCTTGATTCCATAAAGAGCGATTTTGATTACATATTCATTGATTGTCCGCCTTCTCTCGGTATGCTCACGGTAAAAGCGCTCTCTTCGTCTGATGGAGTCGTAATACCAATGCAATGTGAATTTTATTCTCTCGAAGGCCTGTCACAGCTTCTAAACACAGTGAAAAGAATTCGTCAGTTATATAATCCCACCTTGCAAATCGTTGGAATTCTTCTAACAATGTACAACGGACGCCTCACTTTAACAGGTCAGGTAGTAGCAGAACTGAAAAAATACTATGCCGACAAGCTGTTTAGGGTGCCTATTTCGCGAAGCGTCCGTCTTTCAGAGGCCCCCGGCTTCGGTGCTCCAATATGCTATCACGACCCCTATGGAAAGGGCTCGCTCGAATATGCGGCCGTAGCAAAAGAGCTTATGATGCGCATCTGACACGATATATCTGACATTTGTCAATTATTTAGAGCCCATGTGAAAATTTTATTACAAATATTGGCAATTTGTTTGGCTTTCAAAATCCTAAAAAAGAAAGGTGATAAGAAATGGCTAAGAAAAGCGGCGGCCTCGGCAGAGGTCTTGATGCTATATTCCTTGATAACACACGCGAGGTAGAAGTCACGCACAGTGAAGACGCAATAGCGCACCTTAAGCTCTCCTTGATCGATCCTAAAAGCGATCAGCCGAGAAAACATTTTGACAAAGAGGCGCTTGAGCAGCTTTCTGTTTCCATTATTGAAAACGGTCTATTACAGCCCATTCTTGTAAGAGCCTATGGCGAGGGTAGATATCAGATAATTGCAGGCGAACGCCGTTTCCGCGCCTCAAAGCTCGCGGGGCTTACTGAGATTCCGGCAATTATACTTGACAAGGATGACAGACGCGCAGCGCAGATAGCACTTATAGAAAACGTACAGCGCGAGGATCTTAATCCTGTTGAGGAAGCGCTCGCATACAAATCCCTTGCAGTAGAGTACGATATGACTCAAGAAGAGCTCTCGCTCAAGGTAGGAAAGAGCCGAAGCGCGATAGCAAACACCGTACGCCTTCTTGACCTGCCCGACGAGATCCTCACCCTCGTTGCATCAGGCGAGCTTAGCGCGGGCCACGCAAGAACCCTGCTCGGAGTAAAAGCTCATGATAATATGCTCCTTCTTGCAGAAAGGGTAGTGGAGAAAGACCTTTCCGTTCGTCAGCTTGAGGAAGAGGTCAAGAAAACAAACAAGCCCCGCCGCTCCGAGCCTGAGGAAGAGGAGCTTCCGGTTGTTGATTACTTCCGCGAGCTCGAACTTCGAATACAGTCACACCTCGGCAGGCGTGTAAAAATAGACGGAAAGGGAAGAAAAAAGTCTCTTATTCTCTCATACGAAGATAACGAGGACCTTGACGAGCTTCTTTTACTCCTTTGCGGAAAAGATTTTCTGTCTGAATAAAGTTAAAAATTTCTTTATATTTTTTTATTGAATTGTTAACTCTTTTCCGATATACTATAATGGAAGTACTGTTCGGAGTTTTGTATGCTGATAAAAGAAATATATGAGAAATATTTTTTACTCAATCTTAAGGATTATCCAAACATTGGTATAAATCTTGAGATAAACAAGCTCGTGCTTGCATTTACCCTCGGTGTTGTGATTGCATCGTTTCTTATAAATTATCACCGCAGCTACACTTATCTTGCCGTAAAGCGACTGTTGCGTCACGGCGCGTTGGATGAAAAAAACGCAAAAACCCTTGGCGAAATCGGTATAAACACCGCCTCTGTACGTTTCGCACTTTCAAGATCGGGACAGCTTACAAAAATGATTCGCCGAGTAGGCGAGCCGCACTACTCCTACGAGGAATACGTAGCGAAAATGAAGTCCCGCAGCAAAAGAGAAGAGAAAATTGACTTTGACACCGCTCGCTTTTTTCTTGATGAGACACAGCTTGACAGAGCACACCATATCAGCGAGGTGGGAAGTCCTTCTTTTTTAAGATCTATACTCTTTGCAGTTTTGATTCTTACAATGGGCGTATGCATCTTTCTCTTAATGCCCGAAATATTAATGTGGATAAACAATCTACTTGCAGCATAACTTAAAACCGCCAAAAATGTAAACAACACGTTACATTTTGGCGGTTTTGTTTTGAATTTTTTTATATATTCATGATAACCGGGAGAATCATTGGCTTGCGCTTTGTTTCCTTGTAAATAAATTTCGCAAGGTCGTCGCGAATTGCGCCTTTTATTTGTGCGTAATCGGTTGAACGCTTTGAAAGCGCTCTCTCAAGCGAGCCTACCGCAACGCTCTTTGCCTGACGCATAAGCTCCTCGGATTCCTTTACATAAACAAATCCGCGAGATACTATATCAGGACCCGACATAATGAGCCTACCTTCTATATCAACCGTGGCAACGACAACTACAAGTCCATCCTCTGAAAGATGCTTTCTGTCACGCAGAACAACGCTTCCGATATCTCCCACACCCGAGCCATCAACGAGCACCTTTCCCGCAGGAACACTGCCGGACCATTTTGCTCCCCTGCGGTCTATCTCAAGCACGCGGCCGAGCTCTCCGACAAATATGTTCTGTGCCGGAATGCCCATAAACTCACCGAGCTCCTTGTTTGCGTAAAGATGCCTGTACTCACCGTGGACGGGCATAAGATATTTCGGGCGAAGCAACGCCATCATAAGCTTCAGCTCCTCGCGGCAGGCGTGGCCCGAAACGTGAACGTCCTCAACCGAATCATTAACAACCTTAACGCCGTTCTTAACGAGCGCATTTATTATCTTACCAACGAGCTTTTCGTTTCCCGGTATTGCACTGGAGCTTAAAACAACAACGTCGCGCGGATTAATTTTTACCTTGTCGTGCTCCTCAAACGCAATTCTGTAAAGCGCCGACATTGGCTCTCCCTGGCTGCCTGTGGTTATCAGGGTTATATCCTCGGGCTTATAACGCTTAATTTCAGAGACGTCGATAAGAACACCGTCGGGAAGCTCCATATATCCAAGCTCCAGCGCCGCACCAATGATGTTTACCATGCTGCGACCGAGCACCGCCACCTTTCTTCCGTGGTTCGCGCTCGCGTTTATTATCTGCTGAACTCTGTGTACGTTAGACGAAAAGGTCGCTATTATAAGTCGGCGGTCCTCATACTGTGCGAAAATCCTCTCCAGCGAAGAGCCAACAGTGCGCTCTGACGGGGTAAATCCGGGGCGCTCCGCGTTCGTAGACTCACAAAGAAGAAGCTCAACTCCGGCCTTTCCTATTTCTCCAATCCTCGTGAGATCCATCATTTTTCCGTCAATAGGAGATACGTCTAGCTTAAAGTCACCCGTATGGAATACTACACCTACAGGCGTTTTTACCGAGATGGCGCACGCATCGGCAATGGAATGATTAACGTGAATAAATTCCGCCTTAAAAACACCAAGATTAATAACGTCGCCCGCCTCAACGGTATAAAGCTCCGGCACATATGGCGGGGGGTTTTCGTCAAGTCTACCCTCAATTATACCAAGAGAGAGCCTCGTGCCGTATATCGGCACGTTTATCTGTTGAAGCAGATAGGGAATAGCTCCTATGTGGTCCTCGTGGCCGTGAGTTATAAGCACTCCGCGTATTTTGTCGGCATTTTTGATAAGGTAGGAAATATCCGGAATAACAAGGTCAACACCCGGCATCTCGTCATCAGGAAATCCAAGTCCGGCGTCGATTACGATAATATCATTACCGCATTCGATGACAGTCATGTTCTTTCCTATTTCCTGAAGACCGCCAAGACACATAACCCTGAGAGGAGCACCTACCCTTGTTTTTGTCTTTTTATTTTTCATATTTTTTCTCTTATTGCTTTCAATCATAATTATTTAACAGATTTAATATCAAACAGACATTAAAATAACACAAACCACCGTCGAAATAACAGCACCCAGCACGAAGGGCAGGGCAAAGCCAAGAACCCGCCGAAGCATAGCGCTCCTCCCCTTTGCACTCTCGCCGTTAAGACTCTCATCTATTATGCGGTTCGCTTCATAAACCATATCACTCTCTACAAGGCCGGTCGCCTCTCCCTCGCGACTTACTATAAAATAGGCCTCATCAAACAGAGGACTCCCTGTATTTTTTAAGTAAATTACTCTTTTTTGATAGCCCCTCACCAACAACACCAGCTTCCTTTTTTGTGAATTATTATCATAACAAAAGGATTCTATGCGTTTTCTTTTTGTCGGTGAGAGGCTCGTTTTGTAGAAATATGTAAAGTTTTATTTTAATATTTCGTTATTTTTGCGGTTTTTTTATTTCTTTCCAAAAAGTCTTCCAAAGAAGCCCTTCTTCTTTTCCGGTTCGGCGTCCACTGTGGGAGCAGGTTCTTCTATGATAGCAGGCTCTTCAACCACCGTATCCGTCGCCGCGTCTTCCTCAAAAACCTCAACAGCAGCAACGGTCACAGGCTCCTCGGTCTTTTCTTCCTCTTCTGCCACCTCTATCGTGTCAAGCTCCTCAGGTTCGTAAGCCTCTCTCTTTTCCTCATCCTCCGCTTCCTCAGGCTCAAAGGCAACCCTTGCTATCTCAACAACCCTTTCGGTGTTGGTTACAGCAGCATTTGAAGCACCGCTCTCAACACTTTCCTCTATGCGACGAATTGTTTGCTTCGAAAGTCTCTTTCTTTTTTTCTTCTCGGGAAGAGCTATCTCAAAGGTATCGTCAAGAAGGTTATCGATGCTGATGCCGAAAAGCAGCTTGATTTCAAGGAGCTTCGGCACTTCGGGATAGGACTGTCCACACTCCCACTTGTAAACCGCCTGTCTTGAAACTCCAACCGCGCTTGCAAATTCGTCCTGGGTTATTCCTCTTGTTTTTCTGAGTATTACGAGTTTTTCCTTGAACGTCATTTTATTCTCCTTCTGCCGCTTTTGCGGCTAATAAATTTTTATGAGTTAAAATATTTGTTTTTAGGATTGTTCTTTAGATGTCTCTTCTGTCACAGGCGCATTTTCTGCCAAGTTCTCTATTTCCTCTTCTTGCTCAAGTCTGGCAACGTTGTTAATCGTGTGTCCTTCGTTGAGTCTCATAATTATAACGCCGGTGGCGGTTCTTGAATAAACGTTAATGCTAGACACCGAGGTCCTTATAATCGTTCCCTCGTTTGTTATAAGCATTATATCGTCGTCATCTGAAACTGTTATTATTGAGGCGAGCTTGCCTGTTTTTTCATTTACGTTCTGACAGGTGACTCCCTTTCCGCCTCGGTGCTTCATCTCTCGGAAGTCGGAGAAGCTGGTTCTCTTACCCATACCTCGCTCGGTTACGGTAAGGAGAGTCTTAGTGTCGTCAACTACACAAACACCCACAACGACGTCGTCGCCTGTAAGAGTAATACCCTTAACTCCGCGCGCTCCGCGTCCCATAGAGCGAACATTATTCTCGTCAAATCTTACGGCAAGGCCACCCCGTGTCGCAAGAATTAGGCTTTCGTCGCCCTTTGTGTGTCTTACGAATATAAGCTCATCGCCCTCGTCAAGATTTATCGCAATCTTTCCCTTGGCTCTCTGATACTCAAACTCAGAGAGAAGAGTTCTCTTTATAATACCCATCTTTGTAACCATCGTGAGATACTCACCCGAGGTAAACTCGGTTATAGGAATTATAGCGGTTACAAACTCGCCCTCGTTAAGCTGGATAATGTTAACAAGGTTTGTGCCCTTTGCCGTCCTCGACGCCTCGGGAATCATATATGCCTTCTTCGCGTAAACACGGCCGAGATTCGTGAAGAACATAAGGTAGGCGTGGCTATTCGATATGATTACGTCCTCGACGAAATCGTCCTCCTTCGTCGTCATACCTATAATACCCTTGCCGCCTCGGTTTTGCGCAGAGTAGGTGTCTGCGCGCTGTCTCTTTATGTATCCCGTATGGCTGACGGTTATAACGCAGGTGTGTCTTTCAATAAGGTCTTCGAGGTCAATCTCCTCAGTAGCCTCGCAAAGCTCGGTGCGGCGCTCGTCGCCGTGTTTTCTCTTAATTTCCTCAATTTCGGATTTAAGGAGCTCTTTGAGTTTGTTTTCGTCGTCGAGAATAGACCTGAGCTCTGCTATAACACCTTCCAGCTTTGCAATCCTGTCCTCAACCTTCTGTCTTTCAAGGCCTGAGAGCTTGCCGAGTGTCATTTCGACTATTGCCTGAGCCTGCTCGTCGGAAAGACTAAATCTTTCTATAAGCGAAAGCTTTGCCGCAGGAATAGATTCGCTCTTTTTAATAAGCTCTATTACCTCGTCAATATTGTCGGTTGCAATTCTGTAACCTTCAAGTATGTGCTTTTCGCGCTCTGCTTTATTAAGGTCAAATTTAGTTCTGTTCTCAATAACACTCTTCTGGAAAGATATATACTTATCAAGAATTTGGGGAAGAGAAAGTGTTTTCGGCTCTCCGCCGTCAATAACGAGCATATTTATAGAGCAGGTGTCCTGGAGCTGAGAGTATTTATAAAGCTGATTTAAAATAACCTCGGCATTGGCATCGCGCCTATACTCTATAACAATTCTCATTCCGCCTCTGCCGGATTCGTCACGCAGTGCGGTAATGCCGTCTATTTTCTTTTCCTTAACGAGATTAGCTATACTTTCAATAAGCATAGACTTATTTACCATGTAAGGAATTTCAGTAAATATAATTCTTCTGTGCTCGTCCTCAATCTTCGCGCGGGCTCTTACGTAAACCTTGCCTCGTCCTGTTTCGTACGCCTCTCTTATGCCGCGAGAGCCGTAAATTATCGCGCGGGTAGGGAAGTCCGGGCCTTTAATAAAGTTCATAAGCTCGTCAACCGAGCACTCGGGATTATCAATTCTGTAAACTACACCGTCTATAACCTCGGTGAGATTATGAGGCGGAATATTTGTCGCCATACCAACGGCAATACCGACAGATCCGTTTACAAGAAGATTAGGGAAGCGTGAGGGAAGAACAAGAGGCTCATCTCTTGTATTATCGAAGTTTCTCGTCATTGGAACGACATTTTTCTCAATGTCGCTCATCATATGATCTGCAATCCTCGACATTCTCGCCTCGGTGTAACGGTATGCAGCTGCACCGTCACCGTCAACGTTACCGAAGTTACCGTGACCTTCAACGAGTGTGTATCGGAGAGAGAAATCCTGAGCCATTCTTACCATTGTGCCGTAAACCGCAGCATCACCGTGCGGATGATATCTACCAAGCACGTTACCGACTGTCGTCGCAGATTTTCTGAACGGCCTGTCGTGAGTAAGATTATCCTCATACATTGCATATAGAATTCTTCTCTGTCCCGGCTTCATTCCGTCTCGCACGTCAGGAAGAGCTCTCGAGGTAATAACGCTCATAGAATACTCTATAAACGAGGTCTTTACCTCTTTTTCCATATCTCTGTCCTCTATTTTTTGTAGAGGAAATTCAATATCTTCACTTTTATAACTATGTTCCATTTGTATTCGTTTATTCCTTTCCCCTTAAACGTCAAGGTTTTCAACAAACTTTGCGTTTTTGGTAATAAACTCACGTCTTGGTTCAACCATATCACCCATAAGAACCGAGAATATCTCGTCACATGCTATAGCATCCTCAATAGTTACTTTAAGGAGTGTTCTCTTTTCAGGGTCCATCGTAGTTTCCCAGAGTTGATCTGCATCCATTTCACCAAGACCTTTATATCTCTCGGACTCAACACCCTTTACTCCAAGCTCTTCTACAATTCTATCCTTTTCTTCCTCAGAGAAAGCATATCTTAACTGCTTACCTTTATGTACTTTATAAAGAGGGGGCTGTGCTAAGAAAATATGTCCACCCTCTATAAGAGGTCTCATATGGCGGAAAAAGAAGGTAAGAAGAAGAATTCTTATATGAGATCCGTCAACGTCGGCATCGGCCATTATTATTATCTTTCCGTAACGGAGCTTCTGTATATCAAATTCATCTCCTATGCCGCATCCAAGTGCCTGCATGATAGGAATTATAGATGTGTTACTGTATATTTTATCAAGTCTTGCTTTTTCTACGTTAAGTACCTTTCCACGAAGGGGAAGAATTGCTTGGAAACGGCTGTCTCGGCAGTTTTTAGCCGAGCCGCCTGCGGAGTCTCCCTCTACGAGATAAAGCTCTGTTAGCCTTGCCTCCTTTTCATTACAGTCGGCAAGCTTACCGGGAAGTGTTGATACTTCAAGTACGTTTTTACGTCTTGTAAGCTCCCTTGCTCGTCTTGCTGCTTCTCTTGCACGGCTTGCGGCAAGAGCTTTTTCAATTATCATTTTCGCAGACGCGGGATTTTCTTCAAGGTATTCTTCGAGTTTTTTATCAACAATAGAATCAACAAGAGTTCTTATTTCACTGTTACCAAGCTTTGCTTTTGTCTGGCTCTCAAACTGCGCATCAGTGAGCTTTACCGAAATAATAGCAACAAGTCCTTCACGTACGTCCTCACCGGAGAGTCCTTTATCATCACCTTTTATAACACCGCTTTTTCTTGCGTAGTTATTAATTGCTCTTGTAAGTGCGGTCTTAAAGCCTGTCTCGTGTGTACCGCCCTCTATTGTAGACATATTATTTGCAAATGAAATTATAGTTTCGTTGTAGCTATCATTATACTGCATTGCTACTTCTGCAATAGAGCCGTCCTTTTCACCCTTCATATAAATTACGTCAGGATGTACAGGATTACCTCTCTTTTCATTGTTTAGGTATTCTACAAAGGAAATTATACCGCCCTCGTAGTGAAGAATTTCTTCTCTCTCCATTCCTTCTCTTTTATCAGTGAGTATAATTTTAACTCCCGCATTTAAGAAGGCTTGCTCTCTCATTCTTGTGAGAAGAATGTCGTAATCAAAAACCGTTTCTTCAAAAATAGTAGCGTCAGGCTTAAATCTTACGTAAAGACCGTGGCGACCGCCTGATTCTCCCTCACACTTAAAAGGACGTGCAACAGCACCCTTTTCAAATCTCTCTGTATATTTCTTACCGTCTCGGCAGTTTTCAACCTCTACCCATTCAGAAAGTGCGTTTACAACCGATGCTCCGACACCGTGAAGACCGCCGGCTATCTTATATCCCTCTCCACCAAACTTTCCGCCTGCATGAAGAACCGTATAAACAACTTCAAGAGTCGGGAGTCCTAACTTTTCATTCATACCCGAAGGAATACCTCGTCCGTCATCCTCAACAGAAACGCTGTTATCCGGCCAAATTTCTATTTTAATAGAATTACATTCTCCTGCAAGGGCCTCGTCTATCGAGTTATCAACAATCTCATATACAAGATGATGAAGACCGCGAATGGAAGTTGTACCTATGTACATTCCGGGCCTTTTTCTTACAGCTTCAAGTCCTTCAAGCACTTGTATTTGGCTGTCGTCATAACCGTTTTTTTCGATTTGGTCTGCCATTTTATTTTGTCCTTACCCTTTCTTATATTTCCTCTCCGATAAGTGTCATATCAAATCTCATTTTAAGTCCTCCGCTTGATATTCGCGAAAGCCTAACCTTATATCCGTCATCCTCTTCTACTAAAACAAACGAGCGCGGAAGGTCGTAATCCTCATACTCAACACGTCCCAATTTTTGCATTCTGTTTATAAAATCCTTACCTACTTTAGAGATAGTTGAGGTATCAAGGTCAAATATTCCTATTATTTTATTTTTTTGAACACTTTTTCCGTTACCTATGTGTAAGTACATATTTTCCCTCCGATACGTCTATTTCGGTTTTCGTATATCTTCTGCATTCTTCGGGGTCGCAGGCGCTTATTATTATCTGCCTTTCTCCTATTCCTGAAAGGACATAATTTCTCCTATCCTCGTCAAGCTCACTTAATACGTCGTCAAAGAGAAATACAGGATATTCTCCTGAAATATCGCGTATTACCTCTCCCTCAGCAAGCTTAAGAGCTAAAACAATAGACCTTTGCTGACCCTGAGACGCAAAATTTTTTGCTTTTTTCCCGTTTATTAATATTTCAACGTCATCTCTGTGAGGACCGAAAAGACTTGATCCTACAGCTCTTTCTCTTTCTATATCAGAAATTAATATTTTTAAGTATTCCTCTTTTATTTTTTCTCTTTCGTAATACTTTCCTTCTATATTACTTCTATAAATAAGAGTAAGCTCCTCTTTGCCATCAGATATATCTGAAAGTATTTTTTTTGCGTTATCATTTAATCTTTTTATATATTCTTCTCTCGAAAGATAAATGTAAGACGCATATTCCGCCATAGACTGCGACCACGCATAAAGCTCTTTTTCATCAACCGTCATACCCTTTTGCATAAATTTAAGTATACAGTTTCTGTTTTCTAGAGCAATTTTATAATTTGCATAGTTTTTTATGTAAGAGGGATAGCACTGCGATATTGCAACGTTTATAAAGCTTCTTCTTTCCTCAGGCCCGTTTTTTATAAGTCCAAGATCATCGGGATAAAAAAGCACGGATTTAAAGCTTCCTATCATTTCATACAGCTTATTTATTTTATATCCGTTCTTTTTTCTTCTTCTTTCTTTGCCGTAAAGAGAATATTCAAGAGTATTATCGCCGGATTTGTCTTTATATTCTATTAAAACATTAAATCCTTCTTTTTCATGTTTTATAAGGTCTCTCTCGTATTCACATCTAAAGGATTTACCTCTTGAAAAAATATAAATTCCTTCTATAACGTTAGTTTTACCTTGCGCATTTTTCCCGTAAAGAAGATTAACACCCGGAGAAAATTCTATATTACATTCTTCTATATTTCTGAAATTCTTTGCAGAAAATCTTTTAATTATCATCTCTGCTCGTTCATTCTTACAGGGAGAATCATATAGAAATAACTAAAATCTTCATCCTCCTCTGAAGGCTCGATGGTTATAGCCTGAGTTGCTCCTTTTAGTGTTATTTTTATATTTTCACCCTCAGCAGCCTTTACACTGTTTATAAGATAACGGCAGTTAAAGCCTATCTCTATATCAGCACCCTCGTGAACACAATCCATCTCATCAAAAACGTTTCCGTTTACCGAAGAGGAGCTAATATTAAGAAATTGATCATAAAGTGAGAGCTTAACGTAGCTTCTTCCGCTTCCTTGAATCTTTTCCTCAGCAATAATATTAGCTCTCTCAAGACCGTCAAGAAGTCTTTCTCTGTCAACCGTTACTATAATATCGTTATCTTTAGGAATAATTCTCTTATAATCTATGTATTCGGAATCAATGGTTCTCGTAAAGAATATAATATCATTTCCCTTTACAATAGCGTGCTTTCTTGAAATATAGAATTTAACCTTCTCATCCTCTCCGTCGCCAAGATTTTTTGAAAGCTCACCGAGAGCATGTCCGGGAATTATAAATGAAAATTCAACGTCAGACGAAGCTCCTATAGACTCTATATCACACTTTTTAATACATCTTGAAAGAGTATAGCTGTTACAGGATACGACCTCTATCTCTCCTTCTGAAATTTTGAAGAAAGCACCGCAAAGCATAGGACGGGTATCCTGCTCGGCAATAGAGTGAGAAACCTTTCCTATCATTTTTTTCAAGGTAGAAGCTGAAATTTCAAAGCCTCTGTCAGAGGTGAGGTCGGGGAGATTTGGAAAATCATCTCCTCGAAGAGCAAACATAGAAAATGAAGCCTTTCCTGATGATATAGTACAGTTTAGCTTATCATTAACGTCAATAGTAATTTCGTCCTCAGGGAGAACTCGAAGTGTTTGATAAAGTCTTGCTGCATTAAGTATAAATTTACCCTCTCTTTCTATAGAGGTAGGATGAACCGTAGCCCTTACTCCCTTATTCATATCGTATGTAGAGAGTCTTATATCTCCGTCTACTGTGGTTTCGAGAAGAACTCCCTCTATAGATGTAATAGTATTTTTATTGGAAACAGTACCCATAGCAGGTGTGAGCTTATTTAAGAATTCTGATTTTTGTATGGTAAATCTCATTTTGTTTTCCTCCTGCCCGAAGGCTTAATTAATTATTTTTATATTTGGTA
>JAZNHD010000056.1:0-3687 GCA_045576815.1 Eubacteriales bacterium
GAAGCATATAAAGGTCGTAGTATCTGCCGCGGCGCTCGAGAAGCTCAAAGTGGCTACCCTCCTCGATTATCTCGCCGTGCGAGAGGACTATGATTTTATCCGCGTGCTGAATGGTCGAGAGTCTGTGTGCAACCATAAGCATAGTACCGATATTCATCATACGCTCGAGCGAGTCCTGTATCAGAAGCTCGGTTTCGGTATCTATATTAGCCGTTGCCTCGTCAAGTATCATAACGGCAGGCTTATGGATAACCGTACGTGCAAAGGAAAGGAGCTGACGCTGACCTGCAGAGAAGTTATTGCCCCTCTCGCGCACCTCTTCGTCAAGACCGCCGTGAAGCTTAGCTATAAACTTATCGGCATTGACGTACCGACACGCCTCCATAATTTCCTCGTCGGTTTTCGTCTCATCGCGAAGCACGATGTTCGAGCGTATAGTGCCCGAAAAAAGAAAGACGTCCTGAAGCATCTGACCGAAATGGCGGCGCAGTGATGAAATTTTAATATTTTTAATATTAATTCCGTCAATCAAAATCTCACCGCGCTGTATATCGTAGTTGCGGCAGATAAGCGAGAGGATTGTCGTCTTGCCAGAACCCGTCGAGCCAACAAAGGCTACAGTTTCCTTTGCGTTTACCTTAAAGGACACGTTTCGGAGCACCCACTCCTCGCCCTCGTATGCGAACCACACGTTCTTAAACTCTATCTCGCCGCGCACAGTAGGAAGCTCGATTGCACCCTCGGTGTCAACCACCTCGGGCTTCATATCCATAACCGTGAAAATCTTCTCCGCCGAGGCAAATGCCGACTGAAGACGGTTAAACTGCTCGGCAAGACTCTGTATGGGGTTGAAGAATTTCGAGATATACATATAAAACGCGACGATAACGTCGGCGGTGATAAGCTGGCCCATAAAGCTCGTCTTATCTATATACCCCTTACCGCCAAGATAAAGAAGGCAAAGCACAGAGGATATATAGAGCATATAAACGATGGGGCGGAAGATACTGAAAACGTAAATCTCGCGCCGCTTCGCTGTGCCGAGGGTCTTATTCTTCTCCTCAAACTCCGAGAGCTTGCGCTCCTCTCTGTTGAATATCTGGGTAATCTTCATACCCGAGAGGTTCTCGGAAAGGAAGGTGTTGATGTCGGTCGTGCCGTCCTTTACCTTTCGGTAGGCTCTGCGCGAAAACTTTCTGAATATCACCGTGAAAAGCACGATAAACGGAACGAAGCACAGCACCATAAGGGTGAGCATATAGTTAAGGCAAAGCATAGCGACAAAGACGCCTATAACTATACAGCAGTTTTTAAAGAGGTTTACGAGTATATGCGTAAACATCATAGATATGGCGTTGGTATCGTTAGTCACGCGCGTGACGAGCTTACCGACGGGAATTTTATGAAGCTGGGAGTGCGAGAGGCTCTCTATATGAGTGAATACGTCCTCACGGATTTTCGACAGTATCTTCTGTCCTATCCTCTGGAGCATAATAGCCTGCACGTAGGTACATACGAGAGAAACGATAAGAATGGAGGCGTAAAACACAACTCTGACGTAAAGGTCGCTCATCTCAAAGCCGTCGCTGAAAAGGCGCATTATGTCACCGATTATAAGCGGTGAGATAATATCGTAGGCTATAGACACGAGCATAATAACGCCGACGAGCAAAAAGCCGCCCGCATGGGGCTTCGCATATGAAAGAAGTCTTTTGCAAATCTCCGAATCCTTCATATTGCGGTCAAATCCTATGGCAGCCTTCTTATCCTTCATCGTGATATAAGCCACCGAAAAGATTACTGTAAAGATGCCTACGAGAGCACCTACAAGAAGGAGAGGATAATACTCGTACATTAGCTCTCACCCCTTTCCTCTTCAAGCTTCTGAAGCTCGACCATCTTCTTATAATCCGGCGATGACGCAACAAGCTCGTCGTGAGTGCCGACTGCGGCTATTTTTCCGTCGTCGACGAAAACAATTTTATCCATCTTTTCAACCGTTGAGATACGGTGAGCTATGAGTATCGTGGTCTTGCCGCGTCTGTTACTTCTCAGGTTGTCGATTATAACCTTCTCGGTTCCGGTATCGACAGCGCTTACCGAGTCGTCAAGAATAAGTATCGATGCCTCCTTCATAAGTGCGCGCGCTATGGAAATACGCTGCTTTTGTCCGCCGGACACGGTAACACCGCGCTCTCCGAGCACCGTTTTGTAACCGTACTGGAAATCTACGATATTATCGTGTACGTCCGAGAGGGTTGCCGCCCTTATAACCGCCTCGTCAGCAGCGGTGTCGCTCGCGAAGGCAATATTATTTTCAATAGTGTCGGAAAAAAGGAAATTGTCCTGCGGAACGTATGCCGAGAATTCTCTCACGCGGCGTATCGGTATTGTGTTTACATCGTGCCCATCTATGAAAAGCGTGCCGTCGGGAACATTGTAAATTCTTAGAATAAGGTCAACAAGTGTGGTCTTGCCCGAGCCTGTTTTACCTATAATTCCGACGTTTTCGCCGGCATTTATTTTGAAGCTAACGTCAGAGAGCGCATCGTAGTCGCCGTCAGGATAGCGGAAGGTGAGATTTTTAAACTCAATATCGCCTTTAATAAACGGCAGGTCAATAACGTCATCTCTGTCCGACACGTCGGGTGTCGCGTCAAGAAGCTCGGAAATGCGCTTTTTCGATGCCGCGCCTCGCGATGACATATCGATAAGCTGCGACACCGCCATAACCGGCCATACTATAGAGGTGAAATAGCTTATAAACTCAACGAGCTCTCCACCGTTAAACACCCCCGAATAAACGAGGTATCCGCCGTAGCCGAGGATAATACACATAACCGACTCGACAAAGAGCGTAACCGATATATGAAGGAGGGTTGAGGAGCGGGTGAAGTCTATGTTCGCGTTTTCATTCTTTTTGTTTAGTGCCTTGAATGCCCAGAGCTCGCGGAACTCCTTTACGAACGCCTTTATTACCGCAATACCCGAAAAGCTCTCCTGCGAAAAGTCCGAAAGCTCGGAAAAAGCTGCCTGGCGAAGCTCCCATTTTTTCATCATATAACCGCCGACAAGCGTACCGACAATAAAGAGAAACAGCATGGGGATAAGCGAGAGAACCGTGAGAATGGGATTCATATTAGCCATCTTCACTATTGCGAGCACACCGAGAAGCAAGGCATCAAAAAGCATAAGAATACCGTCGCCGAAGCACTCGTTTACGGTCTCAAGGTCGTTTGTGAAAAGCGACATCAGGTTACCGACCTTATTGACCTGATAATACTGGTGCGAAAGTCCTTTGGAGTGGTCAAACATCCTGCGGCGAAGGTCGGTCTCAACCTTTATAGCCGTACCGAAAAAGCAGATTCTCCAAAGAAATCTGCCCACAACCATAAATAGCGCAACAAGCACGAGCGGCGCGCAAATTCTGTCAAGCAAAAACGCAAGGTCAAACGCCACAAAAGCATCGCCAACCTCGACAAAGCCCGTCGTAACACCGTTAACTACCATCTTATAAAGCTCAGGAATTTTAAGCTGAAAATAGTCTACGGCAAAAAGCGAAAATATTCCGAGAAGAAGCATTGGAAGATGCTTTATATAATAACGGTTTACGTGTTTTCCGAATATCACCTTTTTCTCCTTTACTATGTAGCAAACAATCACAGTAATTATATCACACGCGCACAC
>JAZNHD010000057.1:0-2146 GCA_045576815.1 Eubacteriales bacterium
CTACCGATTATTTCAATCGTCTTACTTGCTTTGCTTATTTTCTCCAAAAAGAGGACTGTTGCTAAAATCCTTCTTACAGTATTTATATTGCTCGCTTTTATCGTGTCGTTTTTGATTTCAAGCATATTGGGAACATTTGAAGCGCTGACACATAAAACTGATGGCGAAATAGGGGAAAGCTATGCCGATGTGTGTCAAAAATTTGATAATATGCCAACTTTAGATGAGTTAGGCATTTACAATAAAGTAGAGCATTTCGACTATTTTTCAAGCTCTTTCGGAATTTTCACCTGCGATGCAGACACCTTGATAGTTCGTTACGATCGAGAAGACTATCAAAAGCAAACTGCATTGTTGGATAGTAGATACGTATTTCAAGAAGCGGGAATGACAGCACTTGAATATACTTGTATGCCGTCTGCTGAAATTAACGGCTATTCATTCCGCACGCTGATTATTGATGGAAAATACGGCTCGGATGTGGATTATCCGAAAAAGATGGTTTTCATAGCTACAAATGATAAAGATTGCTCGATTTCATACACCGCTTTTTATAACGATGACCTTGATTATATCGAGTCTTTAGAGGAGTTTTTGTTAATCAATTGCGGTTGGAAGCACTTTGGGAAGGATTAATTATACATTTTGCTCGCTTGACTACGCCAAATTCTTCACTTCGCTAAAATGGCAGGTAGTGGCTACTTCTTTCCGAATTGACACGGGTGAGGGGCGTCATTCTTTTCGCTACTCTTATTGAGGACGGCGCGAAAAGAGTATACAGGCTTATCAAGAGAATCACCTGACAAAAACCAAATTAAAAAACCTCTTGCGCGGCAGTAGCTCAGCAAGAGGCTTTTTGTATAGTATAGGTTACATTAAGACGCGGTTTTCTTCACACGGGGCGCCGGATAACACAATCCGCCAACGCTTCCTCAATATTTAATACCTCACTGTATCTATGACGCTCGAGCAGCCGCCTTCTATGGACTTATACTTTAATATCTTACCGTCGGCAAGGCAATGCACCTCACATTCAAAGTCGGTATCCGCCTCGTTGCCGAAGACGTAGTAGGTGGTTGTTCTTCTTGTTTCGCTATAGTCAAAGTGGGATGAGGTTGGATGGTGGTAATCACCGTTTGAAAAGGTTTCTACTGCTTTGTATGTTGTCATAGCATCGAAATCCACGGAGCTGCCGCTGAATATAATCTGAAAGCTCCTTCCCACTCCCGAGAAAAGAAGCGCGCCGAGGTTAGTGCTGTTATAATCCTTGCTCATATTCGCATTTGAGAGAGTCAGACGCTCAAAGGACTTGCAGCCTCTAAATGCCTCCCCGCCTATCGCTAAAAGATTATTTCCGGTATACACCTCTCTGAGAGCCACGCAATTTTCAAAGGCGCGATTAAAGATAAATTTGCAGGATTGCGGAAGTATAATCCTTTCTACCGAAGCGCAACCCGAGAATGCAGCAGTGTTGATGGCATAGACGCCCTCAGGCACCTCGACAACAGGCTCCGTTCCCGTATATTTATCAAGGGATTTCTTCCCCCGGTGTACCTCACCGAAAATAAAGCGGTTTTCCATAATTATCTCCTTGGAAATTATCTGTACTTAATTATACCAAACTCTTATCAGCAAGTCAACAAGCTAAATCGAAAATGGATCTCTTTCACGTAAAAGGACTTTTTTCGCCATCCTTCATATAATGATATAGGCGCAGATATAAGCTGCGCTCCGAAAATACAGGAGGTTTAAAAGGCAACCTTTTATAACCAGGCAACGCTCTCGTACGGCGGAAATACGGTAATTTCCAACACTACCGAGGCGGAGCTTCTTTCAGGACTTGAAATAGCAAAAAGAGCGATAGACGCGACCTATACACCCGGCGTTACCGTACTCACCGTCACAGGCCGAGTATAATCCCTTATCCAAGACATCCGAGTATACAAAAAGAGGCACAGCTGTGCCTCTTTTTTCAGATTTATCAACCTACATAATATATGAGAAAGAGCGTGAAAAGCGCAGAGAGACAACTTGGGGCACGAAAAAGCAAAACAGGGGACAAAAATATAATAAAATAAATATTATACTTGTATTTTGTAAGATAGTATGGTACAATTATGTTGAGATTCAGTACGCTGAATAAAGT
>JAZNHD010000058.1:0-5802 GCA_045576815.1 Eubacteriales bacterium
TTGAAAAATTGGGGGAAAAAATTCTCTAAAACCCCCGCGGGGCCCCCCTGGTTTTTTTTAGATTAAAGGGCGCCGCGCCTTACGGCGCGACGCCCAAGGGAGAGAGCTTAATTTTTTATGTTTTATATATCGCCTTTTTCCTTGCCGAATTTCGTAAGCGATACTACCATACCGCCAAGGGCAAATAGAGCTATTACGTTAGGAATAACCATAAGGTTGTTAAAAAGGTCGGTGAGCGCCCAGACGAGATCGTTCTGAAGGAGCGATCCAATAAAAATAAAGGCAACGGCGATAATTGAATAAACGAGCGTCGCGCGCTTTCCGAAAAGGTGCTGGAAATTGACCTTGCCAAAATAGTTCCAGCTGATGATGGTGGAGAAAGCGAAGAAGAAGAGAGAGACTGCAACGAATGCGTAACCAATAATGCCACCGGCCGACTCTCCAAAGAGCTTGGCGAATGTCTGCGAGAAGGCGAGCTGTGCCATATTTGCACTTGAGAAACCGCTGCCTGCTGCAGCAAGAGCATCGTAGCTTTCGGGAGTTATCGTGCCGTTGCAGTAGAGCGTGGAGATAACTACGAGGGCTGTCATTGTGAGAACGATGAAGGTGTCGATGAATACACTTATCATGGCTACCGTGCCCTGCTCGTGAGGTGCTTTAACGTTGGCAATCGCGTGCGCGTGAGGTGTGGAGCCCATACCTGCTTCGTTAGAGAAAAGACCGCGCTTTGCACCCTGGCTTATCGCCTTTGCTATTGCCGCACCTACACCGCCGCCGATAAGAGCCTCGGGTGCGAAGGCGTACTTAAATATCATTCCAAATGCTGCGGGAAGACTCGTTACGTTAATGCAAAGAACAAGAAGACCGCCTGCAATGTAAACGACAGCCATAACGGGAACGAGTTTTTCGTTTACCGAGGCAAGACGTCCAACGCCTCCAATGAGTATAACTGCGGCCATAACCGCAACGACAACACCGGTGATAATCATAATCCAGTTGAATTCTGTACCTAAGAGAGTAAACGAAGCGTCAACGCCAAATCGGTCGAAAACGCCCTTGAAATTCGAGGCAATTGAGTTCGACTGCACCATAGCGCCCATAAATCCAAGTGCGAGAGTAGCGGCTGTGGCAAAAAAGGTGGAGAGTATCCTTCCGAATCTACCGCGGAAGGCTTCCTTTATGTAATACACGGGACCACCGAGGACCGAGCCGTCAGCACCTGTCACCTTGGTTTTTTGCGCAAGGACAGCCTCCGCGTATATGGTAGCCATACCGAGAAAGGCTATCACCCACATCCAGAAAATAGCACCGGGGCCACCGATGAAAATAGCACCGCACGCGCCTACGATATTACCCGTGCCAACCTGGGCCGCAATTGCGGTAGCAAGCGCCTGGAAGGATGACATACCGCCCCCATGCTTTCCGCCGCGAAGCTTGATTTTTCCGAAAACGTTCTTCATTCCCTCGCCAAAGCAACGTATTTGAACAAACCTCGTCCTTACGGAAAAGTAAAGTCCGACCCCGACGAGCAGTATAATAAGCACGTAGTCGGAGAGATAAGAGTTGATTGTGTTGACTAAATTAAGCAGCCACTTCATTTAGTTTTTCCTTTCCTTAAAGCAAAAAGTCACCGACAGTATCGGTGGCTCTGAATATAGGACAGGAAAAAACGCCGTACAGCGCTTATGTCCTCTGTCCTCTTGCCTGAGAGATTCAGCGATATTGTCGCCTTGCACCTTCGGCACCCACTTAAGGGATTCTCCAGAGTTCCTCAGCGAATCGGTCGCACTGCGAGTTGTCTCGCAAGATTCCGAATGCTTCACCGGTAACTGTTGAAGATATTATAGCACAGTGAATAGTAAAAATCAATAATAAAAACGAATAAATATTATAATTTTGTCGAGGGGGCGTTAGGGAAACTTGTATATTATGGAAATTGCGGAAAACAAAAAAGCGTGGCAACACGCTTTTTGTTTATATTTATTTGTTACCGCTGTTTTCACGCTCTGCCAGCTTTTTCATATGCTCGTGTCTTGCGCTCGTCTTGCCCTCTGGCTTGATGTCACCTGCGTGAAGAAGCGCCTGCTTAGTAAGAGTAGGGCCGATAATTTCATAAACGAGGACTGCAAACAGAGTAATGTTAGCAACAATTACACCGACATCACCAAGCTCCTCTGCCTTAAGTGCCATGCCGAGAGCGACACCCGCCTGCGGTAGCAGGGTGATGCCAAGATATTTTACTATTTTATCGTCACAGCCGGCAATCTTAGAGCTTGCAAAAGCCCCCGAGTATTTTCCTGCCGAGCGCGCGAGAATGTAAACCACACCGATAAGGATTACTGCGCCGCTGCCGAATACGGTAAAGTCGAGCTCTGCACCGCTGAGTACGAAGAAGAGAACGAATAGGGGCGCCGTCCACCTGTCAACTCTTTCCATAAGCTCCTCGGAAAAGTCGCATACGTTGCAAAATACCGTGCCGAGCATCATACAAACGAGAAGTGAGGAGAAGGAGATATGAACACCGAAAAATTCAAATTTCATCATTGAGATAGCGATGGTGAGAAATACGAATGCCACCGACATCGAAAGTCTTTTCGAGCGGGAGTGGAAAAATCTCTCCGCAAAGGTTAAAAGGAAGCCTGATACAGCACCGAGAATAAGCGAGAGGATAACCTCGAGCAGCGGCTCAACTACAACCGAAATAACGTCAATTCTACCCGACTGCATAGCTTTTGCGACACCGAATGATACTGCGAAAAGCACGAGTCCGACGGCATCGTCAAGCGCGACTACCGGTAAAAGCATATCGGTAACTGGGCCCTTTGCCTTATACTGCCTTACAACCATAAGCGTTGCGGCAGGGGCGGTGGCAGATGCTATCGCGCCGAGGACTATTGCAGCCTCAAGGGAGAGGACGTCAGGCATTGCCAGGTGGAGTAAAATAAGTGCCACGTCAACCACGACGGTGGTTACAACCGCCTGAAAGATACCCACTATCGTCGCCTGTCGACCTATTTTTTTAAGCTGAGAAAGACGGAACTCATTGCCTATCGAAAATGCGATAAAGCCGAGCGCCACGTCGCAGATTATATCGTAGCTCTTAACGTCTGCGTGAGATATGAAGCCGAGTCCCTGCACGCCAAAAAGACCTAATATGTGAGGGCCAACTAAAATTCCCGCAACGAGATAAGCCGTTACGGCGGGTAGCTTTAAGAGCTTTGCCACTCTCGAGAGCATAAGGCCGACTAAAAGAGCTATTGAAAGTGAAAGAAGTGCCTGCATATTTACCGCCTCTTTTCAAAATAATTCTTATTTGACAGTAAAATATTTTAGCACTCCCACAGTTTTATGTCAATATGTAATTTATACAAAAAACAGCTAAAAAAAGCGAGGTTATTAAGCAGTTTTTCGTTTTTGCACAAAAACGAGAATCAAAGGTCGACACCGTTAAAGTCGACTACGCTTATTCCGTAGCCATCGCCGTCCATAATAAGCGAAATTATAAAGGACACGCCCACGGCTTTTCCGATATTTAAAGTACCGTATACGCGGAATTTAGAACCGCCGGGCACACCGTTGTACGGTAATTGCTCAAAGCTAGTGTATCTTATGTTCGATATACCGTCGTTAAACGAGCCGCCAACCTTGTCCTCAACCTCGGCGAGATAGGTCTCGACCCGGCCCGCAGTAATGCCTGTTGAGATATGCATAAGCGCTGCAGCAGAGTCAAGGTCACCCGCGCCTATTGCGGAAAAGAATTTCCCCATAGTATATTTTGCGTCGTCAAGGGTGATTGCTTTTGAGCATGCGGAAAAAGCAGGCAAAACAAGAAATATTGCAAGCAGGAATATCAGTGCTCTTTTGGAAAAGCTAATTTTCATATAATTCTCCTTACGAAAAATGGCACGGCAACCGTGCCATTTTATTTTATCATAAGATGAGGCTTTTGTCAATGAGAAATTTGGGTGTCATCCGAAAGCTCCGCTAGTGCGCGGTGTACCGCCTCTTCGGTTGATTTCTTGACACGGGATAGGGGTAATCGCAGCTCGTTTTCTATAAGTCCAAGCTCTGAAAGGACAAATTTTACGGGTGCCGGATTAGTTTCCAAAAACAAGGCGCGGATAAGTGCAAGGAGCTTATTTTGAAGCATGAGGCTCTCGCCGGTCTTGCCATTGAAATATAAATTGCATATATCAGAGGCTTCCTTTGGCAAAATGTTTGACACCACCGATATAACACCTAGACCGCCGAGGGCGAGCACGGGATAAATCTGCGAGTCGTTACCCGCGTAAACTCTTAAATCCTCTCCGTAGCCTGATAAACGGACGAGTCGGTCAAGCGAGTCGGAGGCTTCCTTTATTGCGACGATGTTTTTCTCTCTCGCGAGTCTGTCAAGCACGGGAAAATCGAGGTTCACTCCCGTTCTTGAGGGAACGTTATAGAGTATAATCGGCAGAGAGGTTGATTCTGCAATAGTCAGGTAATGTCGGGTAATGCCGTCTTCTGTCCCCTTGTTGTAGTAGGGAGTTACGAGTAGCGCTCCGTCACAGCCGAGAGTTTCGGCAAACCGTGTGTGCTTTAATGCAACGCGGGTGTCGTTTGTGCCCGTGCCGAGTATCAGCTTCGTTCTGCCCGAAATCTTAGCCTTTGCAAAGGTATACATCTCGTATCTCTCACCGTCGCAAAGTGTTGCCGCCTCTCCTGTCGTGCCGCCGATAACGAGAGCTGATATGCCGGCCTCTATCTGCTTGTCGATAAGTGCGCCAAGTGCGGTATAGTCGATTTTTCCGTCCCGCATAGGCGTTACGAGAGCCGTTGCAGCTCCCTTGAAAATCGTTTTCTTTTTCATATATAAATTTCTCTCTACGTCTTGAAAAAAACTCTGAAGTTGTGTATAATTATTACGTTAGAGTTCGTTATTATTTTATGATTTCAGGTTGATTTGTGTGCGAGGGATAATGGAAAACGGCAAAAACTTAATTGTTAACGAAAGAATAGACACAGAGCTTAAGACCGAGGACTTCTTTTACGAGCTTCCCGAGGAGCTGATAGCGCAGACTCCGAGTGAGGAGCGCGACGGCTGTCGCCTTATGGTGCTTGACAGAGAAAAAAGGAGCATCGGGCATAAAATATTCCGAGATATTACCGACTATCTGCGCCCCGGTGATATGCTTGTTGTAAATTCCTCAAGGGTTATCCCTGCGCGTCTTATCGGTAAAACGAGAAAGACCGGATCGGAAATAGAGCTTCTTCTCCTTCGTCAGAAGGAGGACGGTGAGTGGGAAACGCTCGTAAGACCGGGTAAGCGCGCAAAAGTAGGCGCGGCATTCGATTTTGGCGAAACGCTTTCGGCCGAGGTTACCGAGGTCATCGAGGGCGGCAACCGCATTGTTAGGCTCGAGTGGGACAGGTCGGTTTATAAAAACGTATATGAGGCGCTTGATGCGGTCGGAAATATGCCTCTGCCGCCGTACATAACTAAAAAGCTCGAAAATAAAGACGATTATCAGACGGTTTACGCAAAGGAGGAGGGCTCTGCAGCAGCACCTACTGCGGGACTTCATTTCACCGAGGAGCTATTAGAAAAAATAAAAGGCATGGGTGTTGGCTACGGCGAGGTAACTCTCCACGTCGGACTTGGCACCTTCAGACCTGTTAAGGCAAGGGAGATACGCGAGCACGAGATGCACGGCGAGCTATTTCATATCTCTAAGGACGTTGCCGATGAAATCAATAGGAGAAGACAGGCAGGCGGCAGAATCATAGCCGTAGGCACAACCTCCAAGTCGGATCGTAGCCATG
>JAZNHD010000059.1:0-22007 GCA_045576815.1 Eubacteriales bacterium
AAAATGAAAATTGTCTTCCTAAGACCGCCTTGGCCTCCGACTTTAAGGCGCTCCGCGATATCCTCTATAACGTCGCGACGGCCTACGCAGTAGCCGCCCGAAACGGCAAATCCCGCACCGAGATTTTTCATCATAGAGCCCACAAAAACATCAGCGCCGACGTCGGTGGGCTCTCTGTCCTCGGTAAACTCGCCGTAGCAGTTGTCAACCATAACTATCGTCGAGGGAGAGGTTTCCTTGATTACCCTTATCGCCTCGGCTATTTTGTCTATCGTTAAGCTCTTTCTCTGCGAGTAGCCGCGGCTGCGCTGAATTGCCGCAACGCGAATATCACCGTGCCCGACTCTCTCCTTTATAGCCTCGAGGTCAAAGTCGCTTTCGATAAGGTCTATTTCCTCGTATTTTACACCGCACTTTATAAGTGAGTTTCGGCTGTTTCCTGCCGTACCGATAACGCTGCGGAGTGTGTCGTAGGGCTCGCCCGATACGTAAAGGAGAGTGTCACCGTATTTTAGAAGTCCGCCGAGCGTGACGGCAAGCGCGTGCGTGCCCGACATAAGCTGTGGGCGCACAAGTGCGTCCTCAGCACCGAAAACACGAGCGTAAATCTCCTCAAGTTTGTCCCTACCCGAGTCGGTGTATCCGTAGCCGGTCACCTCGATAAAGTCTGCAGTGGAGACGTTGCACTCCTGAAATGCCGATAGCACCTTTGCTGAGCAATAGAGCGCATTTTCCTCGATTTTTTTGAACACGGGTGCGCAGTCTGCCTCGACACGTGCTGCGAGATCTGCCGTGTAATCGCTGATTTTGTAGCCGTAATACATATATTTTTCTCCGTAGTTAATATTCAACTCTTGTATTTTAACACATATTGAAGGACAAATCAAGTGTATATATAAAAAACGACTCGCAGAGGAGTCGTTTTTTGTCCGTTATGAAAGTATCGCTCTGTCGCTCGAAAACTCGTCTCCGCTAGCTCTCGTGAACATGCCGAGTAGCTCCTCTACGGTGAGCTTCTGTTTTTCTTCACCCGATACGTCGATAATAACTCTGCCCGCGTGGAGCATAATAAGACGGTTGCCGTGCTTTATGGCGTCCTTCATATTGTGGGTTATCATAAGCGTCGTGAGCGAGTTTTCTTTAACTATTTTGTCGGTTATCTCAAGCACCTTTGCTGCAGTTTTCGGATCAAGGGCCGCCGTGTGCTCGTCAAGGAGCAGTACCTTTGGCTTAATGAGCGTCGCCATAAGAAGTGTAACTGCCTGCCTCTGACCGCCCGAGAGGAGTCCCACCTTTGAGGTGAGCCTGTCCTCAAGACCGAGGTCGAGCTGCGAGAGGAGCTCGTAGTAGGTTTCCCTCTCCTCTGCGGTAACGCCCCAGCCAAGACCGTGGCGCTTGCCGCGTCGCTTTGCGAGAGCTAAGTTTTCGTCAATCTGCATATCTGCGGCAGTGCCCATCATAGGGTCTTGGAAAACTCTGCCGAAGAAGCTGGCTCTCTTGTGCTCGGGCATACCGTTAAGGCTCTTGCCGTCGAGTGTTATCGAGCCCTCGTCAAGCTGGAATACGCCGGTTATAGCATTCATAAGCGTACTCTTTCCCGCACCGTTACCACCGATAACCGTGATAAAGTCACCGTCGTTTATCGTGAGATTTAAGTGGTCGAGCGCGCACTTTGCGTTTACCGTGCCTGCATTGAAGACCTTGGTAGCAGACTTTATTTCAAGAATAGGAGTACTCATTTGTCCTGTTCCTCCTTATCTTTTTTGAAAACTCGGAATAGATTTTTGAAGGCTCTCGTAATCTGTGGGCGGAAGTTAGTAAATGCGAGAGCCACGACTACCACCGCAGCAGTCATAAGCTTTAAGTCGTCTGCCGGCATACCGGAGAATATTACAAGCGCAACGATTACTCTGTAAATTATAGAGCCAACGACGATACCGATAAGCCTTAAGTAGAAGCTCTTAGCCTTTGAGAATATCGCCTCACCGATAATGATAGATGCAAGACCTATGACTATCGAGCCGACACCCATTTTAACATCGGAGTAGCCCTGATACTGACAGAGCATAGCGCCCGAGAGGGCAATAAGACCGTTTGCAAGGGCGAGACCGACAATCTTGGTGCTGTCGGTGTTGATACCCTGCGCGCGACACATTTTTTCATTGTTTCCGGTTGCGCGAATCGCACACCCAAGCTCCGTACCGAAAAACCAATAAAGTGCGCTGATAATTCCAGCAGTGAGAAGAGCACCGAAGATAAGCGCAACGTTGGTTTTGGTAAGCGGAAGGAAGGTTTTAATTATTGAGAAAATAGTGTTCGAGCTAAAGTTTAAAAGGCTCACGTTTGCTGTGCCGCCGTTACCCGTTGCCGCGCTCATTACGTGTATGTTGATAGAGTAAAGCGCCGACATGGTGAGAATGCCCGAGAGGATAGGCGGAATTTTAAGCTTGGTGTGTAAAAGTCCGGTTACAAGGCCTGCCGCGCATCCCGAGAGAAAAGCGATAGGCAGTGCCAAAAACGCATTAACTCCGCTCCAGATACAAAGCGCTGTAACCGATGCGCCGAGGGTGATGCTGCCCTCACAGGTCATATCGGCAAAGTCGAGTATTCTAAATGCGATGTAAAAGCCGAGCGCCAAAAGTCCCCAGATGAGGCCCTGTGTGGTGCCGGACAGCAGAATGTCAATCATACCGTCGTACCTTTTAAATTATTCTCCCTTGTTGATGGAGTGAACGTTTGCAATACCGTTGGCAAGAACGTTGTCGGTGGGGATATAAATTGCGTCGATTCCCGCATTTTGAAGTCTTACCACGGTGTTTTCAAGGTCGTTTATATCAACGATAGCACCGTCAACGTACTCGTAGCCCTGCTCGTCACAGTAAGCCTTGGCAAGACCTATCTGGAACTGAGAGTTGGTCTCGGAGCTGGTGTAAAGAAGACCAATCTTAATATCGGTTCTTCCGAGGAGCTCTGCGATAAGCTCAATCTGGTCCTCGACGGGATTGATGTCCGATACGCCGGTAACGTTTCCGCCGGGTGCGGTCATAGAAGCGACGAGACCTGCCTCAATGGGATTGGTAACCGCGTTGAATATAACGGGAATCTCGGACTCCTCTGTAGCGGCAGCAGCTGCCTGAGAGGAAGAGGTTGCGATGGAGTAAATAAGGTCAACGCCCTGGGTAACGAAGCCCTCAGCGATAGTTACGTTGTTAGACTCGTCGCCCGCTGCATTCTTGTCTAGAATTTTTACGGTCTTGCCCGCCTCGTTCATACGAACGGAGAGCTGGTCAACGAAGCCGTCGTTAGTAAGGTCAAGCGCCACGTGCTGAACGAGCTGAAGAATACCTACGGTATAGTCTGCAGCGCCGCCGTTTTCGGCTACGATAGCAGATTCAACGCGGGTTACGGTCTGTGTCTGAGCACCGGTTGCTCTGTCCTTGACAGCATCGGGAATAGTGAAGCCAAGCTCGTTTGCAACGGTCTCGTTTACCACAAGCGCGGGATTGGGGTCGGTAGCAACAGGGGTGGTTGCGGGATTTTCGCCGTCAAGGAGAATATCGGCTGCCATATCTCCGGCCTTTACACCGAGACTATAGTAGTCAACGCCGTAGGTAGCGACACCGGCAACGTCGTTCATGCCGCTTTCACCGCATACGATGGGGAGCTTGTTGTTCTTCTCGCCGCAGGACGCAAGTCCGAGTAGAGCGGAAAGTGCAAGTGCGATTGATAAGAGGAGAGAAATGCTTCTTTTCATTTTGTTATTTCCTTTCGGGTGAAAAAATTAACTTAAACAAATAGCAACTGCCCCTGCAAATAAATTTACAGGGACGAAGGAATTGTCAATTAAAAATGCTTAAATTCCTTTAGCTAGATAAAGTTGTTACTATTCTAGCAAAAAAAGCTCAGATTGTCAAGTGGATTTTAAAATAAAGTAATATAAAATTTAATTAAAGAATGAAAAAATCATCGTTTGCTCAGCTTTTACCGAGAATTTTGCACAGAACGATTTCAGCTCGTCTGAAGTCCTCCTCGGCATTGCCGCCGCCAAAGAGACCCGACACCTCAGAAAGACGCCTGATACATACAACGGTATCGTCGGGCAAATCGGATATGTAAGGCATTTCGTAAAAGCTTAGTGAGCGGATATAGATGCCTCTTTCCGAGGCATACTCGTATTCTGCATCCGCATCTGTATAGATTGAAATGTCAGCGAAAAGCGCGCTGTCATGCTGAGCCTCGTACTTTAAAAATAGTGTCTCCGAGAGAAAACACACGTAGTAATTACTCATAAGAAGAGTCGTATTAAGTGTCTCGGTGTTGTCTCTTATCTGAATCTCGTTTATTTCTTTTCCTGCATTATTCTCATCTTGATAAAACTCGGAGATTTCCTCGTTTGTCATAACGAAAAGGTCGAGGAGATTGACGTCCACGCTTCCGTTTCCGTTAAAATCCTCTGATACGCGCTTAAGAGTTGAAACAGTGCCTACGAATGGGGAAACGTCACCGTCCGACGAGGTTTTTTCAAGCTTATGCGCGCCTGCGTAAAGGAAGTGCACATCGTAGGACGTGCGGGAGCAGGTCTGAAAGGAGCAAACGATAAGCACTACAACCAAAAACGCGGCGACAATGCTGTGCCATTTGTAATGATACCAAAAATTTTCAAGCTTTGTAACAATAGGGCTTTTTATGGAAACGTCACTGTATTTGTATTTTTCGTCCATTTTAACCTCTTTTTATTAAAAGTGCTTTTTTTCGACAATGAGTATTGCGGATGCCGCAGCATCCGCAATACCGGTAGTCTTTAGGTTTCCGGCTTCATAGTGGGGAAAAGAAGCACGTCGCGTATAGATGCGGAGTCAGTCAGGAGCATAACAAGTCTGTCGACACCGAAGCCAAGACCGCCCGTCGGGGGAAGACCGTACTCAAGCGCGGTAATATAATCGTAGTCAACCTCTGCGCGACAGTTCGGCTCCTCCTTACGCTTTGCCTCGACCTGACGCTCAAATCTTTCGCGCTGGTCGATGGGGTCGTTAAGCTCGGAGAAGGCGTTGCCGTACTCGGTGCAGTTAATGAAATACTCGAATCTCTCGGTGAAAGCAGGATTTTCGGGCTTGCGCTTTGCAAGGGGACTGTTTTCAACGGGATAGTCGTAAATAAAGGTAGGCTGAACGAGCTTGTCCTCAACAAAAGCGTCGAAGAATTCTACGAGAACCGTACCCCGTGTCGCGTTTTCGGGCACTTCAACGTGGTGACGCTTCGCATCTGCTCTGGCATCCTCGTCGGAGGTCCAAGCGTTATAATCAACACCCGAATACTTCTTTACGGCCTCAACCATAGTGAGTCTTTCCCAATGACCGAGGTCAATCTCAGTGCCTTGGTAGGAAATCTTTGTCGAGCCGCATACCTTAGTGGCGAGCATCTTGTAAAGCTCCTCTACGAGATCCATCATTCCATAGTAGTCGGTATAAGCCTGGTAAAGCTCAATAGAGGTAAACTCGGGGTTGTGCTTTTGGTCCATACCCTCATTTCTGAATATTCTGCCAACCTCGTAAACCTTATTCATACCGCCGACGATAAGTCGCTTCAAATAGAGCTCGGTTTCGATACGGAGATACATATCCATATCAAGAGTGTTATGGTGAGTAACGAAGGGACGGGCAGACGCACCTATCTCAAGAGGAACGAGAATAGGAGTGTCTACCTCAAGGAACCCTTTACTGTCAAGATATTCACGGATGAGCTTAAGTATCATCGAGCGCTTAACGAAGGTGTCCTTAACCTCGGGATTTACTATGAGGTCAACGTATCTTTGTCTGTATCTTTGTTCAAGATTGGTAAGACCGTGAAATTTCTCGGGAAGGGGAAGAAGCGACTTTGCAAGCAACGTTGCCGAGGTTGCGTGAACCGAAATCTCGCCTGTTCTCGTACGGAAAAGGTGTCCCTCAACACCGATTATATCGCCCACGTCCCACTTTTTGAAAGCCGCGTATGCTTCCTCTCCGATTCCGTCACGCGCAATATAGAGCTGAATTTTTCCCTCTCCGTCGAGCATATGAGCAAAGGACGCCTTACCCATAATTCTGCGGCTTACGAGTCTGCCTGCAAGACGCACGGATATGGACTCTCCGTCGGAAAGCTCGGGCTCACGCTTCGAGTACTCCGCAATAGCCTCGGTGCTGGTGTGAGTGGTGTCGTATTTAGTAATGGTAAAGGGGTTGTTGCCGGATTCGTAAAGAGCATTTAGCTTCTCGCGTCTTACAGCGAGCTCGCTGGTGCTGTTCTGCTGAATATTTTCGTTTGCCATTTTTTCGTCCTTTCTAAAGCCTTAAAGCAAAGCCTTTTTACCGTTAGTCCTTTGCGCGGGAAACCTTTTTAACTATAAGATTCATAACGCCCTTTGCGACGTTAACAACAACGGTGTCACCCTCAGCAGCGCCGATAAGAGCAAGACCGATGGGCGAGGCGTCGGAAATTTTTCCGTTCTTAGGGTCGGTTTCGTACGAGCCTACTATATGGTATCTTGCGTCGGGTCTTATCTTTTTGCCGTTATCGTCAAATACGTCAACTACGACGATAGAGCCAACACTGATTTTAGATTCGTCAATCTGAGATTCGTCGATAACCTTTGCGTTAGCTATCATCTCGCGAAGCTCGTCAATGCGGGCGTGTATCCTCGCCTGCTCCTGCTTTGCCTCGTCGTATTCGCTGTTCTCAGAGAGGTCTCCGAACGCACGCGCAGTGGAAATCTCCTTCTTGTTTTCCTCGACTCTGACATTAACGAGAAAGTCAAGCTCGTCCTGCAGCGCCTTAAAGCCTGCGGGAGTGTAGGTTTTGATTTCGGGCATTGTAATTTATCTCCTGAATTTTATTATTTTTAATTTAAAATGTAAACAATTATTGACTGTTTATTAGTTTTTTCAGTTCTGCTACTGCTGCTTCTAACTGCAGATCCGCATCGTCAGTGTTGTCAACCTCAAGTCCCGGATCGGGAGATACGCCGATGCCGTGGTAGTTTATACCGCATGGAGGATTGTAGTAAGCCGTAGTTAGAGTGATTGATGAGGCGTCTGTATTTGTGTATGGTATGCTGCTTTGCATAACACCCTTTCCGTAGGTGGTTTTACCGACGATAGACGCCTCTACAATACCGAGATCGTTGTAGTCGCGCATAGCGGCCGTGAATATCTCGCCTGCAGAAGCCGTGTATTCATTGCATATAACAACGATGGGCACGGAAAGCGTGTGGTCGCTTTTTTCGCCTGTTATGGGGTTTGTGTCAATGTTTGATTTGTGGACGGTCGGACCATCGTCCTTGAATTGATAGCTGACTATAATGTTTCCGCTTGGAACGATGTAGGAAATCATAGCTAATACAGTGTGAAGATAACCGCCGGGGTTGCCGCGCATATCAAAAATGATACCGGGGACACCCTCGTCCTCCATATAATCTATGGCTTCAACAAACTGCAGGTAGGTGTTATCCTTGAATTGATTAACTACAATATATCCGTATCCGTCATCGGTAATTTCGTACGCTACGGTTTTTTCGACTACCTCAGCGCGAGTTGCGGTAAGCACAAGCTCATCGTCACCGCGAAGCACGGTTACGTGGACATCGGTGCCGATTTCACCGCGGATTTTATATACTGCGTTGAGGTATCCGATATCGGAAACTGCTTCGCCCTCAACAGCAATTATATAGTCTCCGACACGAAAACCCGCAGCCTCTGCAGGAGAATCAATGTTTACTGAGGATACGCGAATAGTCTCTTCGGTGTGATTATATTCGACTACGACTCCAATGCCGCCAAACTTGCCGCTCATATCGGTGTCGTAATTTTCATACTCAGCAGGTGTTCTGTAAACCGAATAGGGATCACCGATTACGTAGACGTAGGAGGCTATGATAGCATCGGTTACAGCGCGTTTGTCCTTAAGGTCTATCTCGTCGTAATAATTTTCAAGGAAATGCTCTGCGGTTTTCACAGCGTGCTCAAGGGTATCACCGAGGCCTCCCTCTAAATTGTAAAAACGCTGAAAAACGTTTTCTGCCCAGCTCATTACCTTAAAGCTGTCAAAATCAGGGAAGCCCCAATCATGAAGATAATAACCGACGTATTCGTAATTTTTAGTGTCTTCCGCGACACTCTCCGCAATGTTTTGCCGTATTTCTTCCTTTGATGACGGGTTGCGGAAAAGATTGCAGCTGAAAAGAGAGGTTAAAATGAAGACGGTAACAATGAGAGAGACAGTGCGAAGCAAAATACCATTTTTTTGTTTTGTCATCTTCGTTCCTTTGTTATAATAGTTTATTGGCGTTGTGCTTGCTTCGGGGTTGCTCACATAAAAGGAGCAACCCCGAATTTTATTAGAATTTTGTAGGCTTGCTCGTAAGGTATTTCTTAACCATAAGGGCAACCTTAAAGGTAACAGCGTGGTCAAATTCTCGCAGGTCAAGACCCGTGAGCTTTCTGATTTTCTCAAGTCTGTATACGAGAGTATTACGGTGTACGAACAGCTTTCTTGACGTTTCAGAGACATTGAGGTTGTTTTCAAAGAAGCTCTGAACGGTCATGAGAGTCTCGTGGTCGAGCGACTCGAGCGATCCCTTCTTGAACACCTCACCGAGAAAAATTTCGCAAAGAGTGGTGGGAAGCTGATATATAAGTCTGCCGATGCCGAGATTCTCGTAAGCCATAACAGGCTTTTCGATATCAAACACCTTTCCGACCTCAAGCGCTATGCGCGCTTCCTTATAAGCACGTGCGAGATCCTTAAGATTCTCTACTATGGAGGAGATACCGATAAGAGCTTTTGCTCCATATTCGCCGATTATAGCATCAAGCACGTCCTGTGAGTAGGCTTCAATTTCTGAAATTTCAGCATCGCGTGAAATTTCTCTCACTATAACGACGTCCTGCTCACTTATGTTGATGACGTAATCGAGTGATTTGTCGGTAACTATCGACTGAATCACTTCATATGGATGGTGCTCGGGTGAGGAGAGGAATTTAACCACTATTACCGCGCGCGCCGCTTCATTATTGAAGTGAAGCTCATTAGATTTTATGTATATATCGCTTGGAAGTATGTTGTCAAGAATAATGTTTTTTATGAAAGAACCCTTGTCGTACTTTTCGTCGTAGAGGCTCTTTATATTCCCGAGAGAAATTGAAAGAAGCTCCGACATTTTGTCCGCATGGGTATCGTCGCCTGAAACGAAAACGATAGAATCAACCTTTGCTGTCGATGGGATAGAGCGGTAGGTATATCCGTCATAGATAATGACTCCGGATGAATAGGCAAGCTCTTCTCTTATTCTTTGCTTTGACTCTCCGATTTTTGGAAGGTCGCTGCATGCAACAATGATGCCGTTTTCGTCAATGACGCCTATCGTTCTGCCAACGACACCCTTCATTTGATTTATTACTGTTTGGAATAAGCGATTCGACATAGAGAGTATTCCTTTCATATACGGCGGTTAAATCGCCGAAAAATAAAGTCGCCGCTTTAACGGCTTGCTTTGACCGTCAAAACGCACGATTTGTCTATACTGTACTATATTTTAACTCATTTTTATGTAATTTTCAATAGTTTTTTTTAAAAAAATGAAAAAATTCACAAAAAATATATCGAATATTTGTTAAAATTTACACTTTTCCGAGTTTATAGTTCAAAAACGTAGGATAAAGCCGAGAGAACGTAGGCGGGAGCGGTTTCGCAACGCAAAATGCGTTTGCCAAGGCTTACGGGCACCGCTCCGGCAAGAGCGGCCGCATTTGCTTCCTCGGGAGAAAACCCACCCTCACAGCCGACAATAACCGTAATATCGCTTATTCTACCGACTTTTTCGAGAGCACATTTCAAGGTTGTCATATGCTCGTTCTCATAGCAGAAAAGCGTGAGCGAGGAGGTTTTGACCATATTAAGCATGGCTACGTAGGAAACCGGGGAAAGCACTCTCGGGAGCCTTGCGCGTCCGCATTGCTTTGCCGCCTCCTCGGCAATTTTTGCGTGACGCGCTGTTAGTTTTTCGAGCTTTTCCTTTGCGGGACGCTTTATGCACCGAGAGGACTCGAAGGGAATTACCGTATTGACACCGAGCTCAACCGCCTTTTGAATAACAGTCTCAAGCTTATCTCCCTTGGGATAAGCCATGCAAAGAGTTATACGCACGGGAGATTCGCAATCCGAGTTCAGTTCTTTTTTTATTTCGGAGAGACACTCATCATCGCGTATTTTGGTGAGTGTGGCTTCATATTCGTTTCCTTCACCGTCAGATACGGCAATGCGGTCGCCGACTGCCATGCGAAGAGAACGCGCAATGTGCCGCGCATCGTCACCCGAAATTCTTGCGATACCGTTTGAAATATCTTCCTTGTTTACAAAAAATCTTGGCATAAGCCTCTCCTAATGTAAATAATTGTTGTCTTTTAAGGGTTGTAAATACACTTTAAGGCAATCCAGTCATTCTCGTTTGCTTCGTCGATTACTGCAAATCCGTGCTGTATAACAGCCTCTTTTACTTCCTCTGAGCGAGACTCAATAATACCCGAGAGAATTAGGGTAGCCCCCGGCTTTATATAGCCACTGATATCGGGAAGCATTCTGATAATTATATCTGCCACGATGTTTGCAACGCAGAAGTCGTACTTGCCGCTATCGAGAGTTACACCGTGAAGTAGGTCTGATACACCTACGTCGATATTTGTACAGCCGTCGGTCAAGACGTTTTCGCGCGCGACCTTGACAGCTACGGGGTCGATGTCGTATGCATTGCAGTGGCTGGCTCCGAGCTTTGAGGCGCAGATTGAAAGTATTCCAGAGCCGGTGCCTACATCAAGGACTAGCTTGTCGGTTAGATCCTCGTTTTGCATAAGGCGGATAACGAGCCTTGTCGTTTCATGTGTTCCGGTGCCAAAGGCCATGCCGGGATCCATTCTGACGATTATCTCGCCCTCGGATGCTTCGTATTTTTCCCACGCGGGCACAATGGTAATGCGCCCGAGCTTTACCGGCTTATAATACTGCTTCCAGCTCTCCGCCCAATCGTCCTCAGATACCCCCTCGACACATAGGTTAGCCTCTACACCAAGTGCAGGGAGCCTCGCTTCAAGAAAATCTTTGTATTCGAGAAAATTGCGCTCCTCAGGTACGAAAAGCGATACACGTACAGTGTTTTTATCGGCATTAAGTATTTCGTCGTCAACGAGCTCGCCGTACATACCGTTCAGTGAAAAGTCGCTGTAATCCTCTATCATCAGTCCGTTATCGAGCATGCTCATAACCGAAACGATAGTGTCGAGGTCTGGCGTTTTGCCCGTCACCGTGATTTTAGTCCAAGTGCCTGCCATGTTAAAACTCCTTTTGCTCTTTCCTTGTCCTTTGCTATCTGTAGAGAAAGCTCCTCGCCAGAGGCGAATTTTCTTTCCTCGCGCAGATAATCCAAAAAATAAACCGTAAGCTCCCTCTCATAAAGGTTGCCGTCGAAATCTAAAACATAGGTTTCGAGATGAACCTCTCGCGACTCAAAGGTCGGACAGGTACCAACATTGGTAATGCCGGTGTAAAGTTTGCCGTCGATATCAACTGCCGTTTTGTAAACACCGGTGGCTATGATAGCTCGCTCACCTGAGAGGGACATATTAACGGTAGGGAAGCCGAGCGTGTGCCCGACGCTTCTTCCGTGAGTTACTCTGCCTTTAATAAAATAAGGGACAGAAAGTAGCTCGTTTGCCTCTTTGACGTCACCCGTGCGGAGTTTTTCGCGTATTCGCGTCGCTGAAATCGGTTTGCCAAGATAGCTGTGCTCGTCGTGTATTACGGCATCACATCCTGCATCTCGCATAAGGCGGAGAAGGTCGGAGCTTTTTCCTGCCGCATCCTTTCCGAAGCGAAAATTGTAGCCGGCAACGGCTACCGTACAGCCGACCTCTTCAACGAGTGCTTCCTTTACAAATTCCTCCGGCGTCATACCCGACACCGAGTCAAAGTCAGCAAGCACGACATTTTCAACTCCTAAATCACTCAAAAGAAAGAGTCGCTCCTCTGTGCCGTATATTCTCGGTGAGAAATTTTTAAGTTTGCTCTCTGAAGGAAAGGTCAGGACGGCAAAGGCTGCCCCTCGATTCTCTGCTATGCGCATACCGTCTTCAATAAGAAGTCTGTGCGCCGCGTGAACGCCGTCAAAAAAACCAAGTGCTAAAACAGAGGAAGAAATAGGGAGCTTTACTCCTTTTTTATATTCAAAAATGCGCACGTCCCCCCTCCTTTCCTCGCACCGTGCGAAGTTTTTGAGAGCTACTCTGCCATTACTATCTCGTAAAGTGTAAGCAGCTCCTCTTCAATTTCGGTTTTTCTTTTATCTATTTCTGCAGCTCTTACATAGTCGGTAGCCGCTGAGCCGAAAAGCTCACGGTCGAGCTCCTCGATTTCCGCCTCAAGCTCTGCAATTTTAGCCTCAGCTCGCTCGCGCTGGCGCTTCTCGCTTCTCAGGCGTGCATGCTCACGCTTCTTTTCCTCGTATTCCTTTTTAGAGTCGGTTTGCTTGTCGGTTGGTGTTTTTTCTGATGCAATTTCGCTTGCCTCCGTACGACGTTGCATATATTCGCTGAACGCATCGTCATATTCCTCAAGATTATAGTCCTTCATGCCGCGCTCGCTACCGGGCGAAAGCTCGATTATACGGGTTGCTATACGGTTTATAAAATATCTGTCGTGCGACACGGCTATTATTGTGCCGTCAAAGGCAAGCAGCGCATTCTCGAGTGCCTCGCACGAGCCGATGTCAAGGTGGTTTGTCGGCTCGTCCATTATGAGAAGATTTACCTTCTTTAAAATAAGCTTCGCAAGCGTCAGTCTCGCGCGCTCGCCACCTGAAAGCGTTGATACCGTTCTGAAAATATCGTCGGAATCGAAAAGAAAAAGCGCAAGAGTAGAGCGTAGCTCAAGGTCAGTGCGGTCGGGATATTCGTCGCGCAGCTCCTCAAAAACCGTCTTCCCGTCCGAGAGTCCGCGGTTTTCCTGGTCGTAATAGCCTATTTTTACGTTATAGCCGAGGGTAAGCGAGCCCTCACTCGGAGTCAGCATGCAGTTAATGAGCTTCATGAGAGTGGACTTTCCGGAGCCGTTAGGACCGAGGAAAAGCACTCTTTCATATCGCCTCACAAGAAATGAAAGATTTTTTATGAGAGCCCTCTCGCCGTAGGAAAAGCCGAGTCCTCTCACCGAGAGTACGTCGCCTGCGCACTCCTCTTCGCTTGAAAAGGATAGACGAATGTCGCGTGGCGCGTTTGGCATGAGCTCCACCTTCTCCATTCTTGCCAGCTGCTTTTCCTTTGAACGAATGGTGACGAAGTTATGCTCTCTGTTACATCTGCGCTGAAACTCTATGTTTGCACGGATTTTTGCAATCTCCTTTTGCTGCTCCTTGTATCTTTTTTCAAGAGAAGCACGCTCTCGCTCCTGCTCGTCCTTAGTGGCGGTGTAGCTTCCGTTGTAAAGGCGCGCCTTACCATACAGAATTTCAAGAGTCTTGTTTGTGGTTCTGTCAAGGAAATAACGGTCGTGCGATATTATAAGCACGGTCTTTTTATACGACGCGATAAAGCCCTCGAGCCACTCAAGCGCATCAATGTCAAGGTGGTTTGTCGGCTCGTCAAGCATAAGTACGTCCGGCTCTGTTGCAAGGAGCCTTGCAAGCGCAAGACGCGTATACTGTCCCCCGGAGAGAGTTGAAATTTTCTGATTTATAAGTCCTTTGTCAAAGCCGAGGCGCAAAAGCATGCCACGACAGCGTGAGCGGAATTCAAGCCCGCCTCCGTCGGCATATTTACGGTTCTCTTCGTTAAGCCTTGCCGTCAGCGAAAGGGCTTTTTCGTCGTCACCGCGAAGACTTGAAAGCTCGTTTTCAATTCTCTCAATATCCTCCTCAAGCGAGATAAGGTCAGGGAAGGCGGTATACATATATTCAAGGCAAGTGAGGTTGCCTGGCAAAGAGGTAAGATCAGGGTTTTGCTCAAGTATGCCGATTGTGAGTCCGCGGCCGAGGTATACCGAGCCCGAGTCGGGAGTATACTCTCCCGATATAACGCGAAAAAGCGAGGTCTTGCCCGCGCCGTTTACGCCAATAACACCGACTCTGTCGCCCTCGTTGAGAGCAAAGCTGACGTCCTTAAGTATGACGTCGGTGCCAAAACTTAAATTTATATCCTGTGTCGAAAGACTTATCATTTTGTAGCATTACTCCTTCGGGTGAATGCGTTTTTTTAACACGGGTAGCTTATTTTGCGTATTCCTCGCTGAGAAGCGCGAGTGCCCGTGTGAACTCTTTGGGAAGAGATGACTCAAAGGTCATACGCTCACCGGTTTTTGGGTGAGTGAGTGTCAGCTTTGCCGCATGAAGCGCCTGTCCGTTGAAAAGACGCGGGTGTCGCGCCTCGAATTTCGTCGTACCGCCACCGTAAATACCGTCGCCGAGTAGAGGGTGGCCGATATAAGACATATGAACTCTTATCTGGTGAGTCCTGCCCGTTTCAAGGCGCAGGGCAAGGTGGCTTACCTCGCCGAATCTGTCAAGCACCGTGTAGTGTGTGGTGGCTTCACGTGCGGTATGGCTACCGTCGCGGATTACTGCCATTTTCTTTCTGTCTGTGGGGTGTCTGCCTATCGGGTAGGAGACGGTGCCCGTGTCGGTTGAGAAGCCGCCGCGCACGAGCGCATGGTATTCTCTTTCTATTCCGTGGTAGGACAGCTCCTCGGAAAGCGCTGTGTGTGCCTCGTCGCATTTTGCAACCACGAGAAGCCCCGAGGTGTCCTTGTCAATCCTGTGTACGATGCCGGGACGGCTAACACCGCCTATGCCCGAAAGCGAGTCGCCGCAGTGATACATCAGAGCGTTGACGAGCGTACCGCTGTAATTTCCGGGGGCGGGGTGCACCACCATACCCTTAGGCTTGTTTATGACTATAATCCACTCGTCCTCAAAGATTATGTCGAGAGGTATGTCCTCTGCCAATACGTTGTACTCTGTCGGCTCTGGGAGTGTAAACTCAACGGTATCTCCTTCACGGAGCAGGTGTTTTTTTTGCACGGGTAGGCCGTTTACCGTGACACGTCCCTCGTCTATAAGTCTTATTGCGGCATTTCTTGAAAGCTCGGATTCTTTTGCAAGCCAGATGTCAACCCGCGTGCCGGCACCACTCTCGGTTACGGTAATAATCATTTTTTTATCCTCGCACGCCGCTCTTTAGTTTCGGGTAATATAATTGACAAAAGAAGAAGTCCCGCACCAACGCATACGAATGAGTCAGCTCCGTTAAAAACTGCGAAATTAATAAGTCTGAAATCAATAAAATCAACGACGTATCCGAGAGCTATTCTGTCTATCATATTGCCGATACCGCCGGATATAATCATAGCAAGAGATATCGCCATAAGCGTGTTTTCCGCATGTCCGAGATAGAGATATATGAGCATAGCGACTATGGCGACTGTCGATACGGTTATGAATATCCATCTCTGGTCAGCAAGCATGCCAAACGCCGCCCCGCGATTTTCAACGTAGGTAAGATGGATTACGTTCTTTATTATCGGCAGAGTGGTGATGGGCTTAAGATATAGAACCGAAAGCAGCTTCGTCAGCTGGTCAAGACTGATGCCGACCGCTATTACGGCAGTATAAATTATATATTCAAATACTGTTCTTTTTTTTACCATTTTGACCTCGCGAGCGTCAGATGACGGGCAGTATTGTTTCAAGCATGCATACGATAAGATAGGTGACAAAAAATGCCCAGTCGATGGGCGAACTCTGACCTATATTCAGCTTTACCATAATAAGCCTCACGGGCGCGATAAGCGGCTCCGAAATGTAACATGCGATAAGATAAATCCTGCTCTCCTCAACGTCAAAGAAAAACGGCATGAGTGCTCTGACCATCATAGCAAACGACACGAGCGAGAGGAGAAGCTGGACTGATTTTGCAAGTATAAAAAATACTGTTTCCACGTTTTAATCCTTTGGTATTATTTCGGGGACCGCACAAGGACGAGCCTCTAGCGATCCCCGCGTTTATCAATCCTCGTCGGAAACGTCAACGTTGTGAGGAGTGATTATGTAGGTGCTCCTCGATACGTTCTTTATATCTCCGTCGGTACAATAGGTAACACCGTTCAAAAAGTCTAGCATTCTTACGACTGCCGCACCGTCAAGAAGCTCCATATTGAGAAATACCGTGCAGCCGTCGAGAAGATAGTCGGCAACGGTGCTTACTTCCTCAAAGCTCTTCGGTCTTACGACCTTAAGCTCGATATTGCTGTTAGCGTCGCCGGTGTTGGCGATCATGGGGGTGGTGGATCTTGACACTTGACTTGTCTCCTTTACTTCATTTGCGCTTATTGGGTCTACCTCGTCGTATTCTTTGAATACGGGCTCGACGGTTTCGCCGGCTCCGCTCTTTGCCTCGCGCATTTTTTTTAGCTTTTCCGAAAGTGAAATAAACATTTATCCCTCTCCTTTTCTTTTATCAAACAATCTCCGTCCGACTCGCACGAGGGTAGCACCCTCTTCTATGGCAACCGCGTAGCTATCGCTCATTCCCATTGATAGAACGGGCTCGTCAGCAAAGCCGTAGGTGTTTTGTATTTTATCAAAAATTTCCTTTGTAAGTCTGAAATAAGGGCGCATACCCTCGGGGTCGTCAAGCAGAGGCCCCATAGTCATAAGACCGCACACTGTAAGGTTTTCGTACTCTCTTACCTTGAGGAAAAATTCCTCGGCGTACTCGGGGAGAATACCGCCCTTGTTTTCCTCTCTTGCGGAATTTATCTCGATAAGCACGGAGATTTTCTTGCCTATTTTCTTTGCCTGCCTGTCGATTTCCTCTGCGAGTCTCTCGGAGTCGAGTGAGTGTATCAGCTTGACCTTATCTATGATATATTTAACCTTGTTCCTCTGAAGGCTTCCTATCTCGTGGAGCGCGGGAGTAAAGCCGTGTTCTGAAAGTAGCTCGCCGCGCCTCTTTAATTCGCCCGGGCGGTTTTCGCCAATATCTGTGACACCGGCCTTTGCAAGAGCGAGTAGCTCTTCGTCGCTGCCGCTTTTCGTAACCGCGACGAGAGAAACCCTTTTTCCTTCGCGATTTGTGAGGGTATTAATCTCTTCGAGAAGTCTTTCGTAGTTTTCTTTTACGTATCCGTAATCAGTCATAAAACCTGACTCTTTTTCTAATATTTCGGGGCAATTATCGCAAAGATATACCTCGACGTATTTTATTATATCATACACGCGAGTGCCATTGCAAGTGTTACCGCGAATTTTTTTAAAAAATATTGTATGCGCCAAGGGTTGATTTTGTGCATGAGTTGTGATACAATATATTGGTAACAGAAAGATTTGGGAGGCTTGTCTTATGCACGAGAGAGTGCTTGGTATAAATTTGCCCGCTCCGATGGCGCTTGCATACGTTGGAGACGCCCGTCACGCGCTTTACGTACGTGAGATGCTGGTGCACAGGGGCATCTCGAAATCGGGTGAGTTGAACGAGGCGGCCTTAACATATGTTACCGCCGAGGCGCAGGCTGCGGCTATGCGGCGCATTGAGCCACACCTACTTGATGATGAGCGTGAGGTATACAAGAGGGCATATAATTCCGGACATCTCAATAAACCTAAGCATGCGAGTGCTGCCGACTACCGTGCTGCCACCGGCTTTGAGGCGGTTTTGGGTATGCTCCACTGGCTTCGGGACGAGGAGAGACTCTTGGAGCTTCTCAATTTTGCATATTCTGATAATATTCCATCCGGAAAGGGACTTACAAATGATACAGAAAATTAAAGGAACGATGGATATACTCCCCGAGGAGACACCTCTTTGGAGGTATATTGAGGGAGTTATGCGCGAGGAGGCGGAAAAGTACGGATACGGTGAAATACGCACGCCTACCTTTGAAAATACCGAGCTTTTCGTAAGGGGCGTCGGCGATACCACCGACGTCGTGCAAAAGGAGATGTATACCTTTGCCGACCGAGAGGAGAACAGATCTATTTCGCTTCGCCCAGAGGGTACGGCGTCGGTCGCAAGAGCTATAATCGAGAACGGTAAATGCTCTGACCCCATGCCGCTTAAGTACTACTATATAATTTCCTGCTTCCGTCACGAGAAGCCGCAGGCAGGCAGAAGCCGCGAGTTTTACCAGTTCGGCACCGAGCTTTTTGGCTCGTACAGCCCCTCGGCAGATGCATCGGTTATTGCTCTGGCAAACTCGGTTTTGCGTAGACTTAGGCTTAAAAATGTAAAGCTTCATTTGAATTCTATAGGCTGTAAGGAGTGCAGACCTGCATATCGTGAGGCGCTCGTTAATTATTTTAGCGAGAGAAGTGAGTGTCTTTGCGACACCTGTAAGACGAGGCTTTTAAAGAATCCTCTCCGTCTTCTCGACTGTAAAAATCCCGACTGCGCGAAGATTGCCGAGTCGGCACCCAAGACGACCGAGCATCTTTGCGACACGTGTAAATCCAACTTCGATATGCTTACGAAATCACTTGACGCTATGGGCATAGAGTACGAGGTAGACTCCAAAATCGTACGCGGACTTGACTACTACACGGGTGCGGTATTTGAGTTTATTGCAGAGGGCATCGGCGCTCAGTCCACTGTGTGCGGCGGCGGCAGATATGACGGTCTCGTTGAGTCGCTTGGCGGCCCGGCGCTCCCCGGTATCGGCTTCGGTATGGGAATTACCCGTCTGATACTTGCTATGCGTGAGGCTGGCGTTGACGACATTACCGCTAAGAACCCTGCGGTCTACATCGCAGCGCTCGGAGAGCGTGCGACCGTAAAATCGCTTGAAATTGCAGAGAGGCTTCGCACCAATGGCACTTACGCCGAGTGTGACCTCGTTGGCAGGAGCCTTAAGGCACAGATGAAATACGCAAATAAGATAGGCGCGGAATACACTCTTATCATCGGTGATAATGAGGTGGATTCAGGACGCGCTCAGCTTCGTAATATGAAAAACGGAGAGCAGACCGAGGTAGAGCTGGCGAGCTTTACCGTTTAAGCTGAATGAAATCCGCCCAACCTGAAGGTCGGGCGGATTTTGAAAAATGAGAGGAAAGGATAGAGAAATGAAAAACAGGGCCGATTTTTTGCCGGTTAGTATGGCTGACGTAAAGGAACGCGGCTGGTCAGAGGTTGATTTTGTTTATGTTACAGGTGATGCCTACGTTGACCACCCATCATTTGGCGTTTCTATAATTTCAAGAGTTCTTGAGGCGGCAGGCTTCAGAGTAGCTATCCTTTCCCAGCCGGACTATAAAAGCACCTTTGATTTTCGGCGGTTTGGACGCCCTAGGCTCGGTTTTCTCGTCACGGGTGGCAACATAGACTCTATGGTTGCCCATTATACCGTATCAAAAAAGCGCCGCTCCTACGATTATTACAGCCCCGGCGGTAAGATTGGACTCCGTCCCGACAGAGCGGTTATAGTTTACTGTAACCGTATCAGAGAGGCCTACGGAGATGTGCCTATCATACTCGGAGGACTTGAGGCTTCTCTTCGCCGCTTTGCACATTACGACTATTGGGATGACAGGGTAAGACGCAGTATTCTCGTTGATTCTCGCGCCGACCTTCTCACCTACGGAATGGGAGAAAATATACTTAGAAGAATTGCGCTTTTACTTGATAAGGGGATACTCGTGCGTAAAAATCGCGACGTGCGCGGCACGGTTTTTCTTGTAAAACGAGGCGAGTCAGTGCATTTTGACGCTATTGAAACCGAGGACTACGACGTACTTAAAAACGATAAAGAAAGCTACGCCCGTGCCTTTGCTACCCAGTATAAAAACAACGATTCGATACACGGTAAGGCGATAATAGAGTATTACGGGGATAAGATGCTGGTGCAAAATCCGCCGATGCCCCCGTTTTCGCGCGAGGAGCTCGATTTCGTTTATTCGCTTCCTTATGCAAGAGACTATCACCCCGACTATGATGCGCTTGGCGGTGTGCCGGCTATCACCGAGGTAAAATTCTCGATAACCCACAACCGCGGCTGCTTTGGCGCGTGTAATTTCTGTGCCATAGCCTTTCACCAAGGACGCGAGGTGCGCTCGCGCAGTGAGGAAAGCGTTGTTGCCGAGGCGAAGAAAATAGCAGCGCTACCCGACTTCAAGGGCTACATAAACGACGTCGGCGGTCCGACCGCAAACTTCAGATATCCCTCTTGTGAAAAGCAACTGAAAAACGGAGTTTGCCCATCAAGAAAGTGCCTTGCCCCCACCCCGTGTAAGCATTTGAGGGTTGACCATAAGGAATACGAGCATCTTCTTTCGGAGCTTGAGAAGATAGACGGAATAAAAAAGGTGTTCGTGCGCTCGGGTATTCGCTTTGATTACCTTATATATGATAATGACGATTCCTTCTTTCGCCGCCTTGTTTCAAGGCACGTGTCGGGACAGCTGAAGGTTGCACCGGAGCATTGCTCACTGAATGCACTTATGATGATGGGCAAGCCGCCCGTTGACGTTTTTGAGAGCTTCAAGCGGAAATTCTTTAAGCTTTCGGAGGAGGCTGGGCTTGAGCAATATATAGTTCCTTACCTAATGTCAAGCCACCCCGGTACTACTATGAACGATGCGGTTGAGATGGCGCTGTGGCTTAAAAAATGGGGGTATCTTCCGGAGCAGGTGCAGGATTTTTATCCGACACCCGGCACGATTTCAACCGTTATGTACTACACGGGTATACACCCGATGACAGGTAAGCGGGTGTACGTAACAACCGACTACCGTGAAAAGCAGCTTCAGCGCGCGCTACTTCAGTTTTCAAGACCTGAAAACGCAAATCTCGTGCGCGAGGCGCTTAAAATAGCGGGGCGTGAGGAGCTGATAGGAGTAGGTGGTGAATGCCTTGTTCGCCCTGCCTTCGGTCAGAGAACTGATGCAAAATTTTCACCGCGATATAAAAAAGAACGTAAGGGATTAGCAAGGTTGGGCAAAACCGCGCCTAAAAGCGTGGGAAAATCCTCTAAAATGGACAGGGTGTTCGGTTCTGATGCTGACAGGATAAGGCGTGAGGTGGCAAGGCTTTCGGGCGATGCGTCGCCGCGCGGAAAAAATATGGCTAAAAAGCAGGAAACTGCAAGAAAAAAGCGTGCAGGAAAGAGAAAATAACACAAAACATTCGTAAATAATGCGAACTCTCAGAGCTACAAAAACAAGGGCAGAATGAAATGGCTTGAAAAATTCATTTTGGCTGAAAAATGAAGCCTAAACGTTCAAAAAACGGAAAAGGTGAGTTTTTGCTTTTTTTCTGCGTTTTCAACACACTTAACAGGGGTAATGTTGATAATCTGTTGAATTAGGACAGACTTCGACTGAATTTTCGGGCAAATCGGCTTTTTTTCGACAAATAGTTTTCCACATTTTCAACAAGCCGTAATGTTGAAAACCATAGCATACACCTTTAATTCAGCGTACTAAAACTCGGGAATTTATACTCGTCGAACGGTTGTCAATACAGTGAAAAAGGCTTGTCTTTTGTAAAATGAAGTTGTGATGAGGCTTGACACGGAGTAATTTTTGCGAACAGATTTTCGTTATGTGAAAAAACAACAAAGGTATGGTTAAAAAATGCATATTTTAAGTGAAAAATATATAGCTGTGAAGCGCCGGCTTTTCGATAAGGCTTACGGCGAAAGACTTAATCCCGAGCAGCGCCGTGCTGTCTTTACGGCAGAGGGGCCGCTTCTTGTGCTTGCGGGTGCCGGAAGCGGTAAAACCACGGTGCTCGTAAACCGAATTTCATACCTTATTAAATACGGAAATGCGTATTTTTCAGAGGACGTTCCGTTTGATGTTACCGAGGGAGAGCTTCTGGCGCTTGAGAATGCCGTATCCTTTCCCGTAAGTGAAATAAATGAAATACTGCCGCGCTTTTCGTGTGAGCCAACGCCGCCTTGGTGTGTGCTTGCTATCACCTTTACGAACAAGGCGGCAAAGG
>JAZNHD010000060.1:0-16292 GCA_045576815.1 Eubacteriales bacterium
AGATATGGTAGGCCATACCGGCTCATTCCTTGCTACCCAGTGCTCTATGGAGGCGCTTGACCTTCAGCTTGCGAGAATACTTAAGGTGGTTGACGAGCTTTCGGGTGCGGCGCTCATCACCGCCGACCACGGTAATGCTGACGAGATGTGCGAGATTGATAAGAAAACAGGAACGCCGAAGCTGAATAAGGACGGTACTCCCAAGGCTAAGACCAGCCATACCCTGAACCCTGTTCCGTTTATTATCTACGATAACTTTACTGCTGATAAGTATTCCGTGAAGCTCGGAAGAGAGGACTTCGGCCTTTCCGCCGTTGCCGCAACCACCGTTAATCTTCTCGGATACGAGGCGCCTGACGTCTGGGACGAGTCGATGGTAGAGCTTTAATTTAAAGTCTTAAATTCCGCTGATGCAAGTCGGCGGAATTTTTTTGCCAAGACAGCCAATAGCGGTAAAATTTAATAAACATCTGTCAATTTATGGCAAAATTCGCGTCTTTTTTTGAAAATAGCAAAAAAAATAAAAATAAATTATGAAAACCCTGTTTTGTTCATAATTCTGCAACATTTATCTGTTATAATAGGCGGCGCTCTATATAATAGTAGAGGCGTAGTTATGCGCCTCTAAAAGAGTGATAACCAAATACGCCTTTTCTAATATTATGTAAGGAGAGTGCGTGAGAAGTTCCAAAATGCAACGGAGGATAATATGGTTTTAGATAATCTTCACGTAAGACACAAGGCCTTTGGCGACGGAGTTGTAGTCGCAACGCAGGGTAAATATTTCACGGTAAAATTCGGTATGGCAGAGAAGGTGTTTGTTTATCCTGACATATTCGAAAAGTTCTTGACTCTTTCCGACGGCACGGTAAGTGAGGATATTCTGGAGGATATCAGACTTACCAACGTGCAAAAGCAGGCGGTTATCGACCGAAAGAATGAGGAGAACCAAAGGGCGATGACACGCGGTATCGTAATTCCAGGTAAAGAGGGCGCGGGCACCGAGTCTGAAGACGAGGAGAGCCGCCGCAATACTTCCGATAACGAAGAGATTTAATGGGAGCCACCCTAAAATTAGGGAGGCTCTTGACTTTAGTATAGATTTTATAGTATAATATAACCTATAAACCCTTTTGGAGTGACGCTGTATGATTTTTTACGGTTATTTTACAAGCATAATTTACGCGCTTCTGTGTATAGGCGCAGGGCTCGTGTTATATAAGATGGGTGTGCCTAAAAAATTCACCCGCAAGCTTGTGCATATCCTTGTTGGCTTTGAGTGGGTTATACTTAACTATTTTGTCGGTCCGTCGGTTCATTTTCTTATAGTTTGCCTCGTTTTCCTTCTGGTTTTGGCGATTGACTATAAGCTGAAGCTCGTGCCCGCCATGTCATCTGACGGCGAAAACGCACCGGGCACGGTCTATTATGCGCTTGCTATGTCGGTTATGTCGGCTGTTACACTCTTTTTGCCTGAAATGCTTATCCCCTTTGGCGTCGGAGCTTTCGCCACCTCCTTCGGTGACGGTCTTGCAGGTGTAGTTGGGCAGGCGATTACACGGCATAATCCTAAAATCTTCGGAGAGAAATCTCTTTTTGGCACACTTACAAATTTTCTCGTGTGCTTTAGCACGGTGCTTCTGTTTTCGCATATATTTGAGCTGAAGCTGCCGGTTTGGCAGTCGCTTGTTATAGCGCTTTTTGCCGTAATACTTGAAGCTACAGTCGGATTTGGACTTGATAATATCGCGATTACCCTCGGAGTTTCGGCACTCACTTACGCGTTTATCTATTATCCCGTCGTGACGGAATATACAGTCCCCATTCTTGTAACGCCGCTTATTATAGCCGTGGCTTATAAAAAGCGCTCGCTTACTCTCGGTGGTGTACTGCTTGCCGTCATTGTTGATTTGTGTATTTCCGTGCCGCTTGGCAATTTCGGATTTGTAACGCTTATGACCTTTTTTGTCGGCAGTGTTGCGGTTGATAAATTCAAAAAGCACTACAAGCGCAAAAAGGGTAAAAAAGAGGTCGATAGGGAAAAGCGCGGTGACTGCCGCGATGCCGTGCAGGTGCTTGCGAACGGTGCGGTAGCCGCAGTATGTGCCGTCCTTTATTTCTTCCTCGGACATCGCTTCCTTATTCTCGCCTTTGTAGCGTCTCTTGCCGAGGCGTTTGCCGATACGGCAGCCTCAGGCGTCGGTATTATCTCACACAGTGTTTATGATATTTTCAGGCGCGAGAGGTGTGAGACGGATATCAGCGGCGGTATGTCGCTTGTCGGTACATTAGCCTCGCTCATCGCGGCGGCGCTTACCGCACTCGTAGCCCTTGCTTTTGGTGCTATCGGCATTATTGAAGGCTTGGCAGTCACCGCTGCGGCATTCCTCGGCGCTGTCTTTGATAGCTTTTTAGGCTCGCTTTTACAGGTTAAGTATAAGTGTCCCGTCTGCTCTGAAATTGTGGAAAAGGAAGAGCACTGCGGAGCTAAAACGGCTCATTACCGCGGTGTAAAGATAATCAACAACGACGTCGTTAATTTTCTCGCGACAGCAACCGCAGCAGTGCTTGCCGCAGCGGCATCTTTTATAATCTGAGAAGACCGCCCTTGATGTGATTCTCTTAACGGAGGACAGGCATCTAGGGCAGTTTTTTTAGTGGTATATAATTAAGGATGAAATTGTTTACTGCTCTTGCTGACAGTGTACTTCAGTGGGCAGATTGTTTTGTCATATAAAGCGGTTTTTAATGCTTGTGAAATACCACGGGATACAAATTGTACAAATTAAATCTCTAAAATTTGTGCAATAATAATCTTGTAGTTGTGAAAAATATTATGTATAATATTAATACGAGTTAGTTTTCTTGGTTATAATTAAAGACGATTGCATTTGTTTTTTGTTTTTTGTAGCTGTTATACAATAATTCTATTAAAATTTTGGCAAAAATAACAAGGTGAGCAAAAACGGCGAAGAAAAGTCGCGAAAAATGCACAAAATTATAACCTTAAAATTTGTGAAATATGCTTGATTTAGTTATGCTTTTGCTTTGCAAGTGAATGCTTTGCAAGGTTAAAGATAATGTGGAAGGTGGGATTGTTATGAAAAACATAAATCTTAACGACAACACCGACTCTTTAACTCTGGAGGAGCTTTCTCTCTGGGTTAATCGCTTCGATGTTGCGGAGCGCACGATGGGCACTCTTGCCTCAAATGCACTTAAAAAATTGTATAACTACATCGGTAAAGATTTTCTTGTTTGGATGGCGCGACTTTACGATCCCGATACGGGTTGTTTCTATTTTTCAAACAGTGCCAGAGATAACGAGGGGTTTTATCCGGATTGTTGCAGCACCTCGCAGGTGCTTGATATGCTACAGTGCTCGCAATCGCTTTCTCGTTATGACGGCAAGTGTCTGGCAGCGTTGCCTAAAAAGACGATTGAGCGCTGTGTAAGGTACATCAGGTCGCTCCAATCTCCTCGCGACGGCTATTTTTATCATCCTCAGTGGGGTAGCGGTATAAGCGCGGATAAGCGCTTGTCTGATATGATGCAGTGCGTTGATATATTGGGTGTTTTAGGGCATGAGCCTCTTTATCCCACTTTTAACGTGAAGCTTGCGGCTACTGCGGAGCGCGCTGCGAATAACGGGAATTTTGATGCGAACAGCTCTGCGGTGCCATCCTATCTTCACTCTGAGGCAGATATGCTTAAGTATCTTGAGAGCTTGAATATCAGCGCGAATTCCTATTTGGCAGGCAGTGTTATCTCTACGACAAAGCGGCAGATTTTGGCTATGGGACTTGCTGACGTGGTATGCGACTATCTTGACTCTATTCAGAATGCCGATACGGGACTTTTTGAGGAAGGGATAACTTGCAATGCAATATCCGGCTTTGTGCGCCTTTCCAATATGTACTCCGCTGCGGGCAGGCGCTGTAAGTACTACGATAGAGTTGCAGAGTCGTCTGTTGAGGTGCTTCTCTCGGACGGAAATACTGATCTTATCAACTTTGTAATAAATCCTTTTCTTGCGCTTGCAGGATCCATAAGAGGTGCTGAGAAAGAGAATTGCATCGCACTTGAGCGCGGCGAACCGCCGCCTTACGACGTAGATGCGATGCGCAGAATAGTATACAAAAAGTTCCCTGAGATCGTTGATAAGACTATTGAAAAGCTCAATGATTTCAGATTGCCTGACGGCTCATACTCCTTTTACAGAGACACCTGTGGATACAATAATATGTGTGTTATAGTTGCGTTGAGATGCAAAGAGGGCGACGTAAATGCTACCGCCTGTGTCGTTTACTATATGCTGAACGCAATCTTTGGTCTCCTGGCTATACCTCCTATCCCTCTCGCAAACCCTGCGGATTATGAGATTGTGCGTGAGATAATAGAAACTGCCGAGCCTGTAAAGAAGATTCCGAAGGCAATTCGTTATCTTGCGTGTGATGATATGGCGTCCGCTGCACTTACCTGGCGTATCGTTTCCGGCGGAGGAAAAAAGCTGCTTGACCTTACCTATGATCCCTTGAGATTTGGTAACCGAGTGTTGAAGTGGGATGCGGCAGCGGGTACAAGATCGTTTGTGGGTTTTGATGGTCGTGAATTTATCGATCCGCCGAAGGAAATTAGTGCGTTCGAATTTGAATGTGAGATTCTTGTTCCCGCGAAAACCGAAGGGGTTGCTTATGTACTGACGCTTTCTGACACGGGGGGCAACGTGGCGTATATGATGCCTATAAGTATTGAAGCCGGCAACGTTGTGATTTATGACACACTGGAGTTTGGGAACCCTATGTACACCGATAGAATTGGCACTCTTTGTCGCGTTGGTGAGTGGGCGAGACTTACTGTGATGTATTACCCCGGTGAACACAGCGCTAGGATTAAGGTTTACCGTAATGGTGTGTGTGTCAAGGAGAGCAAGAATTATTATGGTAATGTATACGGCGTGGTGGATCCTGTGCAGTATCCAACGTTCGGAAAGCTGACGAGTGTTAGCGACGTGGCTACGACTTTATATATTGATCATATGAAGACTCGTCTCTACGTTGATAAATTATATGTTTGACTTTGTGTAAGGCAGGTCACGGGTTCCGTGTCCTGCCTTATTTATACAACTTGCACAAATGTTTTTTTTAAAGTTTGGTCAGAAAGGGTATTGAAAAAGACAAAAACGTTGTATATAATATATATATAAAGTAAAAAATGCCGTTTATCTTGGTTTTTTTGACGCTTTGCCATGGGCGATGGCTTTGTGCAATTTGCACAAAACTAATAATAGCAGGATGTGATGTATTTCCTGGTATTAAAATGAGTTAAAAAAAAGATGAAAAAAGTGCACAAAGCGCCGCCTCGTTTTTTGTACACATTGTCAGCTTGAATTGCTTTTGTCCATCAGTTTAGCAGCGGAGAGATGCCCGGTGTGGCAGACTCGTGCGGCTGAACATTCTGTAGTAATGCGAATTTGCGGAATAATTTAGTTAACGCATAATGCTTTATATAGATCACAAAAAGGTTCGACCGTTGATTGCGGCGAATCAAAAGAATAAGGAGAAAAATATGAAAAAAATCATTATCACAGCACTTACTTTGGTGCTTGCCCTCACCTGCCTTTTTTCCTGCGGCGGTGGCGGCGTCACGGTGTATTCGCCTGAGTCAAGGGTAAACGTTGTTTGGAGCCCGGCACTTGCAAACGAAACGGATATGGATGGCTTCAACACCATTGTTTCCGCAATTAAGAATTACATAGGCGACGACTGCCGCCCCATTACAGACGATCTTAATTCCTCGAACTTCGAGATCGTTGTAGGCGACAGTAACAGAGTGTCCACCGCGGAGGCCAAGGCGATAGTGCTTGCAAATACTCCCGACGACGGTGACACCGAGTCATACATATTCTACTGCAAGGATAGATCTCTTGCAATCTACGCATCCAGCGAGTTTGCTATGGAGATAGCTGTTCAGAAATTCGTAGAAACCTATCTTATTGAGGATACTCTTGTGATTTCGCCTGAGTTAAACGAGTTTAAGGCTTTTTCTCGTACAGCTTGGTATCAGGCAGAGGATGAGAGAATTACCGCTGAAGAGGCTGAGGACTGGGAGCATCGCTGGGACGCGGTTCAAGCTATTATCGGCAAAGACGGTACTGATGCTATGAAGCGTCTTTACGCTTACTACGGTACTGATTGGCTTAACTGGATGGCAGGACTCTACGATGTTGATACAGGTGCCTTCTACTATGCTCACTCCGCGAGAGACTACATCACCTTTGCTCCCGACGTAGAGAGCACGGCGCAGATTCTTTATACTCTGAAAAATACGGGTCTTTTCTCCTGGTACGATGGTTATTGGGGCGAAAAGCTTCCGGAGTCTCTCCGTGTGAAGCTCCTTCCTTGGCTTCAGGGTCTTCAGAGCAAGGCCGACGGCTACTTCTATCATCCCCAGTGGGGCGCTTTGATAGGCACAGCGGCAAAGGGCAGACACCTTGACCAGGCGATTAGTGTTATCAGCGTGCTTGGCGGTAGCCCCCTTTACAGTACTCCTATGGAGCGCCAACAGGGTGCGTCCGGTGTATCCACTGTGATTTCCTCATTTATGGATACCGATGCACATAAGAGCACCGTTGTTGCGGCATCCTCGCTTCCTGCTTATATGCAGTCCGAGGAGGCTATGAAACAGTACCTCGATCTCCTTAAGGATCAATATACGGATGACGGTAAATTCAATTCCTGGGGCTTTGGACATGACCTGAGCTCTGAAAGATCACAGCTTGAAGCTGCGGGAATTATTGACTACGTATGCGAGTATCTCGACGAGATGCAGGACACAGAGACCGGCTTCTGGGAGCCCGGTGCAACCTATAACTCGCTTTCGGGCGTTATTAAGATTGCAACGGTTTACAGCAGTGCAGGCAGGGCACTGCCCTTGGCGGATAAGATGGTAGACTCTGCTATAGACGTTATCCTCTCGGATGAGAGGGTAACTCAGATGTGCTATATCTATAACCCCATCGGTGCCTTCTCCTCCATTCTCGGCAGTATGAAAAAGACTGACAGCACTGCGGCTGAGGCAGCGCGTCAGAAATTTATCGCAAAGCTTCCCGATATTATTGAAAAAACCATAGAAAAGTTCGAGACCTTTAGAATGGACGACGGCTCCTTCTCCTACCTTCCCGGCATGTCCGATGCGAACAGCCAGGGCCTTCGCATCTCTCTCGGCTTTAAGGAGGGTGACGTAAACGCTACCGCGGTAGGTATCGACTACATCACCGGTGCACTCTTTGGCATTATCGGCACCAAAGTAGTGCCTATGTTCAGATACGCTGACTATAAGTCCTTCTGCAATAACATTGATAACGCAGGTGCAATTATCAAGCAGGATATCAAGCTTGAGTTAATGGACTTTGAGGATGAGGAGCTTCCTCCGAGACTTACGGCAGGCGGTAACTTCAGAGTAGAGGTTGTTGACGATCCTAGAGAAAATACCGACAGTGAAAAGGTTATGGAAATGGAGAAGACCGTCGACGGCGCAACGTCAGGATTTGTTGTTGATGCTACGACGACGCTTTCGAGCCACACTTGCTTTAGCGTCTCAATGGATATGTGCTTCAACTCCGCTGATGCGCTCGGCTATCAGTTCGAGCTCAGTCTTGAAAACTCGCTTCGCGGCTCTGACGGCAGAGTTGCTTATATGCTTTGGTTCATTGTTTCCGATACCGGTGTGGGTATACTGGACTACTCCGCATTTGATAATCAGATAGGTGAAGTATTCTACAGAGTTCCCTTCGGCACATGGTTCAATCTTCGTATTGAGTATTACTTCATCGACACCAAGCACGCGAAAATCAAGCTTTATATCGACGATCAGTGCGTATACATCAGTGAAAACTCCTACTATACGAGCTACGACTTTGAGAACTACGGCTACAAGTACGTTTACAACTACGTAGACAAAGTCAAGTTCACCCCCTGGAGAACTGTAAAATACAACGTTATGATCGACAACATCTACTGTGAGCCCAGTGTAACAAAGACGTTTGATGCTTCGGATTATACAGCTCAGTAATGAAAGGTAAGACTGAAAATGAAAAAGACGTCATTAATTAAAAGCATAGCCTTGCTTATTATCTGCGTTCTCCTCATCTCGCTTTCGGGAGTCGCAGCTATGGCGGCTGAGAGTGATACTCAGGAGAGCGAGGTAAGCGTTCCTGCGACTGTCGTTTCAAAGAACGTTGATCACGGTAAAGAGCTTTCGCTTTGCTTTGCAGTAAAAAATACTAACAAGGCTGACGTAACACTTCTTATTTGGGACTGGACCTTTGACGGTGATAGATACGTCTACGACACCGCTCAACAGAAGAAAGCGCCTGCGACGAATGTAGAAATTCCCGAAGGTGCAGATTGCGTATTTATAAGCAATCCCATCTCTGCAAAGGACCTTGACGGTAAGCTCAGGTATAGAACCTGTATAAAGACCGCGAGCGGCTACGTTTACGGCGAGCTTTGCGAATACAGTGTTATAGACTACGCAAACCAGAGACTCTCCGAGGTCGAAACTGAGGGTAAGGATAAGCCTGAAGAGTGGGTGGCCAACAGAAAAGAACTCTACAATTATATAATTAGCTACAACAGCGCCGCCGAGATTATTCTCGGCGCCGGCGCTGAGCCCGGTGCACCCCTTAGCGATATTTTAGCAGAAAAATGGGAGAGCCGTTGGGATGCGGTTTATAGTGCGATAGGAGAAGAGAGCACTGAGGCTATGAAGAGCCTTTACGCTTACTACGGTACTGATTGGCTTAACTGGATAGCAAATCTCTACGACACCGAGACCGGTGCCTTCTATTACGCTAATTCCGCAAGAGATTATATCGGCTTTTCTCCCGACGTTGAGAGTACCGCGCAGATACTTTACCTTCTGAAAAACACAGGACTCTTCTCCTGGTACGACGGCTATTGGGGTGATATGCTTCCGGAGTCTCTCCGTGCAAAGCTCCTTCCTTGGCTCAAGGGCCTTCAGAGTGAGGACGGCTACTTCTATCATCCCCAGTGGGGCACTAAGATAGGCGCCGCGGCAAAGGGTAGACATCTTGACCAGGCACTTGGCCTTATTGAAGTGCTTCACGGCACACCCACTTATGGAAATCCTCTGAACTCTCAGAGCGGTGTATCAGGTGTATCCACTGTGATTTCCTCATTTATGGATACCGATGCACATAAGAGCACCGTTGTTGCGGTATCCTCGTTCCCCGACTATATGCAGTCCGAGGCTGCTATGAAGGAATACCTTGACGGCCTTAAAAAAGAGTATACCGACGGTGGCAAATTCAATTCCTGGGGCTTTGGACATGTCCTGAGCTCCGAAAGAACACAGCTTGAAGCTGCGGGAATTATTGGCTACGTCTGCGAGTATCTCAACGAGATGCAGGACACAGAGACCGGCTTCTGGGAGCCCGGTGCAACCTATAACTCGCTTTCGGGCGTTATTAAGATTGCAACGGTTTACAGCGAAGCAGGCAGGGCACTGCCCAACGCCGAAAAGATGGTGGACTCTGCTATAAACGTTATCCTTTCAGATGAGAAGGTTACGAATATGTGCTATATCTATAACCCCATCGGTGCCTTCTCCTCCATTCTCAGCAGTATGAAAAAGACTGACAGCACTGCGGCTGAGGCAGCGCGTCAGAAATTTATCGCAAAACTTCCCGCTATTATTGAAAAAACTATAGAGAAGTTTGAGGCGTTCAGAAAAGACGACGGCTCCTTCTCCTATCTTATCGGTATGTCCGATGCGAACAGCCAGGGTCTTCGTATTTCTCTCGGCTTTGACGAGGGTGACGTAAATGCTACCGCGGTAGGTATCGACTACATAACCGGTGCACTCTTTGGCATTATCGGCACAAAAGTAGTCCCCTTCTTTAACTACGAGGATTATGAGTCCTTCTGCTATAATATCAATGATGCAGCGCCTATTGTAAAGCAGGAGTATGTGTTTGAGAATATAGGCTTTGATGGCGGCAAAATCCCCTCAAATGTTAAAGGCAGCGGTAAACTTGAGTTGTCTGTTGTTGACGACCCGAGGACCGAGGGTGAAAACGTTCTTAAGGTAGTAGATAGTACGGCGTCAAACGGCTACGTTACCGTTGACGCGACAACCACTGTCGCAGCTGATGATAAATTCTCCTTTACCGTCTCGATGGATATGTGCTTTACCTCCGCTTCGGATGGTTATTTCTCATCGCTCTATCTTGAAAATTCGCTTCGCGGCTCTGACGGCAGAACTGCTTATATGCTTTGGTTCAATAAGAGTGGCAATAAAATACAAATAAGTGACCGTTCTGAAGAGGATAACGTGACCGGTCCTGCGTTCGGCAGCGTGGATATCGGCAAATGGTTTAACCTTCGTATCGAGTACTACTTTGTGGATACCCAGCACGCGAATATAAAGATTTATATTGATAACAAGTGCGTTTACCTCAGCACGAACACCTACTATACAGACTACGACAAGGATAATTACGGTTACAAGTACGTATACAACTACGTAGACAAGGTTGTCTTTAACCCCTGGAGCAGTGCAACCTGCGACGTTATGATTGACAACATAGACTGCGAGCCCAGCATAACTAAGCAGTATGATGCTTCGGATTATACAAAGTAAATAGACAAATCGATTATCCCTCAGTTATTTGGTTTATCTCGGTGCGACCGAAAGAATAAAGATGCTAGAGAACTAGAAAGACCGAACAAAGAGAAAGGAGGAGGGGACATGCGCAATAATGAAAAGTTGCCTTACGAGCCCGCGAAAATTGAGGTTATAGCATTCGAAAACAGAGATATTATAACAACCTCCGATCCTGAGGACATGGATGACTCCGCAACAGTATCATAACCCTAAAAAACTAAGAAGGAGAAAGAAATGAAAGCATTTAATAAGACACGGCTTCTTGCACTTATCCTAGCGCTTTCGCTTATTCTCAGTATGGTGGCGGGTGTGTCGGTATATGCGGCAGGAAGCGAGGCAGACGCAGGGTGCGCCGGTGTGGTTTCAAAGAACGTTGACCTCGGTACAGAGCTTGCACTGTGCTTCGCGGTGAAAAACGGAAGTGAGGCAGGTGAATTAAGCCTTCTTATCTGGGACTGGACCTACGAGGGTACTGAGTACACCTACGAGACCGCTCAGCAGAAGAAAGCGCCTGTGACGGACGTAGTAGTTCCCGACGGTGCAGACTGCGTGTTCGTAAGCAACCGTATTTCCGCAAAGGACCTTGACGGAGAGCTTAAGTTCCGTACTTGTATTGAAAAGGAAGACGGTACTTGCGTTCTCGGCGAGCTTTTAACTTACAGCATAATCGAGTATGCTAACCAAAGACTCTCCGAGGTTGACGGTGAAGATAAGACAGACGAGGAAAAAGCTAACGAAAAAGAACTTTATAACTACATTAAGATGTATAATCTTGCAGCAGAGGCAGTGCTCGGTAAGGGCGCAGAGCCAAGCGCAGATTAAGGAGGGCAGAAAATGAAATCAAAAGCTATTAAGACTCTAACAGCTATTCTTGCCTTCGTAATGCTTCTTGGTCTTGCGGTTGGCATAGCTGCTTTTGCAGACGAAACTGCCGCCACTGTAGATTACAAGAATGTTTCCTACGAGGGACAGATTAAGCTGGTTTACTACGTTGACGCGGCTGACGCTGAGGCAGCCGACGGCTCTTACGTAGCAATTCGCTTCTGGGAGCCGGGCGTTGTACCCGCTAATGAAGATGAAGAGGGCTATTACGAAAAGAGAGCTCACAAGGAAGACGGTGAGCTTTACACCAAGACTGTAAACGACGCAGAATACGCTATCTATTTCAGCCACGGCATTGAGCCTAAGAGAATGGCAGAGGACGTGTATGCCTGCACCGTAAAGTACAACGCAGATGATAGTGTTTCAACGGGCAACCTTTTCAAGTTCTCTGTTAAAGAGTACGTTATGAAGCGCTTTGAGGCGGGCGCGAGCGATGATCAGGTAAATCTTTACATGACACTTCTCGGCTACGGCTCCGCTGTACAGAAGGTGCTTGAATATAACGTAACGAATCTCGCAAACATATCGCCAACCTTCCCCGAGGCAAATGAATCGGCACTCAAGACTGTAACCTTCTATAAGCCTGCTGGCGGTTCTTCGTACTCTCTTAGCAGGGTAAATGCAGACGACATTGAGTACAAAATTACCTATAAGAATTCTACCTCTTACGTATACGGCGAAGACGGTAGCTTCACTCTCTCAAAGCAGGCAGAGATAACGGACTTCTCGGCAAGTGATGGAAGCAATAACATTGACGGCATAGGTGTCGGCAGCGTTATTGCAAATAGAGACTGGCTCGGTATTAATACTTCCTTTAGAGGCTCGGGCTCACTGACCCTCACTCCCACAAACACCAATCCCATAAAGGTTAACGAGAACATCATTTCCGATTTCAATACCGATATGACCGTTCAGTGTAGTGGCAGCGAATCACCTATAGCGGAGGTTCACTTAAACAGTGGCACTAATGGCTTCTACCTTTATGCAAGCAGTAGCAATGTTTATGCATATAACTTCAAGGGTGGCTCCGTTTCAGGCTCTAAAGTGACTCTGGGTCAGACTGGTAAGTCGTTTAATCTTCGTATCACTCTTTCCACAACCGATGGCAAGACTGCAACTGCTACTCTGTACGCAAACGGTGAGAAGAAGCTTGAACACACGGGTCTTGCAATCCCTGCAGGCAACGATAGTATCAAATTCGCCCTTCAGGAATGGGGTGCTATCAAAAACTATGACATCACCTTCAAGAATACCGAGTTTATAAGGTGCGAGCCTCTTCCCACCCGCAACTTTTCGAATAATAATGGCGAAGGCGCAACGACCACCACAAAGGCATACACCGTTGACGGTGAAAGCTTCACCAAGACTGCTACCGAAGAAGCAGGCGAGTTGGAATACACGATAGTTTGGAAGTCGACGCCCGATAAGATTTGGAACGAGGCAGCAAACTCCTTCACTATCTCGACCCATGCTACGATAGTATCTCTTACTCTTAACGGTGAAGAGACTGAGCTTCTTGGCTTGGGCGCCGGTGACGATATTCCTAACCGTAACTGGCTGTTCAACAGCACGACCTTTACTTGCAACCAGCTTATTCAAGGTAACGGCAAGTTCGTTGATGTTTACGATTTAGGCGACAGAGTTCCCGACGACCTTCTCTATCTCTTTGAGACCAACGTTACCTATTACGACATTGTAAATGACCCGGGTTATTGGGCATATAAGCTTGCTATTTACGATAATAACGGATTTGAGTGGAATTACTTGTTCTTCAGAAGCACCGGTGGCGACGTATACGTTGCTAACAAAAGCAATCAGCCCAAAAAAGTAGCAAAGCTCGGTGAGGAGTTCAATATCCGCTTTGAAATCAGAGAGAACGCCGACAACGCGGCTAAATGGGACCTTTACATCGTTGTAGACGGTGAGGTGGTTTATTCACAGCTCGCTCAGACGCCCCCGTCTGTTGGCCTTCACACGAGCGACGCATTCAGATTTGATAATAACGGCGACAGCCAGGAATCCAACAATACTATCGTTCTCCGTTCCACCAAGTTTATCAAGTATATTCACACAGCACAGTAATTAAAATGCGCCGAGGGGAAACCCTCGGCGCTCTTTTGCTTCTCAAAAGAGATATAAATCTAAAAAATAAGTAAAACCCCTGCCAAATCAACATGACAGGGGTCCTTATTATCGGAAAGGAAGTTTTGCTAGTGGCTTAATTAGCCGCCCATCTTAAGGTTGTTCTCGTAGGACTCGGGCCATCTTCGAGGTGAAAAGGATAGGCAGATAAATCGCCCGAAGGGTGCGAAGCAGTTCTTACGCAGAAAATTTTTCCGTAGGCGAGAAAGAGCTTGCAGATAATATACAGATATTTTCAAAAGCGATGACAAAGCAAACGGGAAAATTAGCGCGTAAAAACCGGTTTGCTTTGCTATCCTTTTCACCGTATCTGACCACCGATGCTACCGGCCTGACGAGCAGTGAAAAAACCGAAAAAAAGTAAAACCCCTGCCAAATCAACATGACAGGGGTCCTTATTATCGGAAAGGAAGTTTTGCTAGTGGCTTAATTAGCCGTTGGTCTTAAGGTTGTTCTCGTAGGACTCAACCATCTTCTTAACCATCTGACCACCGATGCTACCAGCCTGACGAGCAGTGATATCACCGTTGTAGCCCTGCTTGAGAGTTACGCCAACCTCGTTAGCAGCCTCCATCTTGAACTTGTCAAGAGCAGCCTTTGCTTCGGGAACGTTTACCTTGCTTCTGGACATAAGAATAAATCTCCTGTTTTTTTAAAAAATCTATATTAATCGAGCCTGCAAGATTAGAGCTGTGCAGGCTCCTCTCTTGGACTCTGTAATTATTGTATCTCATTAAACAGGAAATATTATATGAAATTTGTGGTATTTTTTGTGTTGCCGCTTGCAAATATTTATACTTTTTGATACAATAATATTATTATAAAGAAGGATAAAAAATATTATGCAAATTGTTTATAGAGAGGCAAGGGTGGAAGATGCTGCGGCACTTCTTTTGCATATTAAGTGCGTGGGCGGTGAGACTGATAATCTTTCCTTTGGCTCTGACAGCTTTAATATAACACCTGAGCGTGAGGCGAAATTTATAAAGCGCTTTCTTGATGACAAAAGGGATATAATGCTCGTTGCCGTCTTTGGAGACGCAGTCGTCGGTTATGCCGTTCTTGAGCACGAGAGAATACCGCGCTACGCTCACCGTGCAACGCTTTCAGTAACAGTCCTCCGTGACTTTTGGGGCAGGGGAATAGGGAAAACGCTCGTTAATATGCTAACCGAGCACGCAAAAAGTGTCGGTACGTCGACAATATCGCTTGAAGCGCGCTGTGATAACGGACGCGCGATAGCACTTTATAAAAAGTGCGGCTATACTGAAATCGGAGTATACAAGCGATTTTTCAAAATCCGCGGTGAGTATCACGACGCCACCCTTATGCAGCTTTGCCTATAACAAAAGCCTCCCTTGTGTAAAGGGAGGTGGCATTTTCCGAGAAAATGACGGAGGGATTGTTGAGTGTATAGTCTTTATATTTCCACATTTTCATAAACTTTAAGTGCCGCACCCTCGCCGTGCGCTATCGCGAGTATCAGCTCGCCCACGGGGTAGGAAAGCACTCTCGCCTCGCATAAGTAGGCACCCGTGTCAATTTTTTGCGGTATAAACGCATCAAGCCCGAGGGACTTGAATATCGCTTCCTTTTTCGACCAGGTCTTTATAATACAGTCGTCGCGCGCCGACTCCGCTATGCTTTCATACTTAACAAGCTCGCGAGGCGTCAGTATGCGCTTGGCAAAATTCTCTGCGCGCACCTCTTTCATAGCCTCGATATCCACGCCGACAGGCGCGCTTGAGAGCGCCACCGCCGCGTAACCGCCTCCGTGCGAGAGCGAAATATGACATAGGGAAGTAGACCACCTGCCCGCCTCGACGGTGAAATCGAGGCTCTTTATATCTTCGCCAAGGCTTCTTTTAAGTGCCGTGCCGAGCAACCGCCACACGCAGTATCTCGCGCGCTTTATATCGACGCATTTCGCACTTTCAATATACCTTCTTCGGCTTTCTGGATAAATTGCCGATAAATCGCCAATTTCTTCGGGTATTTTCGCTATATATACGTGAGTAAAATTCTTTTCCATATAACTCTCCAAAGTTTTCTACCCTTATTATAGCAGAAATATAAAAAAAATCAAGTTACAGATTAAAAACAAAAAGACCGTTGAGACGGGACTGTTGAACAGCAGTTGCTTTAATAAAACAACACGCAACTGCTTGGAGTTTGCGCAGAGGCGCAAACGTCCCCCTCGCTTTTATAATGTAAGAGCTTACATAAAATGTGCCGCTCGGAACGGGTTCTGCGTCTCCGTCTAGCCACTGCTTATAAAACAAAAAAACAGAGCCACAGGGACTCTGTCTTTTTGTTTGGTGCGGGAGACGGGACTTGATTCTCGGGCGAACTGCGCCCTGCGGTCATTCACCGGGAAAACTCGTCCACCGGAAGAGTTTTCTACACGGCTCCTACTTCAAGTCCCGTCATACATAAAAGCAAAAAAACAGAGCCACAAGGGCTCTGCCTTTTCACTTGGTGCGGGAGACGGGACTTGAACCCGTACGTTGGAAACACACGCCCCTCAAACGTGCGCGTCTGCCGATTCCGCCACTCCCGCATAACATTAAGCATTATAC
>JAZNHD010000061.1:0-17323 GCA_045576815.1 Eubacteriales bacterium
CTTTGTGTTCACCTGCCGCGCCAGAGAGGGCGCGCTCGCGTCGGAGGCTGTTTCGGGCGCGAGAATATTCAAGCTTTCCGTGCTTGAGGACTAACTTTTTTGGAGTGCATTATGACTAAAAAGAAAATACTGCTCGTCGGAAGTGCCAATATGGACCTTTCGATGAGCCTTGAGAGGCTGCCTATGGCAGGCGAGACCTTAATTGACGGGGGCGGTGTGCTCTATAATCCCGGTGGCAAGGGTGCAAATGCCGCGGTTGCGATAGCCCGTCTTGGCGGTGAATGTATTCTCTCAGCAAAGCTCGGTGCGGACTCGCACGGACAGCTCCTTTTCGGCTACTACAAGAGCGAGGGCATTGACACGCGTCATATCAAGGTGGACTCCGAGCATGCGACAGGCCTTGCAGTTGTAATAAGAGAGGCTGACGGGCAAAACCGAATAGTAGTATATCCGGGTGCTAACTCGCATATTACCGAGTCGGCCATTCGCGAAGCGTTTGACGAAAATCCCGATGCCGTGTATCTTGGCTTTGAGGTGCCGTTTGAGACCACGCTTGCCGCGGCAAGACTTGCATCACAGCGCGGTATTCCGATTTTCCTCGATGCCGCACCTGCTGATAAAGACCATCCGCTTGAGTTGCTTCCGCCCCTTGAGGTTTTCTCACCGAACGAGACCGAGACGCTTGAATATACCGGCATTATGCCTACGGGTATTGAGTCCTCACTGAGAGCAGCGCTTGCTCTCTATAAAAAGGTGAAGTGTAAGTACCTCGTAATTAAGCAGGGCGCCAGAGGCGCATTCCTCTATGACGGAAAAAGATATAACACCTATCCTGCGTACAGAGTTGGCAAGGTGGTTGATACAACTGCTGCGGGCGACACCTTTACGGCAGCGCTCACACTCGAGTACGCGAGGTGCGGTGATATTGACGCGGCTATCCGCTATGCTAACGCGGCAGGTGCTATAACCGTCACGCGACACGGTGCTTCTTCGTCGATACCCACGGAAGAAGAGGTTCGCGCAGTGCTTACGGCAGAATGCTGATTGTAAATAAAACTTAACTTTTTAGGCTTTTTGGAGGGAAAATCATATGTCCTACACCGAAAAGAAAATAGAATTTTTGTCAAGTGATAAAAAAACAACCGTAAAGGGTACTCTCTATATTCCCGGTGGCGAGGTTTTCTCTGCTGTGCTGCTTTCTCACGGCATGGTTGACCACTCGGAGAGATACCGTGAGCTTGCCGAGTTTCTTGCAGATAGGGGCTGTGCCTTTTTGGGCTACGACCATTTAGGTCACGGCAGGACGGCGGAATCGCCTGAGGATTTCGGCTTTTTTGCAAGCCGTGGGGGAAGGGAGCTTCTCGTTGACGATTTGGAAAAGGCAAGAGCGCTACTCTCTCACGAGCTGCCGGGTGTGCCTATAGTCCTTTTCGGACACAGTATGGGTTCGTTTATCGCAAGGCTTTACGCGACGAAATATAAAGACGCACTGTCGGCTATCATAATACACGGTACGGCAGGCGGCAATCCTCTTCTTCTGCCGGGGCGAGCTATCGTGTCGGTCTTGCGGGCGATATACGGTGAGCGCCATCGCTCTCGCTTTATAAAGTCGCTTGCCGAGGGCGCTTATGAAAAGGCGTTTATGAAAACCGACGGAAAGTTCGGCTGGCTCACGCGTGACGTCGCGCGCGTTGCCGACAGGGATAGCGACCCGAGGACCTCCTTTACCTTTACGCTTGCGGCGTATGCCGACCTTTTTGAGATGCTCACGCTTTGCAACAAAAGGGAGTGGTTTTTCGAGTATCCGAAGGAGCTGCCGACGCTTATCATGTCGGGCGGTGACGACCCTGTCGGTAATTTCGGTAAGGGAACGAGAGAGGTATATAAGAGGCTTGGAGATGCGGGTGTGCGAGACCTTGCCTACAAGGAGTACGAGGGCGCGCGCCACGAGCTCTTCTTTGAGATAAACTCTCGCGAGGTGTTCCTTGATATATGGAAATGGATTTCGGGGGCGGTAATCGAAAAATGATACACGCCCTGGCACTAACCGGCCCGACAGCCTCCGGCAAGACCGCGCTTTCCATAGCGCTTGCAAGCGAGCTTTCCTGCGAGATTATCTCCTCTGACTCGATGCAGATATATCGAGGTATGGATATCGGCACGGCAAAGGCTACGCCTGAGGAGCGCGCTTTAGTCCCGCATCACTTAATCGATATAGTTTCCCCGACCGACTCATACAGCACCGAGGAATACAGGCGCGACGCTATGGCGGCGGCACGGAAAATTTCCCTGTCGGGAAAAATTCCTCTTTTTGTCGGTGGCACGGGACTTTATATTGATACTCTCACGCGCTCTGCGATGGAGGAGGTGCCCGCTGCTGACGAGGATTTCAGAAAAAAGATGGCGGCTCTCGCGGAAGCTGAGGGAGCGCACGCGCTGTGGGAAAGACTCCGTCTCGTTGACGGCGAGTCAGCAGACGCGATACACGAAAACAACGTAAAGAGGGTCATACGCGCCCTTGAAATATATGAGCTGACAGGAAAAACGAAATCGTATTTTGACAGGCTTTCGAGAGAGCGTGCCTCTGATATTTCGGTCGGTATGATTACCCTTGATTTTCACGATAGGGAAATTTTGTATAGACGAGTGGATACCCGTGTAGAAAAAATGCTAGATGAGGGGTTGCTCTCCGAGGTAAAAAGTCTTTATAGCTCAGGCATGCTTGATGGCAAGAGCACCGCCTCTCAGGCAATAGGCTACAAGGAGCTTGTTGGATACGTCAGAGGTGAAGAGACGCTTGACTCGGCGGTTGAAGCTTTGAAGCTTGCCTCAAGGCGCTATGCGAAAAGGCAGCTTACCTGGTTCCGTCACAACGAGGGGGCAAGAAGACTCTACGTTGACACCGAGGACGGTAGGCTGAAATCGGGGGACGAGCTTCTTTTCGAGGCGCGAAGGCTTGCACTTGAGCTTTTGTCGGAAATCGGGTATAATAAGTAAAAACTTTGTTTGCGGAATGGAAATCAAAATGAAAATAAACGAGTTGCGAAAGAAAATTCTCGACGGCGCGCTGAAGGATTATGCCTATATATATCCCGATTTAGCGGCGGCAGAGAAGAGATATCTTTCGGTTATCGACGGCTTTCGTGAGCTTTACGGCGAGAATAGAGAGGCGGTTTTGCTCTCAGCGCCCGGAAGATGCGAGCTTGTCGGCAACCACACCGACCACAACGGCGGCAGAGTTATCGCGGGCGCTGTGACGCGCGATATTATCGCGGTAGCCTCTCCCCGAGCTGACGGCGCTGTAAGGCTAAAGTCTGAGGGGCGGGACGAGTGTGTAACGAGTGTTGCCGAGTCGGAGTCAGCGGACAACTACGTGAGGTATAAATCAACGGCTCTTATCGGCGGCATTATCGCAAAGCTTCGTGAGTGGGGCTATGATGTCGGCGGCTTTGACGCTTACACCTCTACCGAGGTGCTCTCGGGCAGCGGACTTTCCTCGTCTGCGGCGTTTGAGGTGATGGTCGCGAATATATTAAATCACCTTTATGTCGGCGGTGCGGTTACGCCGGTGAGGCTTGCGCTTGCGGCACAGTATGCAGAGAATGTGTATTTTGGCAAGCCCTCCGGCCTTATGGACCAGCTTGCTTCAGCGGTGGGCGGGTTTGTGTTTATAGATTTTGAGACGATGAGAGAGCCGCGCGTTGAGGCGATAAATTTCTCTCTTTCGGATGCTGGATATGCGCTTTGCGTTGTGAACACGAGGGGCAGCCACGCTGACTTAAACGATGAGTATTCGGCTGTGCCGCGCGAGATGCGTGAGGTTGCGGCCGTCTTTGGCAAGGGGTCGCTTCGTGGAATTTCGGAAGAGGAGCTGACGTGTAAAATACCGGAGCTTCGTAAAAAACTTGGCGACAGGGCGGTTTTGCGCGCGATACATTTTATAAGAGAGGACCGTCGTGCCGAGGCGGCGCGGTGTGCGCTTTCCTTCGGTGACACCGAAAAATTTCTATTGCTGATGAGGGAGTCGGGCGACTCGTCCTATAAGTATTTGCAAAATATTTACACGCCTAAAAATCCTAGGGAGCAGGGGCTTTCGGTAGCGCTTGCGCTGACTGACGGCTTCCTTAGAAAGAGGGGGGCTTATCGCGTTCAGGGCGGCGGCTTTGCCGGCACAATTGAGGCGGTCGTGCCGGTAGAGTGTGTTCGTGATTATACGGCTCTTATGAACGGTGTCTTCGGCGACGGTGCGGTTATGACTCTTGATGTGAGGAAGGCGGGCGCTATCCGACTTTTCTAAATCGGAAATTTTTGAGTTAACAAGCAGAAGTCCTATTTATCGTACAAGGACTCTGATACAATAGAGACACAAAGCAAAAAGGAGGCTACCGAAATGGCAGCAAAGGCAAAAAAGGCCGACAAGGAAAAAGAGGTCGGCGCACTTCAGGATAAAAAAGCAGTTTTAGAAACCGTTATGGCTCGTATTGAGCGCGATTGCGGAAAGGGCTCGATAATGAGGCTCGGAGAGAATTCGTCGATGAACGTTTCTGCCGTTTCGACGGGCTCGCTCGCTCTCGACTTTGCACTCGGTATCGGCGGTATTCCGCGGGGCAGAATTACCGAGATTTACGGCCCGGAGTCCTCGGGTAAGACCACTATCGCTCTTCACGTTATCGCCGAGGTGCAAAAGCAGGGCGGTGAGGCTGCGTTCATTGACGCGGAGCACGCGCTTGACCCGGTTTACGCAAAAAAGCTCGGTGTTGACGTGAATAACCTCATCGTTTCCCAGCCCGACTGCGGTGAGCAGGCGCTTGAGATTGCAGAGGAGCTCGTTAATTCCGGTGTTATTGATATTATAGTTATCGACTCGGTTGCGGCACTCGTGCCCCGTCAGGAGATTGAGGGTGATATGGGAGCGTCTCACGTCGGCGTTCAGGCGCGCCTTATGTCGCAGGCAATGAGAAAGCTCTCGGGAGCTATCGCAAAGTCTAACTGTATCGTCATCTTTACGAACCAGCTTCGTGAAAAGGTTGGTGTAATGTACGGAAACCCCGAGGTAACGACGGGCGGTAAGGCGCTTAAATTCTATGCTTCTGTGCGTATTGACGTGCGCCGCGTTGAGTCGCTTAAGAACGGCTCGGAGGTTTACGGCTCTCACACGAGATGCAAGGTTGTTAAAAACAAGGTTGCTCCCCCCTTCAAGACGGCGGAGTTCGATATTCTCTACGGCTCGGGTATTTCCAAATCCTCGGAGATTATAGATATGGCAATACAGCTTGAGATTGTCGAGAAGAGCGGAGCATGGTTCTACTACGACGGCGACAGACTCGGACAGGGAAAGGAGAACGTACGCAAGTTTATCGAGTCGGATAAGGAGCTGATGTCAAAGCTCGAGACACTCGTTCGGGAGAAAATGGCACGCGGTGAGGTCTCTGACGAGGCTGTGCTTGACGACGACGATTTTGAAATCAAGGACTTCGACGAGGAAATATAAGAAATGCGGGATAGGACGGGGCGTCCTATCCCATCTTGGTATTAAATATGAGAAAACTGATTTACGCAAGGCCTATGTCGGATAAGGGAAGGGTAGTGCTCGGCATCGGAGAGGACGGAGAGGCGAAGAGATACAGCGTCCCCACGGAGCTTTTCGAGTCGCTTGAGCTTTCCTGCGGTAAGGAGCTGTGTGATGCTGCTTTTGATGAGATTTCTGAGGCTGACCGCCGGTACCGTGCGACGAAAAAGGCGCTTTCTCTCCTTTCTATCTCCGACGTCTCTGAGCGCGCTCTCGTGCTTAAGCTAAGGCGCGCAGGATACTCGCGTCAGGTTGCTGAGGGTGTTGCCTTTGATATGGTGAGCCTTGGATATATTAATGAAAAAAGACAACTAAAGCGCCTTGTTTTGCGAGAAGCGAATGAAAAGCTGAGAGGCAGAGGTGTGATACTCCCCCGCCTTATTTCAAAGGGCTATTCCGCAAGAGCTGTCGGTGAGACGCTAGACGGGCTTATTGCCTCGGGTGAGGTGTCATTTTCGGAAAATGCCGAGAGACTTCTTGAAAAAATGCTGCCCTCCGACGCGAGTGAGGATGAGAGAAAAAAGCTGCTATACAAATACGGATACGGAGCATCGAGCCTTTATGATTAAAAGATTTATAAGCTATTATAAGCCGCATATGCCGCTCTTTCTTTTAGACATGTTCTCAGCGGTGGTGGTTGCGGTCTGCAACCTTTTTTACCCGAGCATTGCAAGGAGTATAATTGCAGGCTTTGAGACGGGCAACGGAACACTTGATTCGCTTGCTGCAAGCGCTGTTTTGCTACTAATTGTTTACATTATAAAGTCGATTGGACTTTATATTATGGGGTATTACGGTCACGTAGTTGGCGTAAAAATGCAAAGAGATATGAGGCGTGACCTCTTTGATAAGTATGAGAGACTCCCCTTTTCCTACTTTGACGAGCATAAGACGGGCGACCTGCTCTCGCGTCTTACGAACGACCTCTTTGACGTTTCCGAGCTTGCCCACCACGGCCCCGAGAATATCTTTCTTGCGACGCTTATGTTTATCGGCTCGTTTGTTGTGCTTTCGAGTATAAACCTTACACTGACACTTATTATGTTCTCAATCGTACCGTTTATAGTCCTATTCACCTTTCTTGCGCGCAGGAATATGTCGCGTGCGATGAAGGCGTCAAGACGGCAGATGGCGGATATCAATTCCACGCTTGAAAACTCTGTGACGGGCGTAAGAGAAACGAAGGCACACGTGGCTGAGGCCTATGAGATGCACAGATTCCGCCTATCAAACGCGCTGTTCGCGAAGTACAGATGCTCGGCAATGCGCTCAATGGGCACCTTTGACGCGGTGATGCAGTTTCTCTCCGACCTGCTTTATCTCGTCATTATCTTCGTTGGCGGTATATTTCTTTATAACGGTGACATTTCAGCCTCGGAGTTTACGGCGTTTATCCTTTACATTTCTATGTTCTTGAATCCCATTCAACGCTTCGTTGCGCTTTTCCAGCAGCTTACCGAGGGTATGAGCGGCTTTTCCCGCTTCGTTGAAATTATGGACGAGCCCGAGGAAATTGACACGGGTACGGTGCAAATTAATGACGTGCGGGGTGAAATAGTGTTTGATAACGTTTCCTTCGGATACGGTGACGATGAGGAAAGGCGGGTTATTTCGGGCCTTAATCTTACCGTCAAGGCGGGAAAGACGCTTGCCCTCGTAGGACCTTCCGGCGGCGGCAAAACTACACTTTGTAATCTTATACCGCGTTTTTACAGAGTGAACGAGGGCAAAATTACGCTTGACGGGGTAGATATATCAGACCTCACGCTTGAGAGCCTGCGCTCCTCTATCGGTATGGTGTCACAGAACGTCTTCCTTTTTGACGGCACGGTGCGTGAGAATATTGCCTACGCGCGCCCTGATGCTACCGATGAGGAGGTTATCCGTGCGGCGAAATCTGCCAATATACACGAGTTCGTTATGACGCTGCCGGACGGGTATAACACACACGTCGGTGAGCGAGGCGTTAAGCTCTCGGGCGGTCAGCGCCAGAGAATAGCTATCGCACGTGTGTTCTTAAAGAACCCGAAGCTGCTTATTCTTGACGAGGCGACGAGCGCCCTTGACAACGCTACCGAAATGCAGATACAGTCAGCCCTTGAGGAGCTATCGCGCGGCAGAACGGTCATAGTCGTTGCGCACAGGCTCTCGACCGTCAAGGCGGCTGACGAGATAGTGGTGCTCGACTCGACCGGTGTAGTTGAGCGCGGCACACACGAGGAGCTTATAGCCCTCTTTGGCGAATACAAAAAGCTTTACGATTATCAGTTCAGGGCATAATCAAAAGAGCACTCCGCGGAGTGCTCTTTTCATTTATAAGATTATAGGTCGGCAGGAAGAGTCTTGTCAGCCAAGAATTTCTCGTATGCGTCGCATATTTTTTCAACGTCTGAGCCGAAGGCTACCTGTCTGCCGCGGTCGAGCCAGAGGATTTTGTTACACATTGAGCGCACCTGAGGTATTGAATGCGAGACAAGAATTGTGGTAGCGCCGCCGGATATGATTGATTTCATCTTTGCCTCACTCTTTTTCCTGAATGAGCCGTCACCGACCGAAAGAACCTCGTCAAGAATGAGTATATCGGGATTAACGAGTGAGGCTATTGAGAAGGCGAGACGGGACTTCATACCCGATGAGAGCTGCTTGAAGGGCCGCTCCTCAAATTCGGAGAGCTCCGCAAAATCTATAATCTCGCGATAGGTCTTATCCATAAACTCGCGGGTGTAGCCGAGCATAGCGCCTCGGAGATAGGTGTTTTCCTTGACCGTAAGGTCACCGTCAAAGCCTGAGCCCAGCTCAAGAAGTGCCGCAATTTTTCCGTTACACTCAACTCTGCCGACGGTTGGCAGCATAATGCCGGATATTGCCTTAAGCAGCGTTGATTTTCCTGCGCCGTTTGTGCCTATGATGCCAAGCATATCGCCGCGGTTTATAGAGAAGGTGACGTTTCTGTCAGCCCAAAATTCGTTAACCTTATAATTCCCCGTTATTTTTCGAAGAAAATATTCTTTAATACCGATTTCCTTGAAGTCGCCGGTGATATAGCGAATGGAAACGTCGTAGCAGGCGAGAATCGGTCTGTTGTTTTCGTTCATGATGCTGTTCCTTTTATACATAATATAGGAATTTGTGATTGCATTTCTTGTAAATCAGAGCGCCTATTCCAAACGCCAAAAGTGCATATCCGAAGGCGAGAAGGTGATGCTCGAAAGACGGAAGCGCACCGTCTATAACGGCGAGCCTGAAATACTTGATATAAACGTAAATGGGGTTCAGAAGAAACAGCTTTTCATATTCGCCGAACTGTGTGGGGTTATAGAATATCGCCGACATATACATAAGAAGCTGGGTGAATACGCTCCAAAGATACTGTACGTCGCGGAAGAAAACGAACAGGGCTGAAAGTATAAGCCCCACGCCTAAGTTGAATATTATCAGGCAAAGAATAGGGAAAAGAAGTGTGAGGAATGTAAAGCTGAAGGTAATTCCGTCAATCACGCAGAAGAGAAGAAATACCACGAATGTCAAAGCGAAGTTTATCAGCGATGAAACGTTCCTCGAGAAAAGGAAGAGATATTTCGGGACGTTTATTTTGGAGAAGATGCCGGCGTTTCCCATAAGCGAGCCCATTCCGCCGCTTGTTGCATCGCTGAAAAAAGAGAATACGATGTTGCCGCAGAAGAGGTAGGTGGTGTAGTGCTCCACCGAGCTGCCGAAAAAGCTCGTGAACACAAGGCGCATAATTAGCAGAGTCAAAAGCGGAGAAAGCACGCTCCAAACCATACCGAGATAGGTGCGCTTGTACTTTTTTTTGAAATCTCTTTTTACGAGCTCGGAAAACAAAAAACCGTGCTCCTTGAGCTTTGTTAGTGCTTTGAACATGTTTTACCCTCTTATCGAAAGATTTAGAGATGCTTCTTTAAAAATGCGCGCAGCCTTGAGCCCTTCTTGAAGAGGAGAAGTCCTATTCGTGAGACGGCGGGGTGGTGAATGACTCGGTCGCGCAGCTTGATTTTTCGCCTTGGAACCGAAAAGTCGGCGCTCTTGCTGTATACTGTCTCACCGCGAGTCTCCGAGATAAAGGCGACTGTGCGGCTTATAAATTTGCTTTTTTTCTCGTAGCGGGCAGAGGTCGGCTTTTTTGCATAGTAAAGCTCCGTAAGCGCTGAGTCTATAGCGTCGAAATTATCTCCGAGCAGCTCCGCCGCAGCGTAAGCCGAGCCGTCTTGAGCCGTGGGCATATCAAGCCTTCCTACACGGTACCTTTCCCTGATATAACCGTAGAGGTCCTTATAGCCCTGAGCTCTTGCCGCGCTGAAATGCGACCTTGACATAAGTGCGCGCCACGCGTTTATGTTTTCTTCTATCTCGCTTGCGTGGGCATTGCCGCCTATGCAGTCGGACATTGTGTCAAGCACTCTTGACATGCAGTCTATTTGAGTTTTTAGCTTGCTTTTGTCTGTGACTGTTACTGTTTGAGCGCTGTGAATACGGTAAAAATACAAACCCGAGTTTACATTTTTGACCTTTTTTGCATTCTTAAAGCAGAAAAAGTTAATCAGTGCGTCCTCTCCGAATGTTATTCTCTGTTTGAAAATTCCTGTCGCGGAAAGCTCTTCAACAGCGTTCCTCAGGAGCTCTCTTTTGTATATCTTGTTCCAAAAAACGTAATACGAGTGCTCCTTACCGCGCTGTGCGGAGAAGAGAAGCAGATTTTTGTCGCCCGAGCTGTCGATTTTTCCCTTCATCGAAGTGTCGGAAAGGCAAATACGCTTCGTTCTGTCGGTGTGGAATGCCCAGCCGTTTATGACTATGTCGGCGCCGCTTTTTTCTGCAATCTCAAGCATTGGAGCATGGTAATTTCGCGACACGGTATCGTCGCTGTCGACGAACGCGACGTAATCCCCCTCGGCAACCGAGATTCCGTAGAGCCTTGCGCCAAGGTGGCCGCGGTTCTCGATTTTTCGGTACTTAACAGGGTACTTTGAAATTGTTTCGGAGTAGTCAACGGTTGAGCCGTCGTCAATGAAAATTACCTCAAAACGCTCGCTTTCTGCCTCGCTGAATATGGAATCCAAGCAACCCTCAAGCAGCTCGGCAGAGGTATTATATACGCATATTATCAAAGATAATTTCATATTTTTACCTCCGTTCGCTAAAGATGCAACCGCTTGTCCTACGGTAAATAAAGCGTTATTTTAATCATTATAGCATTGGCGTGCGGATTTGTCAAGTACACTGACAAAGGCTCTTTCGCAACCAAGCTGCGCTTAGCATATTTTGCCGTGTGCTATTGACTTTCGGCGGTGTTTGTGATATAGTAAATTGAAAAAATATTGTGAGGTGTGCAATGAATAAGAAAAGAATCCCGATTGTTTTTGCAACGAACAACAAATATGCACCGTTTGCGGGAGTTTCGATAAAGTCCTTGGTGGAAAACTCATCTTCGGACTACTTTTACGATATCACGGTTTTTCATACCGACCTTAGCGATGAAAGCATAGATCTTTTCAGCTCGATTAAGGGGGATAACTATTCGGTTACACCTCTTTGCGTAACGCGCTTCATAGAAAAAGAGCTGAAGCTGATGTACACCAATTTCCATTTCTCCAAGGAAATGTTTTACCGTGTTCTCATCCCCACTGTTTTTGACAGCTGCGAAAAGGCTATATATCTTGACTGCGATACGGTGGTCCTGGGCGACGTTTCCGAGCTTTACGAAACCGATTTGGAGGGGAAGGTTATTGCTGCGGCTACTGACGTCATGCACCGTCGCGCAAAAGAATATGTTACCGATTCGCTTAAGATGAACGTGGAGGAGTATATCAACTCGGGCGTTCTCGTCATAGACTGTGTTAAATTTCGCGAGCAGGAAATCAAAAGGAAATTTTTCGAGGAGCTTGCGAAAAGAGACTCTCTCAAATATCCCGATCAGGATCTTCTGAACATAGTGTGCCGCGGGAATATTAAATATCTTCCGAGGCGCTGGAATTACATCTGGCATTATCACACCGTAAAGAGCGACCCTATGCTCAATCTTGAGCCCGAGGAAATGGCGCAGTATCTTAAGGATGCGGAAAACATAGGCCTTTTGCATTTCACAAGCAATGTCAAGCCGTGGAACAATACCACCCTGGAGCTATCCCGTCACTTTTGGAAATACGTTCCCGGCTCGGCCTTTGAAAAGCAGGTGACAGACGGATATAAGCAAATTCCGATGAAAAAATACGTCGGCTATCAATTCTTGGATGAAGAGAGTGACGGCTTTAGCATAACGGCAGCTCTCTATGCACTCGACGGTACGAAGTACGAGGACTTGATTGTCACGGTTGACGGCATAGAAAGGGAAAGCGAGCTTTACTATAAGCACGTCATAGAAATCGAGGGAAGAGTATACAACAGGACCTTTTTTAAATTCTTCGTCTCAAATGAAGAAGTAAAAGAAAAAATCAATATAAGGTTTTACGATAAGCCGAGCGGCAGGCAGATGGCCTGTGTTTTTTCGGCAACCTTCCCCCTCGACGCTTCGCTGTCCTCTTATAAGGCGTACGGCAGTGCCGTGTTCTATAATTCAAATAGCGACGTCTACATAGAGCCCGCTGCAAGCGCGGTCCTTGCGGAAAGAGAGCGCCTTCTCAAAAAGAGTCTCGATGCCCGCAAAGGCGATAAAAAGTTTTTTAAATCAAATGTCCTAAGAAGGCTTTATAAAATTTTTAAGCCGTTTTTCAAAAAGGAAATATGGTTCGTATCGGATAGGCTTGACTCTGCCGGAGATAACGGGCAGGCATTTTTCGAGTACATTCGGAAAAATCCCGTTCCCAACGTGAAGGCCTACTTCCTCATAGACAAAAAAAGCAAAGATTACAAAAATATAAGGAAAATAGGCCCTGTGCTCCAGCCGGGAGGTAAGAGGGCTAAATTCTATTATCTTTTCTGTACCAGAAACATTTCTGCGCATTTTGAAAAGCCGGTTCTTCATCCCATTTACAACCATAGCCAGCTTAAAGACGTGCTTTATAAATGCAAAAACGTGTTCCTGCAGCACGGAATAATAAAAGACGATCTGTCTATGGTATACAGCAGAGCGCTTTTCGATCTTGATATGTTCGTTACCTCTGCGAAGGGAGAATACGATTCTATTGCGTACAATCCGGCGTATTTATGCGGTGAAAGAGTGACAAAGCTGACGGGACTTCCGAGATTTGATAAGCTGGAAGACAGAAAAGAAAGGCTTCTGGTGTTCCTTCCGACGTGGAGAAAGTACTGCTTTAACAATATGAACGAGATGAGCCCGGTTGAAAACGTTGAGGAAACCGAATATCTTAAATTTTATTCGGAGCTGCTCACCGACAAAACACTAGTAGATACTGCTAAGCGCCTCGGATACAAGCTGTGTTATTATCCTCACGCGCTTATGAAGTGCTTTGACGGACGGTTTAAAAACCTTGATTCCGACGTGTACGTAAATGCAGATAAGATGACTTATAATGATATTTTCTCAAGGGCGTCGCTACTGTTTACCGACTTTTCTTCCTGCCAGTTTGATTTTGCATATCTGCGCAAGCCTGTGGTATACTGCCACTTTGACAAGGAGGAGTTCTTCAGCTCTCATACCTACAGACAGGGCTATTTCGATTATGAAAGAGACGGCTTTGGCGAGGTTGTCTACAATGTTGAGGATTCCGTATCGCTTTTGAAGGAATATATGGAAAACGGCTGTAAATTAAAGGAGTGCTACAGTGAGAGGATAGAAGGCTTCTTTGCCTTTAATGACCGCAGCAACTCGAGGAGAGTTCTTGACGGGATACTGAAAATCAAATAACACAGCCTAAAAAGTTGTCGGTTGACCGAGGAGCTGTCATATGAGCTCCTCGGTTTTTAAATAAAATAACTTGATTTATATTAACAGAAAATATTTTCGAAAACCTCTTGACAAACCTGCTTTTTGGTGTTACAATATGTTGTAACTGTCTATATGGGTGTTTTGCGCCCTTTTGACAGAAGTGTGATATAATGCGGACGGGTCCGCTTTATATAAATCATTTTTTTGAAGAAGGAGGAAAATCAATGCCAACCTTTAATCAGCTCGTAAAGAACGGTCGTCAGGATAAGGTTACTAAGTCGAAGACTCCCGCACTTCAGCGCGGCTTCAATGCACTTAAGCATACCGCTATCGACCAGACTGCGCCGCAGAGAAGAGGCGTTTGCACCAAGGTTACTACCGTAACTCCGAAGAAGCCCAACTCGGCTCTCCGTAAGATTGCGAGAGTAAGACTTACCAACGGTATGGAAGCTACTTCCTATATCCCCGGTATCGGTCACAACCTTCAGGAGCACTCGGTTGTTCTTATCCGTGGCGGACGTGTTCGTGACCTTCCCGGTGTGCGTTACCACATTATCCGCGGTACGCTCGATACCCAGGGTGTTGCTAACCGTAAACAGGGCCGCTCCAAGTACGGAGCAAAGCGTCCGAAGGCTTAAGAGGTACGCCTCGGACTCAAAATGTGCTCACGTGCTGTGATGTTAAAGCTGTTTAGATTTTCCTAAACCCAACTATATTACAAACGAGCACTTACGTTTTGTATAGAAATATGCATTCGAGTACCTATGATATCATATTTTAATGAAGGAGGGAAGTACAGTGCCTAGAAGAGGTCAAATTTCCAAAAGAGACGTATTGCCTGATCCGCTCTACAATTCGAAGCTTGTAACCAAGCTCATCAACAACATTATGTACGACGGTAAGAAGGGCGTAGCTCAGAGAATAGTTTACGACGCATTTGCGGCAATCGAGGCTAAGAGCGGAGAGAACGCACTTGATGTATTCGTAGCAGCTCTTGAGAACGTTATGCCCGTTCTTGAGGTTAAGGCTCGCCGTGTCGGCGGTTCTAACTATCAGGTTCCCATGGAGGTTCGCGCAGAGCGTAGACAGACGCTCGGACTTCGCTGGATAATTTCTTATTCCAGAAGCCGCGGCGAAAAGACCATGGCAGAGAGACTTGCCGGCGAGATTATGGACGCTAAGGCAGGCATGGGTGGCGCTTTCAAGAAGAAGGAAGACACCCACAAGATGGCAGAGGCAAACAAGGCGTTTGCTCACTACAGATTTTAATCGATATAAAGAAGGAGATAAAGTCAAATGCCCAGAGAATATTCGCTTGAGCATACCAGAAATATCGGTATCATGGCTCACATTGATGCCGGTAAGACCACTACGACCGAGAGAATCCTTTTTTATACCGGTAAAACTCACCGTATAGGTGAGACTCACGACGGTGCCGCAACGATGGACTGGATGGCACAGGAGCAGGAGAGAGGTATCACCATTACCTCGGCTGCTACCACTTGCTATTGGGTCCCCACCCAGTTCCAGAACGATCCCGAGGCTGCTAAGGCTAATAAGTATCGTGTAAACATCATCGACACCCCCGGCCACGTTGACTTTACCGTTGAGGTTCAGCGCTCTCTCAGAGTGCTTGACGGCTCGGTAACCGTTCTTTGTGCAAAGGGCGGCGTTGAGCCCCAGACCGAGACCGTATGGCATCAGGCTAACGAGTATAAGGTACCCAGAATGGCATACATCAACAAGATGGACATTATGGGTGCGGATTTCTTCCGCGTTGTTAAGATGATTAAGGACAGGCTTCACGCTAACGGCGTGCCGGTCCAGCTTCCTATCGGTTCAGAGTCCTCGTTCAGAGGCATCATCGACCTCATGGAGATGAAGGCTGACGTATATTACGACGACCTTGGTAAGGACATGAGAGTTGAGGAGATTCCCGAGGATATGAAGGAGCTTGCTGAGGAGTACCGCGCAAAGATGGTTGAGTCCATCTGCGAGACCGACGACGACCTTATGGACAAGTTCTTCAACGAAGAGGAGATCACCACCGAGGAGCTCAAGGCAGCGCTTCGCCGCGCTACCATTGATAATAAGATAGTTCCCGTTTGCTGCGGAACCTCTTATAAGAACAAGGGCGTTCAGAAGCTTCTCGATAACATTATCGAGTATATGCCCGCGCCCACTGACATTGAAGCAATTAAGGGTGTTAACCCCGACACGGGTGAAGAGGACTGCCGTCACGCAAGTGATGATGAGCCCTTCTCCGCCCTTGCATTCAAGATTATGACCGACCCCTTCGTCGGTAAGCTCTGCTTCTTCAGAGTGTACTCCGGCGCAGTTCAGAAGGGTACTGCGGTTTACAATTCCACCAAGGACGCTGACGAGAGATTCGGTAGAATTCTTCAGATGCACGCAAACGAGAGAGCAGATATTGACGTGTGCTACGCAGGTGACATTGCCGCTGTTGTAGGTGTAAAGAACACCACGACGGGTGACACCTTCTGCGATGAGAAGCACCCCATTATCCTCGAGTCCATGGTATTCCCCGAGCCGGTTATCCGTCAGGCTATCGAGCCTAAGACGAAGGCAGGCCAGGAGAAGATGGGTCTTGCTCTCGCAAAGCTCGCTGAGGAGGACCCGACCTTCCGTACCTACACTGATGATGAGACCGGACAAACGATTATCGCGGGAATGGGTGAACTTCACCTCGAGATTATCGTTGACCGACTTCTCCGTGAGTTTAAGGTTGAGGCTAATATCGGCGCACCTCAGGTTGCTTACAAGGAGACCATTCGCAAGAAGGTCGACCAGGATACCAAGTATGCACGTCAGTCCGGCGGTAAGGGTCAGTACGGTCACGTTAAGATCACTATTGAGCCTAACGAAACCGGCAAGGGCTATGAGTTTGTCAACGCTGTAACGGGCGGTGCTATTCCGAAGGAATACATTCCCGCAGTTGACGCAGGTATTCAGGGCGCTATGCAGGCAGGTGTGCTTGCGGGCTACAACGTAGTTGACGTAAAGGTTACCCTTTACGACGGCTCCTACCACGAGGTTGACTCCTCGGAGATGGCGTTCAAGATTGCCGGCTCTATGGCATTCAAGGAGGCTATGCGTAAGGCGGACCCCGTTCCCACCGAGCCTATTATGAAGGTTTCCGTAACCACTCCCGACGACTATATGGGCGATATCATCGGCGATATTAACTCCCGCCGCGGTCAGATCGACTCTATGGAGCAGATAGGCCCGGGCACTCAGAGAGTTTACTCGCACGTGCCGCTCGCTCAGATGTTCGGTTATGCTACAGCTCTTCGTTCGAGATCGCAGGGACGTGCGGTTTACGTAATGGAGCCCGACGGCTTCCAGGACGTTCCGAAGTCCATTCAGGACGAGATTATTAAGGCTCGCGCAAAGTAATTTTTGCGTCGGACAAAAGGGGAGCGCACAGCTCCCCCTGTGAAAACTCTTTGCGGCGCAGCCGTTAAAGATAAATAGAAAACAAAATAAAAAATAAAATTTTTAAGGAGAACATTAAAATGGCAAAGGCTAAGTTTGAAAAAACCAAACCCCACGTAAACATTGGTACCATCGGTCACGTTGACCACGGTAAGACCACCCTTACTGCTGCAATCACCAAGACTCTTTCGCTCATCAACGGCTCTGAGTTCCTTGATTACAGCCAGATCGACAACTGCCCCGAGGAGAGAGCTCGTGGTATCACAATCAACTCCAGACACGTTGAGTACGAGACCGATGCACGTCACTACGCACACGTTGACTGCCCCGGCCACGCTGACTACGTTAAGAACATGATCACCGGTGCTGCTCAGATGGACGGCGCTATCCTCGTTGTTGCAGGTACTGACGGCCCTCTTGCACAGACCAGAGAGCACGTTCTTCTTGCTCGTCAG